>NZ_CP022347.1:1043179-1390906 GCF_002238335.1 Campylobacter avium LMG 24591
ATAGTTGTTTTAAGCGATGAGATGTATGAAAAACTACAGTATGACAATGAAGATTTTTTTTCTTTCGCTAAGGCAAGTGATGACGCCTTAAAAAGAACTGTTACTATAAATGGACTTTCTAAGTGTGCTGCTATGCCGGGTTGGCGTTTTGGCTATATGGCTTGCAAGGACAAAGAACTTATAAAGGCTCTTAAAAAGCTTCAATCTCAAAGCACTTCAAACATATGCTCTATAGTGCAAAAGGCTGCTATTCCTGTCTTGCTTGGTGAGGTGGATGAGGATATAGAAATGATGAGGAATGAGTTTGAAAAAAGACGAAACAAAGCTTATGAGATGATAAATTCTATAGAGGGCTTAAAGATTAGCAATACCCCGAAGGGAGCTTTTTATCTTTTTATTAATATTCAAGATGTAGAAAAGGACTCTATGCTTTTTTGCAAAAGATTGCTAGAGGAGCAAAAAGTAGCCTTGGTGCCGGGTCTTGGCTTTGGCATGGATGGTTTTGTGAGATTTTCTTACGCTACAAGCATGGATAACATCGTAAAAGGTATACAAAGAATACAAGAATTTGTGAAAAATTACAAAGCTTAAACAAAGCATTGTTTAAGCTTTTATCATAACTGATATTTTTACATCTTTTTTAGATGGTAAAAGTCTTTAAATTTTCTAAGTTTTTAATCTGAGTTATTATATTTAAAGCCTTTTCCTCGCTAATGCTAAGCTTAGCATTATATAAGAATTTTGCTTTTAACTCCTCAAAACTCAAAGGATTGTCAAAATTTCCCTTATTTATAAAGACATCTTTTTTTATAATTTTACCATCCTTTAAAAGAGCTTCTAAATGTCCGGGAAAATACTTTGGAAAGCCACTTGAGACTCTTTTTTCATAAGAAATTTTCTTAGCAAAGCTTAAAACATCTTCTCTGTTTAAATTTTCTAAGGATTTAAGAGATAAAAAGCCATCTTTAAAGGCTAAGGCAAATAAAAAAGGCATAGAAAATTTAGCCTCATAAGCACTTTTTGGCTCGTATTTTTTTTCAAGTGGGTCGCAAATAAAGCTTATTGGCACCTCATCTACAAAGCATTTTATACTACTTATATCCTCATCCTTAAGCCCGTCTTTTCTAAGCTCTAAGGCACAGTCTATAAGCCCGTGTGCAAAATGACAAGTTGGGTATGGCTTTATGGATACTTGCATTACGGCATAGCTTTTGCCAAGCTCTTTTACAAGGACATCTTTATCGCAATCTTGTTCTATACCAAAGGCACGAAAAAAATTATCCCTACCCTCAAACACGCTCAAAGGACCGCTAAGCTTTGCCTTAGCAAGTTTTGCTATGAAAATTCCATTTCTAATGGCATTTGCTATATGCAAAAGCTTTGAATTTGAACCATTTGACAAAAACTCATTTATGCCTGCAGAAAATGAAGCTGCTATGCCAAGTGCATTTATAAGCTCTTCTTCGTTTAAATCAAGAAGTATTGCAGAAGCTACAGTGGCTGCATAAGTTCCGCACAAGGCTGTAGTGTGAAAGCCTCTTTTATGAAAGCTTCCCTTAGAGGCTACGCCTAGCCTAGCACCTATCTCCCAGCCCAAAACAAAGGCTCTTAGAATTTTATCCCCATCAGCACCAATGCTAAAGCCCCAAGTAAGACAAAGTGGCGTGAGTATGGCACTAGCGTGTAAGATAGCCTCTGTATGAGTATCATCATAATCAAGAGCGTGAGCAGCAAAGCCATTTAACATAGCAGCATATTGTGCTTCTATGCTTTCATCGCTAAACCAAATTTTAGCCTCCTTTGCCTCCTTACAAGACATAGCCTTAAAAGCCTCAAAAGCTCTTAAAACGCTTTGTTCCTTAGAGGCAGCTAGGGCTGTTCCTATGCTATCTAACATCAATTCTTTTGCTCTGTTTTTTACCTCAGCTGGTATTTCTTTTGTATCTAAGATAAAGGAGGCTAAGTGTTGGCTGTAAAACATCTCTTTTCCTAATTTAAAATTTTTGCTGAGGATATTTTTTCTAAAAACTCATCAACAAGTTTTGGTGCATAACCCACATAAGTACTAGCGTCCATTAACTCATCAAGTGCCTTTTCATCTAAAATTTTACTAACTCTTTCATCTTCTAGTAAAACTTCTTTAAAGCTTAAATTTTTCTCCATGCCACGCATAGCATTTTCATAAACTATCTCGTGTGCGTGTTGCTTACCGTAAGTATCGCTTAGGGCAAACATAATTCTTTCAGCTAAGACAAAGCCTTTTAAGGTGTTTAAATTCCTTTTCATTTGCTCTTTTTTAACATCTAAATCAGCCAAAACAAAGGCCATATTTTCAAGCACTACAGAAAGCATTAAAAACATTTCAGGTAAAAGTTTCCACTCCATCTTCCAAACCTGTCCATCTCTTTCGTGCTCGTGTCTTTCTATATCGCTTAAGATAGCTAAATTTGATTTAAAGGTATTGCTTACTGTTACGGCATTTTCGCTTAGGGCTGGATTTCTTTTGTGTGGCATAGTTGAGCTTCCAACTTGACCCTTGCCAAAAGGCTCTGCTAACTCGTCTATTTCATTATGTGCTAGGAGTAAAATTTGATGAGCTATTTTGTTAAAGGTGGCATTTATGTTTCCTAAAACAAAGCCAAGTTCTATAAATCTATCCCTTGCTGGTTGCCAAGAAATATCTGGCACACAAAGACCCAAGCTTTCAAGAGTAAGCTTTTCAACCTCATTGCATTTATCACTTAAACTTGCCTTAGTGCCAACAGCTCCTACTATAGAACCTACATAAAGCCTTTTTTCTAGCTCTTCTATTCTGTCGTAATGTCTTGCAAGCTCGCTAAGCCAAATGGCTACCTTGTGTCCAAAGGTTATAGGCAAGGCTTGTAAGGCAAGGGTTCTTCCCATCATAGCCGTGTTTTTATGCTCACTGGCTATATTTTTTAGGGATTTAGCTATATCTTTTAGCTTTTCTTTTATAAGTTTTAAACCCTCTTTAAACTGCAAAACAAGTCCTGTATCTATGATGTCTTGGGTTGTAACTCCAAAATGCACAAATTCTCCAAAGCCATTTTCACAAGCCTTTTCAAGCCCTCTAACAGTAGGCACTAAAGGATGTTTTGTCTTTTTAAACTCAGTAAAGATAAAATCCATATCCATAAATTTATAAAAGGCTTTTTTAGCTATCTCATCAGCTGCTTCTTTAGGTATGATGCCTAAAGAAGCTTGAGCTTTAGCCAAAGCAGCTTCTACATCTAGCCATTTTTGAATTCTATTTTCCTCGCTAAAAACATCACGCATAGCCTTTGTGCTCCAAGAATCTTGTAAAATTCTCATATCAAAAACGCTAACTCCTGTCATAAATCCTCCTTTATTTCATCTTATCAAAAGCTTGTTTTAAATCAGCTATTAAATCCTGCGTATCCTCAAGCCCTATGTGAAATCTCACAAAAACCCCGCTTTTGCTGTAATCAGTAACAGTTCTAGGAGGCACAGTTACAGTAGCTAAGCTCTCATAACCTCCCCAAGAGGCTCCTATGGAAAAAAGCTCTAAATTATCCACAAATTTTATAGCTTCTTCCTTGCTTATATTTTCATTAAATTCTATGGTTAGCATACCATTTGAGCCCTTATGGTCTCTTTTAAAGATTTCGTGTCCTTCGTGGCTTTTTAGGGCTGGAAAATATATCTTTTTTATTTCTTTTCTGCTTGATAAAAATTCAACAATTTCATTAGCATTTTTTTCGTGAGCCCTCATTCTAACATCAAGTGTTCTCATACCTCTAAGCACCAAATAACAATCATCTGGGCTTGCATTAAAGCCTAAAATTTCTGGCAATTTATCAAAATTTTTCCATTCTTTTTCATTTATAACAACTATACCCATCATTACATCGCTATGTCCGCCAAGATACTTTGTAGCCGCTATAACACTTATATCAACTCCGAGTTTCAAAGGGTTTAAAAAATACCCGCTTGAATATGTATTATCAATAGCAACTGGTATATTGTGAGAATGTGCTATCTTGCATAGTTTTGGCAAATCTATAATCTCATAAAGTATAGAACCCGGGCTTTCGCATAAAATAAGCTTTGTATTTGCTTTTATCTTTTGCTCCACATCACTTGCGTCAGCCTTTAAAAATTCAATCTCAACGCCCATTTTTGCTAAGAAATTTTCACAAATAGCTCTAACTGGTCCATAAATGGCATCTGTTATTAGTATATGTGCGTCTTTACTAGCATAATTCATCAAAACCATTCCAAGTGCTGCAAGTCCTGTTGGGAAAAGCTGAGCTCTATATCCACCTTCAAGTTCGCATATAAGTTTTTCAAGCTCAAAATTTGTAGTAGTTCCACGAGCACCGTAACTTAAAACTCTTTTAGTTTTTCTTAGCTCTCTGTATTTTTGCCAAGCTTCGTGATTTTTAAAAAGTATAGTAGAAGCTCTCATAACAGTCGGATTTACAGGTCTTGCCTCTAGGCTTTCATCTCCTCTTGCAATGTGAATTAATTTGGTTTTTTCTTTCATATTATCCTCCTTACAGATAAATATACGTGCAAATTATATTTGTTATAGTAGCTACAAGCATAGGTATAGCTGTTCTTTTTACGACTTGCAAAGGATTTACCTTTGCCATAGCTGATATTGCCAATATTGCGGGTGCTATAGGGCTTACACATCTACCAAAACCCGTCATTATTTGAATAGGTGCTATCATAGTTATAGTATCAAGCGAAAAAGACTTTGCTATATTTGGTATAAGAGGGGCAAATGAAAAAAATGCCGCATTTCCGCTTCCCATAAAAAAGGCTGAAACAGCCAAAAGCAAGGATACAAAGATGATGATAGCAAAGGCACCAAAGCCTAAGTCCTTTGCAAAGGATATTAAAATATCCACAAAGCCTACATTTAAAAGCCCTTCCGCAAAGACTTGACCACAAACTATCAAAGAAACGGTTATTACAAATAAATTTCCCATTCCCTTAAAGAAAATCATAATGGAATTTAAAGTATCTACAACACTCTTATATCTTATCATTTCAAAGGCTATTGCCACAAAGGTAGAAATAAACATAGCCACAGGAACATTTGTGCGTATGGCTGTTTTAGCGTATTCATCCATTTGCTCTTGAGTAAAGATATTTAAGGCTACTAAAATGCTATCTAAAACAGGAGAAAAACCAAGTATTAAGATAAGAGGTAAAACCGGTAAAATAGCATAAATTTTAGGTGGTTTTTTAAGCTCTTCTTCCTTGCCCTTGCTTTCATTTAGCTCTTTTTCTACAAGCTCTTTATCAAAGACAAAGCCTTCTTTTTTGTCAAAAAACTTAGCACAAAAATAAATGGAAAGTCCAACCGCTATGATTATAGGTATGGTGGTTGGTAGTTGATAAGAGACAAAATAAGTCGCAGGATCTATGTTTGCTTGTTTTGCCGCAAAGATAACATTGCCTGAGCCTGGTCCGTGGTCTATATACTGACAAATGGCTATAACGCTTAGGGCTGATAATTTTGACACGCCAGATCTTACAAGTATAGGATACATAGTAACCATTAAAAGTAGAGCCAAACCTGCGTGAGATGGTATGAAAAGAACCATAAACTGCACTATAAAATAAGCAACAAGTAGCAAAATTAGAGGTTGCTTAACCATTTTTAAAGGCTTTTCAAAAACCTTAAAAAGTGCATAAGACGCCCCAACATGATCCATATAAGCGGAAAATCCGGCAATACTCATAAGAGTTAAACCAAGTCCTGCTAGGGTGCTAGACATCTTTTGATTAAAGACCTCAAATATATCAAAAAAGGCTAAATGTAAAGAGCCTTTCTCGACTATATAAGGATGTAGATTAAATATAGCTGCTAAAGAAAGTAGCAAAAGACCACTTAAAAGCAAAGCCATATGTGCATTTATCTTTTTACTAAGCATAAAAACAAGTAAAAATATAGAAGCAAGAGCAAAAAACATAGCTAACATAAAAACTCCTTAAAAAATTTTTAGCCCTTAAAAGCGATGATTTCTATCTCGACAAGTGCATTTTTTGGCAGATCTTTTACAGCGATGGCCGAGCGTGCTGGGTAAGGTTCTTTAAAAAATTCAGCATAAACCTCATTTACACTAGCAAAATCATTTATATCAGTTAAAAACACAGTTGTTTTTACAACATCTGCAAAGCTTAAATTATTTTCTTTCAAAATAGCTTCGATGTTTTTTAAACTTTGTTTGGTTTGCTCTTTTATGTCAGAGCTTTCTATGTTGCCACTTTCAGGGTTTATTGGAATTTGTCCTGAGGCAAATAAAAAACCATTTACTACTCTATAAACAGAGTAAGGACCTATAGCCTTTGGATATTTTTGCATATTCTCTCCTTAAAAATAAATTTTTCGATATTATTTTATCGTTATAATAATAATTTGTCAATATATTTTTTATATTTTATTTGCTTTTATTATGTAAAATACAAGCCTTGTTTAGACTTTATTTTTTAAGGCGAACACAAAATGAGAGCGGAAAAAAAAGAACATTTTATTAAACTTTGCAAATTTTTAGG
This sequence comes from Campylobacter avium LMG 24591, assembly GCF_002238335.1. Lineage (NCBI taxonomy): Bacteria > Pseudomonadati > Campylobacterota > Epsilonproteobacteria > Campylobacterales > Campylobacteraceae > Campylobacter > Campylobacter avium. The sequence goes on from NZ_CP022347.1 coordinate 1,049,732, forward strand.
ACAGGTTTTAGGAAAAAGATATGAGGTAGTTTTTCACGTGATAGAAGAAAGCGGTGCTTATATAGCTGCTATTGAGAATAATCAAGTAAGCGGCAGAACCACAAATTCGCCTCTTACAGCCTTTGCTAGCGAGCTAGTGCAAAATAAAAGTTATTTGGATAAGGATTTTTTGTGCGGTTACAAGGCTATGGTAAATAAAGATAAGATGGTAAGAGGCTCTACCTTTTTTATAAAGGATAAGGATAAGCTTGAGGGCATACTTTGCATAAACTATGATACCAGCGAGATGAGAGATGTGGTAGCTAAGATAATAGATATAGAAAAGCTAGATGATATGTCATCAATTTTAAATTTAAAACAAGAAGATGATAATAATGTAGAGGTTTTAAACCACTCTATAGAAGAAATTTTAACCCAATATGTAGATGTAAAATACCTAGAATCTGACTTTTTACTAACAACAGAGCAAAAGCAAAGCATTATAAGTAAGCTCTATAAAAAAGGCGTTTTTAATGTAAAAGGAGCAATTAGCGTGGTGGCTAAGTTTTTAAAACTATCGGAGCCTAGTGTTTATAGGTATTTAGGCAATGTAAAAAAAGATATGAAATAAGCTTAGATGAGATTTTTAAAGCTTTCAAAGCCGCTTTTTTCCTCTGTCTTTTGACTAAGGAGTTCTAGAAAATCTTTTCTAGAGCTTTTTTTCGCACCCATAAATTCTAAATGCTTGTTATAAACTTGACAATCAATTAAAAAATCATAAGGCTCTAAAAGCTCACAAAGCTTTATCATAGCTATCTTTGAGACATTTTTCCTAAGACTTACCATGCTTTCTGCAAAAAATACCTTGCCTATGATAAGCCCGTAAATTCCACCCACAAGCTCATCTTTTTCATAAAGTTCTAAAGAATGCAAAAAACCCATTTCAATCAAAGAAGCATAAGCCTTTAAGAAATTTTTATCTATCCAGCTTATATCTCTTGTGTTTGCACAAAGCTTTATCAATGCCATGGTATTTTTATCAAGCGAAAGTTCATAAAGCTTAAAAAATCTTTTTATGCTTTTTTGTTTATAGATATCCTTTGGAAAAAGCAGCATTCTAGGATCAGGACACCACCAAGTAACAGGGGCAGTGCTCCAAGGAAAAAGCCCAAATTTATAAGCTTTAAGCATAAAATCAGCCTCTAAATCCTTAGTCAAAAAAACAGGGCTGTCCTTTGTAGAATTTAAAAGACTAGAATATAAATTTGATAGTTCCATCTTTGTTTAATTTTAGCTCAACCAAACCGCCATTTTTGAGCTTACCAAATAAAATTTCATCACTTAATTTTTCTGATATCTCGCTTGATATAATGCGTTTTAGCAAGCGAACCCCGTATTCTTTCTTGTAGGCTTTTTTAGCTAGCTGAAGTTTTACTTTATCATCTGCTTTTATGCTGATATTTTTGAGTTTTTTGCAAAGTTTATCAAGCTCTTTTTGCACTATCTTAGCCAAAATTTCATCATTTAAGTCGTTAAAATGTATGATTTTATCTATGCGGTTTATGAACTCGGCTGCGAAAAATTCATTTATCGCCTTATCTCTTTTAGCATCCTTTTCATTTAAAAAACCCATATAATTACTTTCATTAAGGCCTAAATTTGAAGTCATGATGATTATGGTATTTCTAAAATCCACCTTAAGCCCGCTACTATCAGTTAAGGTAGCATTGTCAAAAATTTGCAAAAAGGTATTATTTAAATCATGATGTGCTTTTTCTATCTCATCAAATAAAACAACAGAAAAAGGGTTTTTTCTAATCGCATTGCTTAAAAGGCCGCCTTCTTCATAGCCTACATAACCAGCAGGAGCACCTATTAGCCTGCTTATAGTATGTTTTTCGGCATACTCACTCATATCAAATCTTTCTAAGCTCAAGCCCAAATGGGAGGCTAAAGACTTGCAAAGCTCAGTTTTTCCAACACCGCTTGAGCCCGTAAATAAAAACACACCCCTAGGGCTATTTTCATTCTTAAGGCCGGCATAGCTTTGCTTTATAGTTAAACAAAGCTCTTTTATAGCCTCATCTTGACCGAAAATATCTTCTTTTAAGGAGTTTTCTAAATTTTTTAAAATTTTCTTTTCATCAAGCTCAAAAATTTTATGAGAACGACTCATCTTGGCTAAAACTAATTCCAAATCCTTCAAGCTGGCCTTATTTTTTTTGGTATTTTTTAAAGAAAAAGAGGCTCCAAGCTCATCTATTAAATCAATCGCAGAATCAGGTAGAAATTTATCAGGAAAAAACTTCTTAGCTAAATCCACAGTTGAATTTATAAGTTCATCATCAAATTTCACCTTATGATAAGCTTCGTACTTATCTTGCAAACCCTTTACTATGAGCAAACACTCTTCTTTGCTTGGCTCATCAACATCAATCTTTGCAAAGCGTCTTGAAAGTGCTTTATTTTTGTCAAAGCTATTTTTGTATTCTAAAAACGTGGTAGCACCTATGCACTTGAGTTTGCCATTGCTAAGTGCTGGTTTTAAGAGATTTGACATGTCGGTATTGCTCTCATTAGCAGCCCCAGCTCCCACCATAGTGTGAATTTCATCTATAAATAAAATTGCATTAGGCAAGGAAGAAAGCTCATTTACAACATCTTTAAGCCTTTTTTCAAAATCCCCTCTATACTTCGTGCCAGATAGCAAAGAACTTATATCAAGGCTAAAAATTCTAGCGTCTTTTAATCTATCAGGAACCTTTTGTTCGTGTATGGCCAAGGCCAAACCCTCGACAATAGCAGTCTTTCCAACGCCAGCTTCGCCTACTAAGATAGGATTATTTTTCTTTCTCCTGCTTAGAATTTGCATCATTCTTTCAAGCTCAAATTTTCTTCCTATCAAAGGATCTATCTTGCCCTCAGCCGCTAAAAGAGTTAAATCGCTAGCGTATGATAAGATATTATCAGAGGCGTTTTTATTTTTTAAGTACTGAATTTTTTTAGTGTCTAAAAAATGTTTGTCTAATATGGCCTTTGAGTAGGTTCTGCTATCCTTACTCACGCCTTCTAAAAAGTCTATTATCTTAAGCTCTTCAAGGCTTTTATCATTAGAACAAAGTGAGGATAAAATATCATCTAGGACAAGAGAATTTATAGGCTCTATATCTTTGTTTAAAATTTGATTTTTTTGTGCGATATGGTTTTTAAGCTCATTTTCTAAAAGCTCAAATTCGCCATCAGCGTATTCTTTAAAAATTTGCTCAAAATCTTGACTAAGCTTTACTATGGCAAATAACACATGCTCGCAAGTTATAAACTCGTGCTTATTAATAGCTGAAAAATGCTTTGCATTTAATAGGAATTTTTGTAAATTCTCTCGGTATTTCATTCTTCTTCTAACTCCACTTTAAGAGGGAAATTCGCCTTGGCTGCTGCTTGCATAACCTGTCTTTGCTTGCTAAGTGCGATTTCCTCAGTATAAACCCCGCAAACACCTCTACCTAAATGATGAATTTCAAGCATGATGCGACTAGCGCTATCAAGATCATAATGAAATATATCCATCAAAACCTCAACCACAAAGTCCATGGTAGTAACATCATCATTTAAAAGCAAAACCTTAAACATCCTAGGTTCATCTAGCTTTAAATCCAAATCTTGTTCAAATTCATTCATCATTAAGCACCTTATGCAAATCAGAATTTATAAGAGATACAGGCACAGAGCCAAGATAATACTTAAGCCCTTTTTCATTTTCAGGGCGGTAATAATCACTTACAGTTTGATACTCGCCTTTATAAAGCATGACCTTAAATGGCAATTGCTCCATATTTGCATAATCAATATCGTGTAAAATTTGCGCTATCAATCTTTTATTATTAGGCGAATTGCTTAGGAAATAATACGCACCAAATTCATGTGCAAATTTCCTCACCTCATCATCGCTAACTTCCTCAAAATGATCAAGCCCAATTAACACCAGCTTGCTTGAATTTTCCTTCCATAAATCTGTTAAAAACGGGGCCTCCTCCTTGCAAGGAGGACAAAAGGTGCCAAAAAAATCAAAGATAAGAACTTTATCTTCCTCGCCCTGAACAACAAAGCCATTTTGGGTTCTAACTATGGTTTTAGAGCCACCGTGCACATTGTCTAAAACAACAGTTTCGCCCTCTTTAAATTTATCAAAGGCAAAATCATCTTGCATTTTTTCATCACTAGAACAAGAAATAAAAACAAAAACGCAAAAAAATGCCAAAAATTTCCTCATCTAAAATCCTTACTTATAGCTTTTCATAGCCGCTTTAGCTTCTAAATCAGCTTGCTTTTTCTTTAAAACCTCCCTTTTATCGTGCAAGGTTTTGCCTTTAGCCAGAGCAACTGTTATTTTAGCCTTATTTTTTTTATTAAAATATAAATCAAGAGCCACTAAAGTAAAGCCTTGTTGGCTTACCTTGCCAAAGAGTTTATCAATCTCTTTTCTGTGCATTAAAAGCTTTCTAGCGCCTCTTTCCTCGTGCTTATAGTACATATTTGTAGTGCTAAGATAAGATATGTGAGCATTTAGCAAGAAAAGTTCTCCTCTTATAATCCTTATAAAAGAATCCTTTAAATTCGCCCTACCCTGCCTTAAAGCCACAACCTCGCTGCCCTTAAGAACTATACCGGCTTCAAATTTATCAAAGATACTGTAATCATGAAAGGCTTTTTTATTTCTAGCTATTATTTTCATAAAATAACCTCAAAAACAGTCCCGCCGCTGCCGCTTAAGAAATACCCAGCACTCATAAATTCCTGCATTTTAGGATATAAACTTACACAAGGAGTAAACAAATCATTTAAAATCTTATTTTCAAAGCCAAAAAGCTCTCTTGTGCTTAAAGTTTCATACAGAGCTATAGTCTTTTTATCCGGCTTAAAAGCTAAATTTAATCTATCAAATTCCTTATAAACAAGATTTGTATCGCATTTTACCTCAGTGAATTTAAGTCTTATTTTTGGTATATCATCACTAAATTCGCTTATAATTTCTCCGCACCCACCTACATTTGCACTCTTAAAGCCGCTTAGAAAAAAGGCCACATCAGAACCCAAACTAATAGAAAGCTTTATAAGCTCCTCTGTGCTTAGCTTTAGGTTTAAGCTTTCGTTTATCATCTTTAAAAATGTAGCACAGTTGCTACTTCCCCCGCCAAGTCCGGCAAAAACAGGGATGTTTTTAACAAGTTTTAAACTATAAGTTTTAAAAAACTCCTCAAGCTCGTTTTTAAAGCCCTTGTTGCTCAATGCAGCATAAGCTTTATTTATAATATTATCCTTGCAAACAAAGTCAGTGATTATCTCAAAGCCCTCATTTTGCTTATCTTTTACAAAATAAAGCTCATCGTACAAATCATCTATCAAAACAAATCTAGAACTTAAAAGATGATAAGACCTTTCATCTTGTCCTAAAATTTTTAAAAAAGCATTTATCTTGGCGTGAGATTTCATTTTTTTAAACGTTTGCTCAAATTATCTAGCTTAATATCCTTAGAAAGCTTTGAGTGCAAATTCTCATCTTTAATGTCATTTATAAGTTCCTTTCTAAGTATAATGGAACTTTGCGGCGCTTTAATGCCTATTTTGGTATAAGCCTTGTTTGTTTGGATAATGGTGATTTCTATATCCTCACCAATCCTTATGCTCTCGTTTTCTTTTCTTGATAAAATCAACATTTGCTAACCTTATTTAATATATAACTTATCTTAGAGTCCTTAAGCTCAATTATACTAAAATATTTATCACTCTCGATAAAATACATAGCCTCATCCTTAAATTTCAAGTCCTCTAAACTAAGCTTTGAACCGTTTTCAAGTTTATTTATATCGTCTATATAATTTTTTTTTAAACAAAGATAATCAAGTATATTTAAATTTTTCTCATTTTCATACACAAAAGCACCCTCTTTTATCCTTTTAAGATGAGTAAGGGTTGCGTTGATATTTAATTCCTTTGCAAAAAGCTCACAATAAGAGCGTATATAAGCACCCTCACTAACTGTTAATCTTAAACTCAAAAAAGGATGAGCATAAGATAAAATTTCACAGTCGTAAATGTTCATTATGCAAGAATTTAGCTTTACTTCTTCATTTTTTCTAGCAAATTCATAAGCTCTTTTGCCATTTATCCTTTTTGCTGAAAAAGCAGGCGGTATGAAGCTTAACTCTCCTAAAAGCTTTGCTTTCACACTTTCAATCTCATCCTTGCTAACTTCTTTTATCTTTTCTATGCTTTGTATATTTTTATCATCTAGGCTAAGGGATTTCACGCCCAGCCACATAGTGCATTCATAAATTTTAGGAGCCTTGTTTAAAAAGCGAAAAAGCTTGGTAAAGCTTCCAAAAGCCACAATCAAAGTACCTTGAGCAAAAGGGTCAAGCGTGCCAGCATAACCTGCCTTTTCAACCTTGTATCTTTTCTTAAGCCTTTGCAGGTAGTCGTTTGAGCTAATATCTCTTGGTTTATAGGCTACAAATAATTTATTCATATTCTCGTTACAAAGGAGGATAAAATGCTTCTTTGAATGCCGCCAAAGCTTATGTCTAGTTTGCATTCTTGAGCGGCATTTTCTTTTGTTACATTTAAAACTCTACCTATGCCAAAAATTTTATGTTTCACCAAATCGCCCTTTTTAAAATCCCCTTTATTAACATCAGCCTTTAAAGCCAATTCATCCAAAAATATACTAGGGGCTTCCACCATAGCACTTTTGGCGCTTCTGTATTCAACCCTGCTTAAATAAAGCCTTTTTTTAGCCCTTGTTATGGCCACATAAGCAAGCCTTCTCTCCTCTTCATTGCTAGTATGTATGGGGAAATTTCCATTCTCAAGACCTACGATAAAGACAACATCAAATTCAAGCCCCTTGCTCGCATGCACGCTCATAAGATACACGCAGTTTTCATCATCGCTCATAGCATCTTGCTCACTTTGCAAGGAAAAATCACTAAGCAAATCATTTAAACTTGTGTAATTATTCTTAGCTATGGCCGCTTTCATTTCATTATATAGCAGTTTTAAATTCTCTTTTTTATAATCCTCATCATAACAAGCAGATAAGGCAAAAACACTTTCTAAGCCGTCTATGATGGAACTTAGTTCGCAAGCTTGCAAGGACAAAATACTAGAGGCAAAGTTTTCTAGCTTCTTGCACAGCTCATCCGTAAAAAGTCGGTTTTGCACGCAGTAAGAAATAGCCTCAAATAAAGAACTTTTGTTTAAGGAAGCATGGTGTTGTAATTTAGCAATAAAGGCCTTGCCAAGACCTCGCTTTGGCTTGTTAATTATGCGCAAGAAAGAATAATCATCATCTGTGTTTGATATAAATCTAAGATAAGAAATAGCGTCTTTTATCTCCATTCTTTCGTGAAATTTAATACCACTTAGAACCTTATAAGATATTTTTTGCTTTCTAAATTCATTATCTATAAGGCTTGATAGTATATTTCTGCGGTATAAAATAGCTATCTCACTAGCCCTGGTTCCAAGAGCTAATTCCTTTTTAACAAGCTGTGCGATTTCAAAGGCTTCGCTTCTATCATCATCAAAAGATAAAAGCCTTATATCCTCGCCCTCCTCTTTGGTGCTAATTAGTGTCTTGCCGTGCCTTTGGGTATTGTGCGAAATCAAAGCATTCGCAGCGGCTAAAATTTTAGCACTTGAGCGGTAATTATGCTCTAGTTTTATAATCTTTGCGTCCTTAAAATCCTTGCTGAAATTTAAGATATTTTCTATCCTTGCCCCACGCCAAGAATAAATGCTTTGGTCATCATCACCCACAACGCATAAATTTGAATGCTCCTTGCAAAGCAGTTTTAAAATTTCAAGCTGCAAGGTATTTGTGTCTTGATACTCATCAACAGTTATGTAATTATAAAGCCTGCTTTGCTCTTTTGCGAAATTCTCATCTTTTTTCAAAAGCTCATAACTTAAAAGCAACAAATCATCAAAATCTAAAAAAGCGTATTTTTTCAAACTATCTTGATATAGTTTATAAATTTTTACAAGCTTTTCATTTTCAATTTTCACATCGCCAAGTTCTATATATTTTTTATTTTCATCAAGCATATTATAAGCATCATCAACGGTAAGCAAGCTATTTTTAAAATTTGAAATCGCGTCACAGGCTAGACTTGGACTTATTTTTAGCTCAGAATCTATCAAATCCTTAACGATTTTCTTGCTATCATCGCTATCAATTACCTTAAAATTATTAGCAAAGCCTAATTTTTCTATATGAAGCTTTAAAAACAAAAGCCCAAATCTATGAAAAGTGCAAAGCAAAGGCTGATAATTTGTGTTGTTTTTAAGCAAGGCAAAGGCTCTATTTCTCATGGTATAAGCAGCTTTGTTTGTAAAGGTAAGGGTTAGGGTGTTGCTTGGATGAATTCCAACCTCACCTATTAAATACGCTAATCTTGTAGTTATAGTCTTAGTCTTGCCAGAACCCGCCCCAGCAAGGATTAACAAAGCTCCGTCTATGTGCGAGGCGGCCTGCTGCTGGGCCTCATTTAAGGAAGAAAAAATGCTCATTTTTTTATAAGGTCTCGATTTTTAGCATTTTTTAAAAGCATTTCTATAGAGCTTTTTAAAGGGTCCTCGGCCTCTTCATTATGATAATAAGATGGATTTATAAAAACAATATCTCTTTGAATTTGAATTTTATGCAAGGCCTCAAGCTTAACAGTTACGCAAGTAGTGAAATTATCAGGACCAAAGCCAGCGTAAAAGCTCATAAGCTTATCATTTAAATTCACCGATTCTACACTGTAATCAGATATATAAAACATAATATAAGATAAGCTGCTATCTATATAAGAATCGGGCAGCTTGGGCTCATAACTTACAAAACGAGTGTCACAGACTATTTGAAAATGCTCTGATTTTGAAATTAAAAGCTGTAAAACTTCATAACAGTGCTTTTTCATTACTTTTTTAAAATCTGCTTTTTCAAACAAAAATTCATTCATATCTTAAACCTTAAAAACTCATCTACTAAATTTTGAATTTCTAAAATTCCTATTTTCCAAAACTTCTCATCATCCACATTAAAACCAAATTTAGCAATCAACTCAGCCGGAGACTTGCTGCCGCCACTACTAAGCATATCTATGTAAAGACCTGTGAAATTATCAAGTTTTTTACTCTTATAAAGCCCATAAAGTGCTAAAACCAAAAGTTGCGCATAAGAATAAGCATAGCAGTAAAACGGACTATGTATAAAATGCGGTATATAAGACCACCAATACTTATAATTATCGCTAAGACTTAAACTATCTTGAAACATCTTTTTTGATTCTTTAAGCCAAATGCTATTTATCTCATCCACGCTTAATTCTGCGTCCTTAGCATGTATAATTCTCTCAAAGGTAGTAAAATTAATCTGTCTAAACAAGGTAGCAAAAATATCCTCTATCTTGCTAGCATAAAGCCCTAAAAGTTCTTCATTTTTCAAATTTTTCTTGACATAGTCAAAAACAAGCATTTCAGCAAAAACCGAAGCTGTTTCGGCTGTGGTTAAAGGCGTATCTTGATTTAAAAAAGATACCTTGTAGGATAATTTTTGATGTATGCTATGACCTAGTTCGTGTGCTAGCGTAAATAAATCTCTTCTTTTGTCAGTATAGTTTAAAAGCACATAAGGATGAGCTTTCTTAGTGGTTGAGTGCGAAAAGGCACCGCCTCTTTTGTTGTTTGCAGGATATACATCTATCCAATGCTCGTCAAAAGCTTGTTTAGCAATATCAGAAAACAAAGGGGAAAAAGCCTCAAAGGCCTTTAAAACTATATCTTTTGCCTCATCAAATTTGATATTTAAATCCTTGCCAAGCGGGGCGTATCTGTCATAATCTTTTAATTCTTTAAAGCCCAAAAGCTCTTTCTTTTTCTTATAATACTTAGCAACTATACTGAAATTTGCTTCGCTTGTTTTTATAAGAGCATCAACGCTTTTTCTTGAAATTTGATTGCTTATATGTCTAAAGCTTTCAGCATCCTCATAGGCTCTTAAAGTGCTTTTTACTCTTAATTCTTTTCTTATGGTATTTAGTATGTAGGCAAGTAATTTTGAGTTCTTTTTTAGTTTTTTACTAAAATTCTTGGCAGCCCTTTTTCTTTCGCTTCTATCCTTGCTATAAAGCTTACTTAAAATTTCTTCTATGCCTAGCTTTTTTCCTTCAAATTTAACCTTAAGTTCAGTCAAGCTCTCATCAAAAAGTCTTGCAAAGGCGTCAGCACCGGTGCTTGATAAATAAAGCATTATCCTTTCTTCTTGCTTTGAAAGCCTATGTTTTTTATCTTTTAACAAATTTGAAAGATAAAAGGAATAATCTTTATTTTCATCTATCAGCTTTTTGCTAAATTCATCATCTAAGGCACAAAACTCAAGCTCGAAAAAAAGTAAATTTTCCTCTATGATTTTGCATTCTTCCTCGCATTTTGCATAAAAAGCACCTTGAGTTGTATCGCTAGCAAAGCTTAAAAATGCGTAACTCATTATGTGGGATACTTCTTGCAAAAGATCCTCGTATTCTTTTATGCACTCAGCAAAATTGGACACATCTTTTAATTTATTTTCATACTTATTTCTAAAAGCTAGACTGGATTTTGTTAAAAGCTTGATAGAACTTTCTACAAGCTCATCATTTTCAAACAAATCTTTTAAATTCCACTTCAAAGCGCTCATTACCTTTCCTCGCCTAATATAAGTTTTAATAAAACAGCCATTCTAATGGCAACTCCGTTGCTAACCTGTTTTAAAACAAGACATCTTTTATCTGCTAAAACCTCATCGCTAATGTCTATATTTCTATGAACGGGGCCTGGATGTAGAACTATTAAATTCTTATCTTTAATCAAGTCTTTATTTATACAAAAATCATTTGCATAATCCTTTAAAGAACCATAAATTTGCTTTTGATGTCTTTCTGTTTGAGTTCTTAAGGATATGATAATATCGGCGTGCTCAACGGCTTCTTTGATATTATAAGTTTTTTTAATGTCTAAATTTGGCATAAAATGTGGTGGCGCAACAAGGCTTATGTCAAGATTGAAACGAGTTAAAAGTTCTATATTTGAGGCGGCTACTCTTGAATTTTTAATATCTCCTACGATTAAAACTCTTTTTCCCTCAACATCTGCTTTAAAATGCTCATAAATGGTAAATAAATCAAGCAAAGCCTGCGTTGGATGTGCGTGCTTGCCGTCCCCTCCGTTTAAAACAGGACAATTCACATACCTAGCCAAAGACTCCGGAACTCCTGAGTGCTGATGTCTAACAACAATGGCATTTGGATTCATAGCGTCTAAATTCGCAGCAGTATCATAAAGCGTTTCGCCCTTGCTAGAACTAGACCTTGATACATCAAGCCTTAATACCTTTGCGTCAAGCCTCTTTGCCGCTGTTTCAAAAGACGATAAAGTTCTAGTTGAATTTTCAAAAAAAATGGTAGTGATACTCTTGCCCTTAAGTAGAGTTCTAGGCTTTTCGTCCAAAAATTCTCTAGCCTTAGAAAAAACTTCTAAAATTTCATCCTTGCTTAAATCCTTAGTGCTTATAAGGTGTCTCATGATAACTCCTAAAGCCTGAATTCTAGCAAAGTAAAGGTTATAAAAATATAAAATACTAGAAAATCAAATCCCTTGCGATTAAACCTAAGATGAAATTTCACAGCTAATTTCAAGAGTTTTCTTTTCTTACCTTTGTTATGCTTTTGCCACCTAAGCCGTAGTTATCAGTGTCTATTTCATCTATGATTACAACTGTTGAAGCCTTGTTTTTATTTAAAACTCTAGCAAGAAGCTCTGTAACTCCTGCTATCAACTCCTCTTTTTGCTTTGTTGTGGGCTCGCCGTTTTCCTTTGTGATACGAATATTAACAAAAGGCATAAATTCTCCTATCAAGTGTTTAATAAATTCTAAAAGATAAATTCTTAAAAATGCTATAAACTAAAGCTCTTTACTAAGTAAAAATCAGCGTAACTTTCGTTCAAATTCACATCATCCTTAAAATTTACCTTAAAATTTAAGCCAGTAAAAATACGCTAAGGCTTAGTCCTAGCAAAGAAGCACACAAAACAAAAAAGGTGATAAAAAATGAAAATGCTATGTATTTTAAAAAAGAAATTTTTATGCCATATCTAGCAAGGGAATGAAGCCAAAGCAAGGTTGCTAGTGATCCTATGGGCGTGAATTTTGAGCCTATATTGCAGGCTAAAAGATTAGCATAGGCTAGTATTTTTGTCCGAGCTTCATCCAAGTTAAAAGAGCTTAAGGCAAGATCGCCTAAGAAAACTGCGGGTAAATTATTTGCAAAACTAGAAGCAAAGGCTGAAAAAAAGCCCACAGAAAAGATTTGCAAAAATAAAGAACTATCTTTTAAAGGTGCAAAAATGCCTGATAAAAGCTCTAAAAGTCCGGCATTTTTAAGAGTAAAAACCACCACAAACAAGCCCAAAGAAAATGCTAGCACCGAAAAAGGAGCTTGCTTTACAAAGGAAACAAGGCTAAATTTCTTTGATAAAAAAGCATAAACAAAGGCTATAAAAGAGGCGATAAGCAAGCTAATATAAAGCTTTAGCAAGGATAAAAATAAAAATATTAGTAAAAATACTAGCAAAGCGTAACAAAAAACTATATCTTTTTTCTTTACTCCTGCTAATTTTGCATTAAAATACAAATACCTAGGCAGCTTTTTTCTAAAGGGCAAATAGGCTAAAAGCAAAAAAGCTAGTATGGCAAAAAGCTGTGGCGCAAGCATAAAAAACGTAAATTCTAACAAGGCTATGTCAAAAATCTTTGCTGTTATGATGTTTGTTAAATTTGAAAAGATAAATAAATTCGAGGCAAAATCGCTTAAAAAGCTAAGGCAAAGTAGAAAAAATATCAAAGAGGCCTTGTCCTTTTTAAAGAATTTAGAATTTGAAAAAAGTATATAAATGATAGGCGTTAAAACCAAGATAGCTCCGTCATTTGCAAATACAAAGCTAACAAAGGAAGTTAAAATACTTAAAAGCAAAAAAAATGAAAAAGATGAGATTTTTTTAAAGGCTATAAAAGAGGCTAAATGCGCAAAAAAGCCAAGTTTATCAAAACTCATGCTTAAAAGTATGAGCGCTAGTAAAGCCACTGTGCTATCAGTAACTATGCTAAAAACAAAGATAATATCGTCAAAACTAAGCAAGGATAAAATATATGCCAAAAAGGCAAAAAGCACGGAGCTAAACCAGATAGGCAAAGAAAAAGGACGGATGTATATAAAAAGCATACAAGCTATAAAGAGTAAATAAGCCATTAAAAACTTTTCTAAAGTGGTGTCCCCTGTTGGATTCGAACCAACGGCCCCCTCCTTAAAAGGGAGATGCTCTACCGGCTGAGCTAAGGAGACTTACAAAATGGCGCAGCGGACGGGGCTCGAACCCGCGACCTCCGCCGTGACAGGGCGGCATTCTAACCAGCTGAACTACCGCTGCAACATTTTAATGGTGGTCGCTATAAGACTCGAACTTATGACATCCACCTTGTAAGGGTGGCGCTCTACCAACTGAGCTAAGCGACCAAGAAAATGGCGACCCCTAGAGGATTTGAACCTCTGTTACCAAACAGAGAGAATGGTGTCCTGGGCCACTAGACGAAAGGGTCTAATCCCAAATGGTGTCCCCTGTTGGGATCGAACCAACGACCACCTGATTAAGAGTCAGATGCTCTACCAGCTGAGCTAAGGAGACTTAAAAAATGGCGCAGCGGACGGGGCTCGAACCCGCGACCTCCGCCGTGACAGGGCGGCATTCTAACCAGCTGAACTACCGCTGCAACATTTTAATGGTGGTCGCTATAAGACTCGAACTTATGACATCCACCTTGTAAGGGTGGCGCTCTACCAACTGAGCTAAGCGACCGAAAAAATGGTGTCCCCTGTTGGATTCGAACCAACGGCCCCCTCCTTAAAAGGGAGATGCTCTACCGGCTGAGCTAAGGAGACTTACAAAAATAGTGCAATTTTTAAAAACAAGTCGTGATTATGCCAAATTTAATTACACTTTGTCAAGGAATGTATTAAGTTACATTTAAGATTAAAAAGATAGAATTGTGCAATTTATTTTCAAAAATGAAAGGACTTAGTCGAATGCAAATTTTTGCTATGTTTATAATGCGTCGCAATATGTGTTAGACTTAGTCTTTAGAGGCTTTACATCAGGTTTCTGAAGGCTTTAAGCGGTAAGAAACTGGATAAAAGAGCCTAAACTCTCACTTCTCACTTTCTTACTTTTCTTAATAGCTTTTCAGTTTTTGAACTTTTTTAAGAAAGGATAAGTATGCAAAATTCGGTAATTTCGTATCCAAGAATAGGTGCTTTAAGAGAGCTAAAATTCGCTGTTGAAAAGTATTTTAAACAGACAAGTTCAAAAGAAGAGCTTTTTGAGCTTGCTAAAAATTTAAGAAAAAGACATTGGCAAAGCCAAAAAGAAGCTGGCATAGACTTTATTTCCTGCAATGATTTTTCTTTTTATGATAATATCTTAGACACTGCAAACATCTTTGGCGTAGTGGCTAAAAGGTATAAGGAACTAAATTTAGATAGCCTTGATGAGTATTTTGCTCAAGCTAGAGGCTATCAAGGAGATAAGGGAGATGTTAGAGCCCTAGCTATGAAAAAATGGTTTAACACCAACTACCACTATCTAGTGCCTGAATGCGATGATGTATCTTTAATAAAGCTAAATCACAGCAAGATACTAAATGAATATAAAGAAGCAAAAGAGCTTGGCATAGAAGCTAAGGTTGTCATAAGCGGACTTTTTACCTTTTACAAACTTATAAATTTCGCTAACGATGGGCTTAAAAACGAAGCTTTATCAAAGTTGAAACAATGCTACATAGAGCTTTTGACCAAGTTAAATAAAGAAGGCGTGAAATGGCTTCAGTTTGATGAGCCTTATTTGGTTTATGATTTAAGCTCTGCTGATATTGCTTTGTTTAAGGATATTTACACTGATTTATTAAGCAAAAAAGCAAATGTTAAAATTTTACTTCAAACATATTTTGGAGATGTAAGAGATATTTATGATGATTTGCTAAAGCTTGAATTTGACGCCATAGGGCTTGATTTTTTGGAAGGAAAAGAAAGCTTAAACCTCATCAAAAAGGGCTTTGATGATAAGAAAATTTTATTTGCAGGCCTTGTAAATGGAAAAAACATCTACAAAAATAACTATAAAAAAACTATAGATACAGTAAATGAGCTAAAAAAATATGTAAAAAATTTAGTGCTTAACACCTCTTGTTCCTTGCTTCATAGTCCATACAGCATAAAGCACGAGACAAAACTTGATAAAAAATACCTAGAATACCTAGCCTTTGCAGAGGAAAAATTGATAGAACTTAAGGAGCTTAAGGAAATTTTATCTAGTGATAATTTTTCAGAAAATGCGTTATTTAAGGCAAATTTAGAACTGTTCTCTAAAGAAAATAACAGAAAAAACGAAGCTGTTTTTGCAAGAGTTAATGCCTTAAAGGCTGATGATTATAAAAGAAAGCCTGAATTTGAGCAAAGAAGAAGCATACAAAAAGAGGCTTTAAAACTACCTATTTTACCAACTACTACCATAGGCTCATTTCCTCAAACAAGCGATGTGAGGTCCAACCGCTTAGCCTTTAAACAACAAAAAATTTCAGCCACACAGTACACAGAATTTAATCAAACAAAGATAAAAGAATGTATTAAATTTCAAGAAGAAATCGGGCTTGATGTTTTGGTACATGGAGAATTTGAAAGAAATGATATGGTTGAGTATTTTGGCGAGAGCTTGGATGGCTTTTTATTTACTCAAAATGGCTGGGTGCAAAGCTATGGCACAAGATGTGTTAAGCCACCGATAATTTGGTCTGATGTTTCTAGGTCTAAGCCTATGACTGTTGCTTGGAGTAAATTTGCACAGGAGCAAAGCAAGAAACCTTTAAAAGGTATGCTAACAGGGCCTGTTACTATACTTAATTGGTCCTTTCCTAGGGAGGATATTAGCACTAAAGAAAGCACCTTGCAAATCGCACTTGCAATTAGAGATGAAGTGCTAGACCTTGAAAAGGCCGGTATAAAAATCATACAAATAGATGAGGCTGCCTTGCGTGAAAAATTGCCTCTTAGAAAGAGTGATTGGCACAGTGAGTATTTAGACTGGGCTATACCTGCTTTTAACTTGGTGCATAGCGGGGTTAGGCCTGAAACTCAAATTCACACTCATATGTGCTATAGTGAATTTAGCGACATTATAAAAGAAATAGACGCGATGGACGCTGATGTTATTTCTTTTGAGGCTTCAAGGTCAAATTTAGAATTGCTTGACACCTTAAAGCAAAATAATTTTAAAACTGAGGTAGGCCCTGGAGTATATGATATACACAGCCCTAGAGTTCCTAGCGTTGATGAGCTTAAAAACACAATCAAAGCGATATTAAGCAAGCTTCCAAAAGAGCAAATTTGGATAAATCCCGATTGTGGCCTAAAAACAAGAGGCGAAAAAGAGGTGATACAAAGTCTCAAAAATATGAGCGAAGCAGCCTCTGAGATAAGAAAAGAACTCTAAAACAAGCCCTATTATAGGGCTTTTAAAAGGATAGATAATGAATAAGCCAAGTTTTTCTTTTGAAATTTTCCCGCCTAGAAAAAGCGATAGTATAGATAAAATTTATAAGGTTTTAGAGGAATTAAAGGATTTAAATCCAGACTTCATAAGCGTTACTTTTGGAGCTGGTGGCTCTGCGAATTCTTCAAATACCTTAGAATTAGCAAGCTTAGTTCAGGAAAAATACCACACACAAAGCATAGTGCACTTACCTTGCATACACTTAAATAAAAGCGACATAAAGCTTATCTTGGACGAATGCAAGAAAAAGAAACTAAGTAAAATTCTAGCCCTTAAGGGGGATTATATAGAGGGAAATCAGCTTAGCAAAGACTTTCGATATGCTAGTGATTTGATTGAATATATAAAGCAAAATGGAGATTTTGAAATTTACGCGGCTTGTTATCCTGAAAAACACAAAGAAGCTTCAAGCTTTGCCCAGGATATAAGAAATTTAAAGATTAAAGTTGATGCAGGAGCAAGCACGCTTTTAAGCCAGCTTTTCTTTGATAACTCAGATTTTTATAGGTTTCAAGAAGCTTGCGATATCATAGGAATAAAGGCTAAAATTTGCGCAGGCATAATGCCAATTGCCAATAAAAGACAAATTTTAAAAATCACCTCTATGTGCGGGGCTAAAATTCCAAAGAAATTTCAACAAATTTTGCATAAGTATGAAAACAACGACAAGGCTATGGTGGATGCTGGCATTGCTTATGCGATAGAGCAAATAGTTGATTTGCTTACAAACGGAGTAGATGGAATTCACATATATACTATGAATAATTCTTACATAGCAAGAAGAATTTACGAGGCCACTCACTCTTTATTTTGAAGGCTTGTGATTTTTTTGGCAATATTTTCGTTGCTAATTTGTGCAATGCTGTTAAAATCAGCCTCATATATAGCTTCAAAACTTCCAAAATAATTAAGCAATCTTTGTATGAAAGCTTTACTTACTCCTAAATTTTGAAGCTTTGAGCTTTGTAAATCCTGCTTTTGTTTTGTCTTTTTGTGAAAAGAAATGGCAAATCTGTGCGCCTCGTCTCTTAATTTTTGCAAAAATAGCAATTTTTCATCACTTACTTCAAAAGAAAATTCACCCTTTAAGCTGTGTATAATGTCTTTTGCACCGCCCTTGCTTCTTTTTGTTCTGTATGAAATTTTTTCTTTTGAGATAGCTAAAATGTCGACATTTAAACCAGCACTGCTTGCTATATCATAGGCTAAATTTAGCAAGGTCTTGCCACCATCAATAAGCCATAAATCCGGCGCATTAAGCTTATCAAGTGCCTTAACCCTCCTGCTTAAAAGCTCTTTCATTTGTTCGTACTCATTTTTAGCCTCAAGATGAAAAAGCCTGTATCTGCTCTTATCAAAAAAATTAACATTATAAGCCACCATAGCACCAACTGTGGCACTGCCTTGCAGGTGAGAATTATCAAAAATTTCTATACAAGATGGGAAATTTGAAAGCCCAAAGTAAGTATAAAGCTCATCTAGGATAGAAAAAGATTGTTTGTTGAAATTTTCTAAGCTAATGCTCGCGTTTTTAAAAGCCAAATCACAAATTTGTTTTTTTTCACCAAGTTTTGGAACCTTAATCGAAATTTTTTTAGAAAATCTTTCGCAAAGCAAATCCTGCAAAACTTGCAAATCCTCAAAATCATCTCTTACATATATATTAGTAGAATTTATGGGTGTGTTTGTGTTGAAATTTTCTAAGATTAACTGCGTGTAAATTTCGTTTTTATCTATGTCTTTTAGTCCATTTTTGCTGATGTTTGTTTTAGCGCTTATTAATTTTCCATTTTGCACGACAAACCTTGCGGTGCAGATATTTTTCTCATCATTTGCAAAGGCAAAAACATCAAAATCTTCAAGCTTTGCGATATCTATTTGTATCTTTGTGTCAAGCTCTTTTATGGTTTTTATCTGCTCTCTTACCTTGGCAGCTTCCTCGTAATACTCATTTTTAGCCAAAGCAAACATCTGCTTTTCTAAATTTTTTATCAACAAATTTGGATTTAGCAAAGAATTTGTAGCCTCTTTTAAAATTTTTTCATACTCTTTTTTTGTTATAAAATTCGCACAAGGGGCTAAGCACCTTTTCATTTGATAAAACAAACAAGGCTTAGTGCAGGAATTTTTCTGCCTTAGTTTATGATAAAGATAAAGAGCGTTTAAAAGCTCTTTTGCACCCTTAAAAAAGGGACCATAGTAACGAATTTTATTTTTCTTAATCACCTTTCTAGTTATGTTAAAACGCGGAAAATCCTCATTTAAATCCACATATATATAAGGGTAAGTCTTATCATCTCTTAGCAAGATATTGTATTTTGGCCTTAGTTGCTTTATAAAAGAATTTTCGAGTATGAGTGCGTCAGCTTCTGAGTTCGTGCTTATAAATTCTAGATGAAAGCACTGTGATATCATATTTTGAATTCTTAAAGAATTTTTAGGATTTGGCAGCAACTCATCTTTAAAGCTAAAATAACTCCTAACCCTTTTTCTTAAATTTTTAGCCTTGCCAACATAAAGCAATTTTAAATTTTTATCAAAATACTGATACACGCCCGGTAACTCAGGCAAATTCTCAAGCTCTTTTCTAAGCATTTTTAATAAGCTCTCTAAGCTCTTCAAAACTAGCAAATAAATTTGGATTTGCAAAATGATTTATAAAATTTGGCTTTGCAAGTTCTATGTATTTATTTTTTGTCTTGATTTCATTTTTGAGTGGAATTTTTTTTTCAACTCTGTAATTTTTTGAGTATATTTTTATATTTTTAATCAAAGCAAAATTACTTTCCGGATAAGTTTTAGCGTATAAGTTTATGCGAAATTTAATATTTTTTTTGCTACTATCGTGGTTTAAATTCTGATAGGCTGCAGGGTGCTTTGCGATAATATAAAAAACATCCTTATAAATATAAATATTTTCTATAAGTTCTTGTTCTTGCTTGCTCATCATGGAAGCTAGGAAATCCTTGCAAAATATCATGTATCTAAGAGGTTTATAATGCGTCAAACTCATGAGTTCGCCGATAATAAAACTAGAATTTTTAAGCTTTTTCATGGCTTGATTATAACAATTTTTTTATTAATCTTTATAACATCTTGCGGATACAAGGATGACCCATTTTATGAGATTAAAGACGAAAATTCAACTGTTATAGAAATCAAACACTACAAACATCTAAATCGCTGGTAAAGGAAAATAATGAATGAAGTGCAAATTTTAGTCCTAGACTTTGGCTCTCAATATACACAGTTAATTGCTAGAAGATTAAGAGAATTTGGAGTTTATACCGAGATTGTG
Organism: Campylobacter avium LMG 24591; assembly: GCF_002238335.1. NCBI lineage: Bacteria > Pseudomonadati > Campylobacterota > Epsilonproteobacteria > Campylobacterales > Campylobacteraceae > Campylobacter > Campylobacter avium. The sequence goes on from NZ_CP022347.1 coordinate 1,069,689, forward strand.
CCCTATTTTGAAAAGATAGAAAAAATAAAGGCAAAAAATCCTAAGGGCATAATTTTAAGCGGCGGTCCTGCAAGTGTGTATGAAGAGGGAGCGTATAAGCCTGATTCTGCTGTGTTTGAGTTAGATGTGCCTGTGCTTGGAATTTGTTATGGTATGCAATACATAGCCCATCATTTTGGCGGCAAGGTTATAAGAGCAAAAGAGCAAGAATTTGGCAAGGCAAGACTTGAAATTTTAGCCCAAGAAACAAGGACATTGTTTGAAGGAGTGAAAGATAATTCAATCGTCTGGATGTCTCATGCTGACAAGGTTGAAGAAATTCCACAAGGCTTTAGCGAGTTAGCAAAGTCAGGCAACACACACTACTGCGTTATAGCAGATTTTAAAAGGCAAATTTATGCCTTGCAATTTCACCCAGAAGTCGTGCATAGTGAGTGTGGAGCGCAAATTCTAAAAAATTTCGCAGTTGGCATTTGCAAGGCAAGCACAGAGTGGAATATGAAAAATTTCATAGCCTATGAGATAGAAAAAATCCGCAAAATCACAGGCTTTACTCAAGGTGAAAATGGTATCAAAATCTTATGCGCCGTAAGTGGTGGGGTGGATTCTAGCGTTGTGGCTACGCTTTTATATAGAGCCATTGGGGATAATCTCATCCCTATCTTTGTGGATACCGGGCTTTTGCGTAAGGGCGAGAGAGAGGCGGTGGAGAAGATGTTTAGAGACAATCTCAAAGTGCCTTTGATAACAATAGATGCAAGTGAGGAGTTTTTGGGACTTTTAAAGGGTGTAAAAGACCCAGAAACTAAGCGTAAAATCATCGGCGAGACCTTTATCAAGGTTTTTGAAAGGGAGGCAAAAAAACATAACAAAAACGGCGAGATAAAATTCCTAGCCCAGGGCACGCTCTATCCTGATGTGATAGAATCTGTAAGTGTTAAAGGACCTAGCAAAACGATAAAGTCTCATCATAATGTAGGCGGTTTGCCTGAATGGATGAAATTTGAGCTAATCGAGCCTTTAAGAGAGCTTTTTAAAGACGAGGTAAGGGATTTAGGTAGGGAGCTTGGAATGCCTGAATCTATGCTTATGAGACATCCATTTCCCGGACCAGGACTTGCCATACGCATAATGGGCGAGGTTACGAAGCAGGATTTAGACCTGTTACGCGAAGCAGATGCGATTTTCATCGAGGAGCTACATAAATGGGGGCTGTATGACAAGGTTTGGCAAGCCTTTTGTGTGCTTTTAAATGTCAAAAGCGTGGGCGTAATGGGCGATAACCGCACCTATGATAATACCGTGTGTGTAAGAGCTGTAGAAGCACTAGATGGAATGACAGCTAGCTTTTCACACCTGCCGCACGAATTTTTAGAAGCTGTGAGCAACCGCATAATAAACGAGGTAGAGGGCATAAATAGAGTGGTCTATGACATTACTAGTAAGCCTCCCGGCACCATTGAGTGGGAGTAGGAGATGATAACACAAGAAAATCTAAAAACACTTTTAGAATCTCTATGATTTACAAAGGATTCTAAAAAATTAATTTATACCAAGCATTTTGAAAATGTAAATACCTCTCTAAGCGTAGATTTTACAAACAAAAAGCTTATGTATCCAAAAGAGATTATAAGGCATGATGAGACCACGAGTAATTTTTCCCACCCTGAAAACTTTGTCGTTTTTGAATGTGTGCACAGACTGCTAGAAAAGGGCTATAAACCAAGTAGCCTAGAGCTAGAGCCGCGTTGGAATCTAGGTAGAGACAAAAAGGCGGCAAGGCGGATATTTTAGTTCGGGATTTAAGTCTTAGCTATGAAAACAATCACAAAGGCAATCCTTACCTTATCATTGAGTGCAAGACTTCAAGTAAAACAAATGAAAAAAGCGAATTTGCAAAAGAGTGGGATAAAATGCAAGAAAATGGCGGACAACTCTTTAGCTATTTTCAGCAAGAAAGAAACGTAAAATATCTCTGCCTTTATACCAGTGATTTTATAAATTCTACTCTTAACTATGAAAACTACATCATCACTATGCAGGATAATGAGGAGTATCTAAAGGAGTATAAAAAGCAAGACTATGAAAATGCACCTGATGTTAAAAGCATTTTTAGGATTTGGAGTGATACTTACGCAAAAGAGTATAAGACAAATGGAATCTTTGAAGAGGAAATCAAAAGTTACACAATCACAAATATAAAACCAAAGCTAGAGCATTTAAAAAGCATAGATTCTAATGACATTCACAAAAAAAGACATCAATGGGCGACTATACTAAGAGCAAACACCATAGGCGATAAGGGCAATGCCTTAAATAAAATAATGAATATCTTTCTTTGCAAAATCACTGATGAGATAGAAAACCCTAAAGATTTGCAATTTTCTTGGGCTGGTTATAGTGCTGATACACCTTTTAATCTCGTGGATAGATTACAAAAACTCTATCAAATCGGTATGAAAGAGTATCTCAATCAAGACATCACTTATTATTCAAAAGAGGACATAAACAAGGCTTTTAATGAAAATTACAAAAAAAACGCCAAGTAGGCAAAAGATTCATAATATCTTTAATGAACTTAAATATTTTCAAAATGGTGATTTTAACTTCATAGAAGTGCATAATCAAAATCTTTTTGATGAAAATTTTAAAGTTTTATTACAAGTCGTGCTAATGCTTGAAAATGTCAAATTTAGTGATAAAAATCACAGTCAATTTTTAGGCGATTTTTTTGAAAGCTATATAGCCGATATGCCCCAGCACGAGGGGCAGTATTTTACTCCCACACCCTTAGTGTGCTTTATGATTCACTCTTTGCCTGTGTTTAAAGATTCTAAAGTGCTTGACTTTGCTTGTGGGGCTGGACATTTTTTAAGCGAATACGCTAAGATAAATGAAAACTACAAAACAAGCTTTTTGGGCATAGATAAAGACTCAAGACTGGCTAAAATCTCAACCATTTCCTCTTTTATGTATGGTAGACAAAACAATATAAAAATCCTCTATCAAAACTCCCTAAGTCTAGGAAATATAGAGGATTCTAGTGTGAATATTATAATCTCTAATCCTCCCTATTCAGTCGATGACTTTTTATTTACCTTAGATGAAGATTCAAGAAATGATTTTTTACTTTTTAAAAATAATAAAAATATTTCTCTAAGCACGGGACTTATAGAATGCTTTTTTATAGAAAAAGCCTCAAAAGCCCTAGAATCAAACGGACTTTTAGCTCTTGTGCTTCCTAACTCAATACTAACTAATAATAACGAACTCACACAGGTTCAGACCAACGAAATCTTGCTAAGAGATTTTAATATCATAGCTATTCTAAAGCTTGGCGGAGCGACATTTTTTAAAACAAACACAAGCCCTATTATACTCTTTGCTATACGCAAGGATAAAGAGCAAAATACCACTAAAGCAAATGATATTTATGAGTATTTTCACGGCCTTATAAAAGAAAATAGCTTTTTGCAAGAATTACAAGATGAGAACTATCATAATTTTATCGCTACTTTAGAATCTTATGCAAATTTTAGAAGACTAAGCCTTGAGGAGTTGAAGCAAATTTTTAGTGCTAGTATAAGAGAGGATTCTAAGATTTTTGAACTTCAAAGCTTTAAAGAATATAAAAGCTTTTATGAAGTGATGATAAAAAAAGAAAAGCAAGAGTATGATAAAAAGATAAGAAAAGAGCCATTTATTCCTAGCATAAGTTTGCAAGACTTTATCAAAGAAAAAGAGGCTGAAAAATTTTTGTATTTTTGTTACTGTTTAGATTCAAGCCCGCTCATCATAAAAGCACCAGATAGCAACGATGCCCAAAAGAAATTTCTAGGCTATGAATGGAGTACGAGAAAGGGCTATGAGGGTATACATTACAAGCTCAAAGAAGATGCTAAAAATGCATCAATTAACTTTATAGATACACCGCTTTTTAATCCTAGGGATAGATTTGATGAAAGTAAAATAAGCTTTTATATCTTGCAAAATTTCTTGCAAAAGCTTTCTAAAGCTTCTTTAGAAAAAGGCTTTATTTTCTCTCATCTAAACATACACGAAAGCTTACAAGGCTATATTAGAGAGGAAAGATTGATTGATTTAATCAACTTTGATTCTATAAAGTTTGATAAAAGCATAGCCTTAAATCCTTTTACCTCCTCTGCCCAAAGCCTTATTAATCCCTTTGCAAATTCTAAATATGAGTTGGTGAGGCTTGGGGACTTAGGTGAATTTATAGGCGGTTTGTGGAAAGGTAAAAAGCCACCTTATGTAAAAGCTAAAATTATTAGAAATACTAATTTTGATTTAAAAGGTGGCTTGAAAGCAGATTCTGAATATCCAGAATTAGAAGTCGAAATAAATCAATTAGAAAAAAGAAAATTAGAATACGGGGATATTATCATAGAAAAATCAGGAGGAAGTAATAATCAAGCAGTTGGTAGAGCCGTCATTTTCACCTTTAAAAGCAATGAGATTTACTCCTTTTCAAATTTTACAAATCGCTTAAGAGTTAATAATAAAAACATAAATCCATTTTATTTGCATTTGGTCTTAAATTACATATATAAATTAGGTATTACCTTCAGTATGCAGCGGTATGAGTGGTTTAAGAAATTTAGATATGAATGCGTATAAAAATCTACAAATCCCCCTACCACCTCTTGCAATTCAAAAGCAAATTGTAAGTGAGTGTGAAAAGGTAGAAAAGCAGTATCAAACTATAAGAATGAGTATAGAAAAGTATCAAGAGCTAATAAAGGCTATACTTGCCAAAAGCGGCGTGATAGATGAAAATTTCGCTACGGGGGGGGGCATTGACAGCCTTGTAAAAAGTATAGAATCCTTAGAAACAGAACTAGACTACACCATCCTTTTTGAAAGCCTAGAATCCCCGCCGCCTTGCCACCTCAAAGTATTGAAACTTTGCCATATAATGACAAAATAGAGTTTTTGCAAGCTTTACAAACTCCTTTGAATCTAAATGCCCTTTTAGATTCTATCCCAACCCCGCCACAAAAGGGCTGGGAGAGAGTAAGGCTTAAAAGTGTTATAGCGGATATAGATACACAATCACAGATTCCGAGTGAAAAGGAGTTTTTTTATATAGGGCTTGAAAATATACAAAAGGGCGGAAAAAAATTTGAAATAGTAAAAGCCACACCAAAAGAGGTTATTAGCAATTCTTTGATTCTCAAAAAAGGCTATGTATATTATTCAAAATTGCGACCATATTTAAAGAAAATATTTTATTCTGATAGAGATGAAAAAGTGTATGCCTCATCGGAGTTAGTAGGATTGAAATTCAGTAATGATATGAATGCTAATCTTATGTTACATATTTTGCTTTCAGATTTTATAACTAAGCAAGAAATAAATACCAAAGGTTTAAGAATGCCAAGAATCGGGATTGATGAAATCCAAAACTTTACTATTTTTAAACCACCCCTAGAGGCTCAAGAAAAGATAATATCTGCGATTAGCAAAGTAGAAGAGAGAATAAACCTTATAGATTCTAGCTTAGAAAGTCTAGAGGCACAAAAAGCTAAGATTCTAAAGGACATACTAGAGGGCAACAAAGAGAGAGAACAGAGTGAGCTTAAAGAAAACTTAAAAGCTCTAGAATCTCTCACCGCCCTTTTACTTTTACAAAAAGCTTTTTTACAAAGCTTTATCACAAAAATTTTAGAAAAAGCTGGGATTGTGCCTAGCCTAAATACTCTTTTAGATTCTATCCCAACCCCACCACAAAAGGGCTGGGAGAGAGTAAGGCTAAGCAATACACAAAAGTTTAGTCTAAGTATCGGTAAAAGGGTGCTTGATAGTGAGTTGCAAACACAAGGGACAATCCCTGTGTATAGCGCAAATGTCAAAAAGCCCTTTGGTTATATTGATAAAGAACTTTTAGAAGATTATGAGAGTGATAGCGTGTTGTGGGGGATTGATGGGGACTTTATGGTGGGCTTTATGCCAAAAGGAACAGCATTTTATCCAACAGACCATTGCGGAATCTTGCGTGTTACAAGCGATGATATAGTGCCGAAGATTCTAAGCTTTGCTTTAGAAAATGAGGGCAAAAAAGTTGGCTTTAGACGAGAATATAGGGCTTCGCTAGAGCGAGTAAGAGGCTTACAAATCCCCCTGCCACCGCTTGAAATGCAAGAAAAAATTACCTTTGCTATAAGCAAAATAGAGGAAAAAATACAAATTTTAAATTCCAGCTTAGAAAACTTACAAGCACACAAAAACAAGATTTTGCAAAATGCCCTAAATTTAATAAGGGATGTATGAATATGGCGATAAATTTATGTTTATGTTCTTACTTTTATAAGACAAAAACCATTCCTTGCTTAAGGCAAGGAAAAACCTTCTAAGTCTTTTACTGTTCCAACCAAAATAATAGTATCTCCGGCGTCTATCAATGTGGTTTCAAGCTCTGGAAATAAAATCCAATCATTACTTCCCTTTTTGTAAGCTAAAATGTGCATATTTTGCGCTAGCTGTTTTAAGCTGTGCCCTACCAAGCTATCATTTGCTAGAATTTTAACAGCTCTTATGGTATTTGCTGAAAGGTCTATCACCTCATATTCGCTATGAGACAAAAACTCTTTAGCAAGACGAACAGCACTTTCTTTTTCAGGATATATGACCTTAGATGCGCCAAGCTTTGAGAGAATTTGCCCATGAACTTGAGATATAGCCTTTGTTATAACAGTCTCAACGCCTATATCCTTTAAGGCCATTAAGGTTAATATACTTTTTTCTATATTCTCGCCTATACTAACTATGACTACATCTATATTTTGAAAACCAGCTTCTTTCAAGGCGGTTTGGTTAGAAGAATCTAGTATATAGCTATATGAGGCCTTATCTTGAAGGGTTTTAAGATTTTCCTCATCTATATCTGCTATAACAACAGTCTCACCGCCATTAATCAACTCTGTGGCTAAAACAGAGCCAAATTTCCCAAGTCCTATAATTCCATAAGTAGTATTTTTCATAAGTAAACCTTTGCTTGTGGGTATTTTATATATTTTTCTTTCTCTTGAGTAAAAATAGAAATCAAAAAGGCAAAAATTCCTATTCTACCACTAATCATAAGTATAATGATGATAATTTTACTATAATCTCCAAATAAAGCACATAAAGATAAAGAGCCCCCATCTCCTACCGAAACTCCAACAGTAGCAAAAGCTGAACTAATCTCAAAAAATATATTGATAAACCTCGTCTCTTCCTCTAAAAGACTTACGATAATAACGCATATTGTCATATAAGCTATAGACCCAACAGTAATCACAAATGCTTTTTTAATAGTGTCTTCTGAAAGTTCGTAGTTAAAAATTCTAACCCTTCCATTTTTAATCACCCAATAAGTATAAATCAAAAGCACAGCAACAGTAGTTACCTTAAGACCACCGGAAGTTCCACCAGGACCACCGCCAATCACCATAAACAAAGAGCCAAAAAACAAGGAAGCGTCTTTTAAAGTGCTTAGATCTATTGTGTTAAACCCTGATGTTCTATAATTTACGGAGATAAAATAAGAGCTTAAAATTTTATCAAAAAGCGAAAATTCTCCTATACTGTTTTTATTAGAGTATTCAAATAAAAACACAACAACAGTGGCCAAAACTAATAAAATAACGGTTGCGCTAAGAACTATCTTTGTATGCAAGCTAAGCGAGCCTATGCGTTTTTTCCTAAACAAATAAAGCTCCAATAAAACAAAATAACCAATCCCACCTATAATAACCAAGCTTGTAATAACAAAATTCACCCATAAATCGCTTCTATATGACAATAAACCTGTTTCAAAGGTGGTGAAACCGGCGTTATTAAAGGCTGAGACAGAGTGAAAAAAGCCGTGCCAAATGGCCTCATTAAGCGGCATTTCAAGGGCAAATTTTAAGCTTAAAAGCACAGCTCCTATGATTTCAACCACAAAAACAAAGATAACAATTTTTTTTAAAAAATCAACCACCCCTTCCATATTTGGATAAATGAGTGATTCTTTTAAGATGTTTCTTTCGTTAAAGCCTATTTTCTTGCGTATTAAAAGATAAAAAAAGATACCTAGGCCCATATAACCCAAACCGCCAATTTGTATCAAAAGCAAGATGAAAATTTGTCCATAAATGGTAAAATCAATGGCCGTATTTTTAACAATTAAGCCCGTCATACTGATAGCTGAAGCTGAGGTAAAAAGCGCGTCTAAAAAGCTAATATCCTTTTTACTCATAAGCTCAGTTTGCAGGACAAAAGCTCCAAAAAGTGCAATGCTTATATAACCTATAAACAAAAATCTTACGCTTTTTCTATCTAAATGTGTTTGTCTCAAGTAAATTAGCCTATTATAAAAAATAAAAATGAAGTCTAATACAAAATTTCTTAAAAACAGCAAAAAACTTTTAGCTTTTTTTAAAAAAAGTATTGTATAATTTTGTCTTTAGTTTGTGGTTGGATAGCTCAGTCGGTAGAGCAGCAGACTGAAAATCTGCGTGTCGGCAGTTCGATTCTGCCTCTAACCACCATTAAAGCTTCTTATTTCTTTGCTTTTTAAATCAAATCTACTCAAAAAATCTCCCAAAACGCTTGTTTTAAGCTGCTTTTTTAGCTTCAAATGAGATTATTTTTTGTCATCTGTCTTTATATCTAATCAAGGATGAAAAAAATAAATATATATGATAAAATTTTTTACACTAAAATCCTACATAAATATATATAAAAGTGAGCTTAATATGAGGTTTAATAATGATAAAGATATAAGAAATTTACCTCAAGAATAAAAAAGCTATACATAAAGATATACTTGTTACGAATTTATATATAGAAGTAAGACCAAAAACTAATGGAGTTGGTAGAACTTTTTACTTTAGATATAACGATAAGGGTAAAATTCTTTCTATAAATTTAGGAAAATATCCAAAAACAAGCTTAGCAGAAGCTAGGGCTAAGGCTATAGCATTTAATGATGATATAAGCAATGGAATGTCTCCAAAGAATAATGAGAAGCAACATATTACCCTGCAAGAAGCTTTTGATGAGTGGCATAAGATAAATAAAAGTGAAAATGACAGCAAATTTGCAAGTGCCTTTAAGCTTCATATCTTAAGCAGATATAAAGATAAAAAAGTTGCAAATTTAAGCAAAAGAGATATTATAGTAGTTTTTGATAGGCTGTTTTTAGAAAACAAACGAGAAACTATAAGAAGAGCTTATGCGAAGTTAAAAAGCATATTGACTTACTGCATAAATAGAGAATATATAGAATTTAGCAATATTTTGTTTATGGATATACCATCCTTATACGGCAGTGTCCAAGTTAAAAATTTTAGAGCTATTACAGATAAGAAAAAATTTAAAGAATTATTACAAGCTATAGATGAGTATAGTGGGAGTATATTTGTAAAGGTTGCTTTGCAAATGAGTCCTTATTTGTTTTTAAGATCAAGCAATATGAGAAACTTAGAATGACAAGAAGTTGATTTAGAAAACAAAAGATTGCTTATTCCAGCTAATAAAATGAAAGGCAGACAAGATTTTATAGTGCCTTTAAGTCCTAGTGTAATAAGGCTATTTGAATTTATAAAACCTTTTTCTATGCACTCTAAGTATGTTTTTCCTAGCGATTTTTTCAAAGTCAAAGTCTATGAGTGAAAATACTCTTAATATTGCCATTAAAAGACTTGGCTTTGGAGAAGATATGGTTTATCACGGCTTTAGAAGCACAGCTTCAACCTTTTTATATGAGTATAAAATATTCATAAACAAGATAGCGAGGTAATAGAGCTATGTTTAGATCATAGAGAAAGAAATAAGGTTAAAGGGGCGTATAATAGAAGTCTAAGATTAGAGGATAGAAGTTATTTAATGAATTGGTGGAGTGATTTTATAGATAATTTAAAAGCTGGGAAAGATTGAATAATTTGAGTGAGGAAGTATTTAACAAAGAGCTAAAAGAAAGGATAGAGCAAAGCTTAGCAAAACAAGAACTAAAGCCTATGCCTAAAAGTGCGTTTAAAAGCTTTGATGAATTTCAAGGATTGTTTGATGAGATAAAAGGCAATAAAGGCGTGATACAAACACCTTATAAAGATGTAGAAGTAGATATAAGATATGCCTTTATACATTTTAAGAAAAATACCTATAATACTAACAGAGACAATATCAAGGGTGGATTTTTTGAAACTTTTAAAAATCCTTTGTTTGTAGTGGAGCAAAAAAAAGAGAGGGTAGCACCAAGCCTAGCGTGTATTTTTATAAGCCCTTTTATGATGAAAATAAAAAGCTTTTGAATTTATTTGGAATAAGTGTTGATAATAAAGGCAAACTAAATTTTACAACTTATTATTTAGATGAAGTAGGAAATCGTTTGTCAAGTATTTTAAATGATAAAAATTTAAAAATTAGATATGTCAAAGAATAGTTTTGTGTCTCTCTATCTAACGCATTCTGTCTATCGCTAAATAGGATTTGCCTGTAACAACCCTTAGACAGTATCGATATATTGCTACCGCTGACACAAAACTAGAAAGTATTCTACCATAAACAAGGAGAATATGCAATGAATAATTTTTCGCCCTTTTTATTTTTAATTAACGATAATTATACTACAATAACATACAATTTAGAGGGCTAACCTGCGGAGAGTTGCGGGGTACTCTTGTGAGAGGCTACTCTAAATTTCTTACTTTTACACATTAAATTAAGAAAAATTGCTAATTATTTTGTCATAATTTGGATTTTGTGTTACTTTTATCCTTTCCTATTTTGTTTATTTTATCTTTTTCACTAGAATTTTCTTTATACTCCTGTCTTAACATATCCATAGCCTGTTCTCCTTGTGTGGCTTGACTTTGAAGCTTTGAATTTGTTAGAATCACCTTATCGGTGGATTTGCGAAAATCGAAGTCGTTAAATATGGGATGGTGGGGATGACTACGCCCACCCATTTCCACCTTTCTTTCATTTCTTTCTGTCTTGCTGTGAGCTGTTGTTAATCTGTGAATTTTATCCTCATCAACTACATATTTTCTACTTCCATACACTAAAATACTTTCATCATTTGCTCTTACTTGCCAAGTATAACCTCTTGTTTCTTTATCAGCCCTCACATTCTTAGCCACTTTTGGAAAAGAAAGCATTTCTTTAGTGCTTATCATTCCTCTTAACTTAGGATTATCCAAATGTTTTTTAATCTCTTTTTGCATAAAGTCCTTATCTACCTTTATATCTCCTACATTGCTTTTTACTTGAGTATAAGTCTTATCATCTTTTAAAACCTTATACATCTGTGAACTTTCCTTTTTACTTTTTCTATCCCAAACTATATCTTTTAAAGCTTCAATAACTTGTTCACACTTTTGTATGTTTTCCTTAGCCTCTTTTACATAGTTTTCAAGTTCTGTTATTTTTGCTTTTAATTGCTCTTTTTCACTCATGGTTTAACCTTTTTTAAGTATGTTTTTATTTTCAAGCTCTTTGATAATCCTTAATATCTTTTTCATATTTTCAAACATTTCAGGATGATGCTTATAAAGTAGCTTCAATTCAGCAATAGTCTCATCATCTTTTAGTAATTTACCTAGCTCATCGTAAAGTTTTAAAATTTCAAGTGCCTTATTGTTCATTTTATATTCTCCTCATCATTCTCATTAGATTTGATTAAAATATTATTTAGCAATAATTTATTTTTACGCAAGGTTAAAAATATATTATTTTTTTCCTCTACAAAATTTTGTGATTGCATGAGTGCAGTTTTATTTAATTCTTTTATTTGTGCTTCGTATGTGAGAACTAGCTGTGCTTGTGTTTTAGACATAGAACTTAAAACTGAAGCAGAATTGGCATATACAAGCAAAGTAGTAAATAATATAAAAATAATAGCTTTAATCATTTATTCTTGCCTCCAAATCTGTTTATTTTATCCCTATTAAATTCTTTTTCTTTGTCTATATCTTTTTCCTTATACTCCTGCCTTAACATATCCATAGTTTTTTCTCCTTGTGTGGCTTGACTTTTCATATTTTTTTCATTATAATCTGGCATATCAATCTTGTTGGCTAAAGATTGCGAAGTCTGTAAAAGCTCTGGCGTGTAGAAAATTGACTCGGAGTTTGGAGATTGATACACTATTTTAGCTTCATTTTCTACTTTGTTTTTTAACACATTTTCTTTTTTTGGTGCATTTGAAACACTGATTAAAAAATCCTCTGTTTCTAAATTAATGCTTGTGAAATACTGTTTATCACCGATTTTCTTTGCTAAAATAACCATATCATCGATATCTTTTAAAATAAAATCAGGATTGTCTAAAGTCTCTTTTACCTGTGGTATGTATTGTTCTCTTTGTTTGCTTACAATCTTTAATAAGCTTCCTTTTGTTAGCCTTATTTCCTTACCACCTAAAGCCTCTTTTATTTCCTTGCTATGTTTTGGGATATAGCTTTGCTCTAAATTTTCAAGCTCAAATGTCTTTAGCCATTGTTCTTGTGTTTCTTTTGTAAGTATATGTTTTTTGTTTTTTTGGTCCAGAAAAATCTCATCTTTTAACATTATATAGCCTATATATCTTTCATATTCTCCTTGTATGGCTTGACTTTTCATATTTTTTTCATTATAATCTGGCATATCAATCTTGTTGGTGATTAAGCGTTCATCTGTAAAAGTTTGGTTGTAACGGAGATTTTCAGACTTGGAAGATTGGTATAAAAAAGCAGATGGTAGGTTCGCCCATTTCCTACACTCAAGCCCAAAGTCTTGACGGGCTGGTTCAAAAGAACATTTCATCTGCTAGTGAGAACATTCTACCAAATTTAACTTATCAAAGTCAAGCCATACAAGGAGAAAAAGCTATGGATATGTTAAGGCAGGAGTATAAGGAAAAAGATATAAGCAAAGAGTTTGAGAGGAAAAATTGCGATAAAAATAAAATAAAGAAAATTATGCTTGAGCTTAGACAAGCTGGTATTGATAGTGAAAGGTGATCGGTAAATCGCCCAACCGCTAAAGCAGTTAGGATTTTTGCTTAAAAAATTTAGAATTTTGCCTTTTCAATTATCTCAAAAAGCTTAAGTCTTTATTACTCATCATCTCTCACTGCTCATTTATAGCTTTAAGCTTATTATGAAATTCACTTAAGCTTGGATAGTCTTTACAAAGACTTGAAACTATTTTATAAGCTTCATCAGCTAAAAGCTCATTTAAAATACCTCTTTTATCCTTTGTATATTTTAAGATATTTGAACTTTTTTCTCCAATTATCCTATAATTTAATTATATCATACCATATAATAGTTAATAATATTGTATATAATTATATAATTATATTTCATATCATATACTATATTATAATATTAAATACTATAATAGTATATATTATTATATAACATCATATACTATTATTTAATATCATTAAATATATAATACTATTTAATACTATATGATACTATCATATAGTATGATATAGTATATACTTACATACAACTTTATTCTAAAAAAATTTGACACAAGTATTTTTATTACATCTCCTATATATACATAATTTATAACAAATTCTTTTTGCCATATTAAGCATTTTTTAAATAAAAACTATGACAAATGTCATATATTAATCAAAGTTTTATTTTTAAGCTTTTTTTCTTTGTTAGAGTTTTTAGAAAAAGATGGGAGAATAGTATGTTAGAGATTACAGAAAAAGCAAAAAAATATGGGGTATTAAGTGCATTGCTATTTGATTTGAAAAACACATTTAAGTCTGTTGATAAAGAGCTAAATTCTTTTTTAGAGAAACTAAACATTGTTTATAATACTGAAAAAGAGTTATTTTGTTTGGAAGTTAATGATAATGCTAATGTCCAAACTTATAAAGAAATTCATAATCCAAATGTCATTTACTACTCAAATTATGAATCCACTTATCTAGAGAGAATAAAAGAATCTTCCAATTCTTTAGACAAGGTGTATGATTATTTAGTTTCCTTAAAAGAAGATTTTCTAATCAATGTAAGGGAAATGGCTAAGGAACAATTTGAAGAACGAAGAATAGAACTACAAAATAGTATTGATAAGGATATTAGACATTCTACAGTAGAACAAGATGTCCAAGAAAATATCAATACAAAAAGACATAGAATATGAATAGACATAAAAAAGAGTTAGCACTTTTTAATCTAGGTAAAAGTCTTGTAGAACTTTTAGGAGAGGAACAAGCTATTGCTGATTTAGAATTATTATTTAAAAGACACCCTGAAATGTTTAAGGATATTAAAGAAGTTAAAGAACTTATTGATAAGGTTGTTAGTGAGCCTGAAATAATCATTAATAACCCAAGTCCTAGAAGTGAAAAAGACTATATAGTAGGAAAAAAACTTAACGATAAGAAAATGGGAGAAGTAGGCATTCGTAAAGATGAAAACATAAATAAAATTTTTCATGCAAACGAAAAAAACATTAAAAAACTAAGACAGCTTGATAAAAAAGAAGTAATATATAAAAAGCAGGTGGTAGGGACGCCCAACTCCTACACTCAAGCCCAAAGTCTTGACGAGCGACTGGTCAAAAATGACATTTCACCTGCTAATGAAAATATTGTAACAAATTCAAAGCTTCAAAGTCAAGCTATACAAGGAGAAAAAGCTATGGATATGTTAAGGCAGGAGCATGAGGAAAAAGATATAGACAAAGAGTTTGAGAGGAAAGATTGCGATAAAAATAAAATTAAGAAAGGTAAAATTTGAGAAGCTTATTTTACATTATAATATTTATTATATCTTTTTCGTATGCAAATCAAGGACAAGCTTCATCTACACCAGCTTCTTTTACAGAACAAGAAAATAAAATTTTTGGTAATAGTGCCATTTCGGGTGCTGGGTGTGAATTTAGGTGTAGAGAGGTTTCATCAGGCTATGCCACACAAATCACAGGTTTTGATTTTACAAATGGAACTACATACTGTGCTGTATATACAGAAAATAATTTAGAAGAAAATTTGAGATTTTCAGCCAACTATGTAGCAACTGGTTGTAAAAAGGAATATAATGATTACATACAAAAAGCCATTTTAAATAATACTCAAGGCTCACAATCAGCATCTGACATCGAAGTAAAATCTCAGATAAAACAAAGTCCAAGTTCTACTGATATAACTTTTTCAAGATTTATGTCAGCAATAGTTACGCTTGACCCTGAAATTATTAATAGAGAAGAGACTGAGGCGACAGGAGAATTGATTATACAAGATGGCATAACACTTAAATCAAGCGTTAGTGGATTATATGGATATAATGATACCTTTGCTTCTTTATTTGGAAATGGTTACATTGTAGATGGGGTAGATTCTTATATAAATAGCTTAAAGTCTTTTTTTGGAGTGGATAAAAATCCACAACCAGTCTCTTCAGGTGTTAATATTTCTCATGCAGATGGATTTAATAAAGCAAATTTGGCATTTTTTTCTAATCTATTTAAAAATATGCAAGATGTATATACCCATTTACAAATGTTATTATTTACTGTTGTTGGTGCGTTTTATATTTTTACCATAGGTTCTCAAAAAATACAAGTATATTTAGAAAATAAAGGAGAGTATCAAGGTTCATCTCAGCCATATTTACATAAATTTTTTATACCTATTTTGGGTGTGGCTTTTTTCTTTGCTCCCATACCAGATTCAGCTGGTGTAAATTCTACTATCATGCAAAATATTATTAGATACTTCACAGCAGAGGCTACTACCATAGCAGATATAGCCAGTGCAAAAGGTGCTGAAACTTATTTGAACAAAATTTATGCTTCAACAGGAGGTATAGATGAAAAAGGAAAAATAATGTTTGTTCAAAAAAAGGCTGAAGCTGAATTTACAAGAGCAAAGGCTATTGAGGTATATAATAGAACTTGTAATGTTAGATATACAAATGAAATGGCTGAAGCTGGAATACCATTTGCAGATATGACTGAAGAACAGATAAAAAAGAATCCATGCAACCAGTGCAGGAGTATCCAAAACTTACAAAAAAACAAAAATAAAAAAATATCTTGTCATTAAACTCATCACTTATTCCTTCATTTTCATGACATACTCCCCACGCATAAATGTGGGAGTTTCTAGTATCAACAAATCTAGCCTACTTTTGCAGGTCTTACAAATTCTCCACTAAGGGTTGATGCCCCAACTCTAAAAATATTTAAACTAGCATTATAATCTCTGTCTATTTTTTCTGTTTTCTTATATCTTTTTGTTTTTCATTAAGATTTGTTGTAGGTGTTTTTATCTGTTCTGTTAAGTCGTATTGCTCTGCTATATCCGTTATATCAAAATGCACAACACAGTAAGGAAGCCAAGTTAGCTGATTTTTAATTTTTCTATCAATTTTGATACCTGTTTTTTATTTAATGCTTCTTTGGATACATATCCAGAATATTGCTTATGTTCAAAAGAATTTTCAAACATAAATTCTTTTATTTGATTATAAGCTTGAGCTGTGTTATCAAAGTATTTTTTAAGTTCTTTTGTGGATAAATCAAAATTCATAGCCTTTCTTTTTGCCATTATGAAGCCCAAACACCCATCTCATCGCCTATTAAAGTTTCATTTCCATCTTCCTCATCAAGCCAAAGCCATTCTTTAGCGTTAAGAGTAAGCCATTTAGTTTTCATAAGATTATCCCATATCAGTATTCCTAAACAAGCTAAATCTCTTTCATTTCCTTTGCAATGATAAGTGTATTTATCTATCTTTACTAATCCTGATTGAATAGCCATTTCTTCTATGCTTTTATACATTTGTTCTAAGTCATAAATTCCCTCTTTTTTTATCTTTTCCTCGTCTAATACTATTTTTGTTCCTAAAAGTGGATATGACATAAAGACTCCTTTAAATTTCTAGCGTTAATTAAATTTACGCTAGAAATTATATAAAATTTTTAATAAACTTTACCTTGTTTTCTAATCTTTCTTTCCATAAGCTCATCATAACTTAATCTTTCAACCTGTTCCTCATTCTCACTTGATTTCATATCATCTTGCGAAAACAAGCTGGTCACATTTTCTGTATGTTTGATTGTTTTGTCTAAAGTTGAAACAAAATTTGACTTTGTCTTTATAAACTCTGTTGCATCATTTAAATTTCTAGCCAATGTGTCAACCAAATCGTTATACATATTGAATGTATCTTTAATGTTATTAGAAATTGCATTAAAAGTTTTGTCAATTTCTTCCAAGCTCTTTTGGGTATTTTTCTTAAAATTTTCTATAAGTACCTTCATATCTTGTGCATTATTCATAATCATTACTCCTTTATATTTGCTAGAGATTTTGGAGAGGAAAAATATTTTACCAGCGTAGCAAAAGACGATAAAGGAGAATGGGTAATTGTAAGCAATGCACCAAAAAGCGAAAATGGGTTGAATAATAAGATTTTAAAAGGTGGTGAGGAAGTTTATAACAAACAAGCGGGTAGTCAGATTAACGCTTCTACCCCTTACGATGATATAGCTAAGTCTAATATCAAACTTGATAACACTAATTCTAGCACAAAATTAACTCAAAAACAAGATGAAGTTAAAGAAAATAACTACAAGATACAAGATATTACAAATGGAATCAAAGAGAGAAGAAATTTACAAAACAAGATGAATTTAGGAGCTAAAATACTTTATCAATCTCCAAGCTTCAGATCATCTCGTAACAAGCTTTTACAGGCTTCACAATTCTCCACCAACAAGACTGATATGCTAGATTATAATGAAAAAAATATGAAAAGTCAAGCCACAAAAGGAGAAAAAGCTATGGATATGTTAAGGCAGGAGCATGAGGAAAATTCTAATAAACAAAATAAGGCAAATAAACTAAGGAATAAATTATGAGTATAGAATTAAATGAAGAACAAAGAGATATTATACAATGCTCTTTCGATATGAAAGAAAGAGAAATTTTAAAAATTCAAGCTTATGCCGGTTCTGGTAAGACCACCATATTAAAAGAAATAGCCTCAGCACATCATTCTAGCTCTTTTTTATATTTATCTTTCAATAAGGCTATTGCAAACGAGGCAAGTAAAATATTTCCAGAAAATGTTAAGGTTTCAACAACACATTCTTTGGCATATAGATATATTGTTTCAAGAAATAAGAATTTTAAAATTGTGAATGATTATTCAGTTTTTGATTTATGTAAAATTTTAGATACGCAGGATTTTGAAGAAGTGATGATTTTTAAATCTCATTTGAAAGATTTTTTATATTCATCTAGCTCTTTATTTCCAAACAAAAAGGTTGGTAAATTCTTTGAAAAAGCTTCTGCTGGAATTATACCTTTAACGCATGATGTATATTTAAAAATGTTTCAACTTCTACTAAGAGAAGAAAAATTGCTAAGCGAGTATGATTTTATCCTTTTAGATAAGGATTTTTAAAGTTGGATACAAAGTTATCATCTATGCTGTGTCTTACATTATGAAAGTAAAAGCTTATAGGTTCGTTAGCAAAAGACTTAAAAAGCATATTTAAGGCTTCATTTTTAAAGTCTAAATCCACATCACTCTCACACTCAAAAGAAATTCCCTCTATCTCGTAAGTAGAACAAAGTAAATAATCTTTTGTAAGAACTATGCCATCTCCTATGATGGAGCTAAATGGGATAAGTTTTTCAAAATTTACTTCACTATTTAAAGCAAAAAGGCTAAGTTTCGGGATATTTGTTTTTATATAGTTTTTATGCTTTGAATAAGACATAGCTTGAAAGGATTTTATGCCGTGAAATTTCTTTGATAAAGGATTTGTAAGAAATCTTAACTTTAAAAAATATAGTCTAAATATAAAATTATCTTGCTTAGTCATTTGTTTCATAAGCACATATAAGGGTATGTAAAACAAAATAAGGTAAAAAAGCTGTGTAGATATAGTGATAAAAATCGTAATACCTAAAGAAAAGAATAATGGAATTATAGGAACTCCAAAGAGCATAGCAGGACGAGTTAAGCCTTTAAATAAAGCTTGTGTTTGCATATTTATCCTAGTAAATATCCTGATATAGCAGAAGCAGAACCTACAAAAAGACCGCCAACTATGGTAGGTATGGTTTGCTGCCACGGTGTTCCATATGCTATTTTATACCCAGCTATCATTATAGCTATAGCAATGGTAACAACGCCAATAGCATATAAAGCTATGGAGACATTTTCCAAAAATGTATTTACTCTATCTATGCCACCAGCAGCAAATATTAAATTTGGAAGTAAAGCAAAAATAAAAAACACTTTTTTAAAAAACATAGATTTACCTTTCTATCTTAGAATTAATCGTTGGTTAAGTGCTGCTATATCAGCTCTTGATGCTATATATGCTTGGGCTAGGGGAGGAACACAATTTTACTCTAGGCTTGATGGTGTTACAGGCTCTTTCTTAGATACTTTGAATAAAATTTGGCAGAGTTATGGATTCTCAGAAATTATAGAAGCTGCTTTTGTATGTCTTTTTATGATAATTTCTTTTCTTGCTGTTATGTTTGCCTTTGCATTTACTATAATATCAGCCTCTATAACAAATACATTTTTAATCATAGCTCTACCTTTAGCTCTTTTTTGTTTTATGTATCAAAGCACTAGAAATGTCTTTGTGCAGTGGTGTAATATGTTTATATCAAATATATTTCTACTTATCTTTATGACTTGTTTCATAGACTTTTTAATCAATAATCTAAATGCCCTATACGCTAGTACACAAGAAGCTAACAGCATATTTATACAGATTTTACAACCTATCTTAATAGGAGGAATTTTAATAGCTTGTATCTCGGTTATAAAAGAACTAGCTAAAAATCTTGCTAATGTGTCAATAGATAGTGCAGGTTCAAGTGCCTTAAATTCTATGTCTTCAAGTGTAGGTAAAGTAAGTGGTTCAGTAAGCAAAAGCACAGGTAAGGCTGGTTTAGGAGTTTTATCAGGCTCTGCTGCAAAAGCTGAAAAAACTAGGTGGGCTTTCAGGTTTAGCTGGATATGGAGTCAAAAAAGGCGTAGTAAGTGGCTTTAAAAAACTTTTAGGTAATGCAAGAAATAGTGCTTAATATGATGAAAAGACTAAGAATTTAGATAAAGATATTGAAATATGATTAAAAGATATTGTTTAGATATGTTTAAATATTGTTTAGATAGTGAAAAATTATTTAAAAACAAGGTTAAGATATGAGTGAAAAATACGGAGAAAGAAGAGAAAAAGGTGGAGATGGGCAGACAAAGTCAGCTCTGCCTCCATTGTTTAATGACTCCGATTTTCGCAAATCCACCGATAACGTGATTCTAACAAATTCAACTTGTGAAAGTCAAGCAAAATCAAGAGAACAAGAGCTAGATGAATTTAGAGCTAAGCTTAAAGAAGTTAGTAAAAAAATCAAAGATGATGAAAAGACTAAGAATTTAAATAAGGATATTGAAATATGATTAAAAGATATTGTTTAAATATATTTAAATATTGTTTAGATAGTGAAAAATTATTTAAAAACAAGGTTAAGATATGAGTGAAAAAGAGCAAGTAAAAGCGAGGATAACAGAACTTGAAAACTATGTAAAAGAGGCTAAGGAAAACATACAAAAGTGTGAACAAGTTATTGAAGCTTTAAAAGATATAGTTTGGGATAGAAAAAGCAAAAAGGAAAGTTCACAGATGTATAAGGTTTTAAAAGATGATAAGACTTATACTCAAGTAAAAAGCAATGTAGGAGATATAAAGGTAGATAAGGACTTTATGCAAAAAGAGATTAAAAAACATTTGGATAATCCTAAGTTAAGAGGAATGATAAGCACTAAAGAAATGCTTTCTTTTCCAAAAGTGGCTAAGAATGTGAGGGCTGAGTATAATCCTCAACAACAGGGATTTGACTGGAGAGTAAGAGCTAGTGATGATAGTTTGCTTGTATATGGAGAAAGAGATTATGGAGATGGGCATAGACTTTTAACAGCTCATAGCAAAACGGAAAGGGGTGAGCGGGGTCATTCTCACCGACAGATTAAAGACCCCGATTTTCACAATTCCGTTACAGACATTCTAACAAATTCAAAGAATGAAAGTCAAGCAAAATCAAGAGAACAAGAGCTAGATGAGTTTAGAACTAAGCTTAAAGAAGTTAGTAAAAAAATCAAAGATGATGAAAAGACTAAGAATTTAAATAAGGATATTGAAATATGATTAAAAGATATTGTTTAGATATGTTTAAATATTGTTTAGATAGTGAAAAATTATTTAAAAATAGGTTATGTTATGAGTGAAAAAAGTCTTGAAATCTTTAAACTTTGCGAAAAATTAACAGAGCTTTTGCAAGATAAAGAAGCTATTGCTGATTTAGAACTTTTATTTAAAAGACATCCTGAAATGTTTAAGGATAAAAAACAAGTTAAAGAGCTTATAGATAAGGTTATTAGCAAGCCTGATATTATCATTAAAAATCCAAGTCCTAGAAGTGAAAGAGACTATATAGCAGGAAAAAAGCTTAGCGATGAGAAAATGGGAGAGGTAGGAATTCGTAAAGATGAAAACATAAGTAAAATTTTTCATGCAAACGAAAAGAGATTAAAAAATTTGAAATCAATGGCTAAAAAAGAAGTATTAGTCGATGGTAGGGACGCCCACACCTCCTACACTCAAGCCCAAAGTCTTGACGGACGACTGGTTCAAAAGAACATTTCATCGACTAATGAAAATATTCTAACAAATTCAAAGAATGAAAGTCAAGCAAAATCAAGAGAACAAGAGCTAGATGAGTTTAGAGCTAAGCTTAAAGAAGTTAGTAAAAAAATCAAAGATAATGAAAAGACTAAGAATTTAAATAAAGATATTGAAATATGATTAAAAGATATTGTTTAAATATATTTAAATATTGTTTAGATAGTGAAAAATTATTTAAAAATAGGTTATGTTATGAGTGAAAAAAGTCTTGAAATTTTTAAACTCTGTGAAAAACTAGCAGAGCTTTTGCAAGATAAAGAAGCTATTGCTGATTTAGAACTTTTATTTAAAAGACATCCTGAAATGTTTAAAGATATTAAAGAGGTATCAAAAATTATAGAAGAAGTTGTTAGAGAACCTGATTTGATTATGAAAAATCCAAAGGCTAAAAATAATAATGATTACATAGTAGCAAAAAAAGAAATATCTGTGCAAGAAAAGAAAATGGCAGATATAGGTATACGCAACGACGACGGAACAAACATAATTTTTCACGCAAACAAGCAAAATAAGAGAAATTTTAAAAGACTATTAAATAAAGTAGCCGATGGTGGAGCCGTCCTCTCTCTCCACACTCCAAGTCAAGCTTGGATGGGCGGTAATGATAAATCATCTGGTGCAAATGCACTTTCATCGGCTAATGAAAATATTCTAACAAATTCAAAGAATGAAAGTCAAGCAAAATCAAGAGAACAAGAGCTAGATGAGTTTAGAGCTAAGCTTAAAGAAGTTAGTAAAAAAATCAAAGATAATAAAAAGACTAAGAATTTAAATAAAGATATTGAAATATGATTAAAAGATATTGTTTAGATATGTTTAAATATTGTTTAGATAGTGAAAAATTATTTAAAAATAGGTTATGTTATGAGTAAAAAAAGTCTTGAAATTTTTAAACTTTGCGAAAAATTAAAAGATGGCTGATGTGGTTATTAAAAATGAGTATGGAACAAATGAGATTTTCCACGCCAATAAGAAAAGAATAAGTGAATTTGATAGGCAAAAAACAGAGAAAATCTATTGCAGGTAGAGACCCCAACACCCTCTACACACCAACTTAATGGATTGGAGCTAACAGATGATAATCTATTTGGTGCGAATGCACTTTCCGCAACAGACAAGGATATTATACCACAAATTCAAAACAATATTTCAGAATCTGCAATCACTAGAATGAAGCAAAGGATAGAGAATCTTATGCAAGGAAAAGGCTTTAAAGGTAGCACAAAACAAAAATCTACTGATAAAAAACAAGATAGATGAGCGAAAAAGAAAGAAAAGAGAGGAATAAAATGGATAATACAGAAAAGCTAAAAGCATTATTACAAAAACACAATATACATATAAAGAATACAGAAAATGAGCGTGAATTTCTTATAGAATTTTTCACAAAGAATGTTAGCACCTGTAAAAAATACATTTTCAAAAAAATTAAAAATATTCCTATCAGCAAAAGATTTGAGAATAAAGTTAGATTGTATATGCAAATCTCTTATGCAATGGAAGATCAAGATCTTATAAGACTTATAAAAAGTCATTTCAAAGAAGAACATTACAAAATGCTAACAGAGCTATGTATTAAAACACAAAAGGAGTAATTATGAGACTTTTTATAGCTGAAAAACCTGACTTAGCAAAGGCTATCGCAGAGGCTTTAAGCGGCGAGTATAATAAAAATTTAAACAAAAATTGCGGCTATACTCAAAGAGGAGATGACATTATAACTTGGGCTTTTGGACATATAATGGAGCTACTAGAGCCTCATGAATATGATGAAAAATACAAAAAATGGAGCTTTGAAAGTCTACCCATCATCATTAAAGATTTCAAGCACAAGCCCATTAAAGACAAAGAAAAGCAGTTAAAAATCATAGTAAATTTAATAAATGATAAAAAAGTAAAAGAGATAATCCACTGCGGTGATGCTGATGATGAGGGACAAATTTTAATTGATGAAATTTTACTTTACTCAAAGACTACAAAGCCGGTTATGCGTTGCTTGATAAATGATATTACTCCACAAGCAATAAAACAAGAAATAGCTAAAATGCGTCCAAATACTGAATTTAAAGCTATGAGTGAGAGAGGTTTTGCTAGAAGCTTTGCTGATTGGATAGTGGGACTTAATCTAACAAGAGCTTACACCATAGCAAATAGAGAAAAAACTAATACAAATGAGCTAATATCAGTAGGTAGGGTGCAAACTCCTATTTTGGGGCTTATAGTGCAAAGAGACTTCGAAAACGATACACATAAAAGCATTACTTACTACACCATAAATGCTATCTTTAATATAAAAGATATAAACATAAATACCACGCTAAAAACAGAGGAAAAGATACTTGATATAAATTTGGCAAATAAGATTAAAAAGTATTGTGAGGATAAAAAAGCAAGACTTTATCTAAGCTCACAAAATAAAAAAGAATACCCGCCTTTGCCTTATAATCTCTTAATCTTACAAAGTGAAGCAAGTAAGATCTTTGGCTTTTCGGCTAAAAAAACACTAGAGATAACACAAAGCTTAAGGGAAAAACACAAAGCCATCTCTTATAACCGCTCTGATTGTCAGTATATACCTGAAAATATCTACAAGGAAGCAGACAAGATAATAGATAGCTTAAAAGAAAATTTCAAAGAGGATATAGGACAAGAAAATGCAAATTTAAGCATAAAATCAAATGCTTTTGATGATAGTAAATTAAGTGCACATTATGCAATCATACCCACAAACACAAGACTAAATTTAACAAATCTTAGCCAAGAGGAAAAAGATATTTACACTCTAATTTGTAAAAGATTTTTAATGCAGTTTTACGAGCCAAGAGAATACACAAGCCATTCTTTAAAATTCAAAATAGATGAGTATGAATTTCTTACAAATGTAAATAAAACAACAAAGGCAGGTTTTAGTAAATTTTTTAGCAAGGTTGATACAGATGAGGAGAAAGAAGCTGATTTTGATATATCTAAACTTAATGATAATGACCTAGCAAATATAGAGCAAATAAACATAAAAGAATTACAAACAAAACCTAAACCAAGATATACAATGAGTAGCTTACTAAAGGACTTAAATTCAGTTGCTAAATATGTTAAAGATGAAAGGATTAAAAAGCTGCTACTTGAAAAAGACAAGGATAAAAAAGGAGAAAGCGGAGGCATAGGCACACCAGCTACAAGAAGCGAGATGATAGAAAAGCTTGTAAAGCAATCTTACATAGAGATTAGCAGCAAACAAAACATAAAATCAACACAAAAAGGAAAAGAGCTTATAAAAGCTGTAGGCTCTTTATTAGCAAATCCTGATATGACTGCATTATGGTTTGAGTATCAAAAAGCAATAGAGCTAGGAAAGGCTACTAAGGAGGATTTTTTAAATAGTGTTTATAAAACGGTTAGTACAGAGATAGAAAAAATCAAAAAACAAGGCTTTGCACTAAGTGAAACAACAAAAATAAAAAAATGGATTTAAGAGGCGTTTTTGTTCGATTGAGGCTGTATATATTTTTTTATCTAATGAGATATTTTTATTTCATCAGCAAAAATATTAATTTAGGCCCAATTTTTGTATCTATAACTAATTTTTGATATAATTTCCTTGCTCGATTACCGATGGTAAAAAGAGATGGTTAACATTAGCTTCTTGAAGATACCGAAAGTCTTCTACATTTAATCTTCCCTGTAGCATTGTATATTTTTGAATTGAGGTATAATCAAGGGACCTAAAATAATAAATTCAAATTTTCACTTCACAAGGATATTTCTATGAGTCTTTTCATCACATATCTTGGTTGGTTCTCATTTTACTACATCTTAATTTGCATTCTATTTGAAATCATCTTTCATCTAATTGCTAAGGGTAGAGAAAAAATGGGATTTTTTAGGTATTTGAGTTTAGTCCTTTCACAGTCTTTACTGTGCTTGGATTTAGTTGTGGAAATAATTTTAAACAAATTTATAAAGAAAATAAATTAAAATAAAACTAAAAATTAATAAAATACAAAAAAATTAATGAAGTGGATTAAAAAATTAATTTAAATTTAATTAAAAATAATTTACACTCCGTTTCAAATTGTAGATTTTTGTGTAAGACTTCATATGTATGACATTGTCAGCATAGGTTTTTAGGATATTTTATTGAGTGTATTGTAGGTGCCTCTGACCACCATCTACCTACATTTTAAAATCACCCAACAAACCAAATTTCAAAGCAAAGCAGTAGCCAAAAGCTACCACCTTACCCTACTCGCTTTTTTTAATGCTTATAGAATCTTTCTCATAAAGACCGGTTCCAACAGGTATCATCCTACCTAGGATAACATTTTCTTTTAAGTCCTCAAGGAAGTCAAATTTACCAGCTATACTAGCCTCCGTTAAAACCTTTGTTGTCTCTTGGAAAGAAGCAGCTGATATGATACTATCGCTACCTATAGCAGCTCTTGTAACACCAAGTAAAACAGGCTCTGCTATGGCAGGTTCTCCACCCATAGCCAAAATTCTTTCATTCTCTTCTTTGAATTTGCGTTTAGAAACAAAATCGCCTACTATAAATTTGGTATTACCACTATCAACAACCTTAACCTGTCTTAGCATTTGCGATACTATAACCTCTATATGCTTATCAGAGATAACAACGCCTTGTCCGCGATAAACTTGCTGAATTTCAGAGATTAGATAATAATGAAGTGCCTTTTCTCCAAGAATTTTAAGTACATCGTGACTTGAGATAACTCCATCTGTGAGCTTTTCTCCAGCGTGTATAAATTCTCCGTCTCTTACTTGAATTCTTTTTGAGCTATCTATAAGATACTCACTTTTATTTCCATCCTCTGATTCTATAACTATTCTTTCCTTAGATCTTAAAGGCTTATCAAAACGTATGATGCCGTCTATTTCTGCTATGATAGCGGCATTTTTAGGTTTTCTAGCCTCAAAAAGCTCAGATACTCTTGGAAGACCTCCTGTGATGTCTTTTGACTTTGTTGCTGCTTTTGGAGTTTTAGCTAAAATATCAGCCTTTTTAACAGAGCCGCCGTCATTTACAAAAATAACGGTTTTTGGCTCAAGTAAATACCTATAAGTTTTACCCTTTTTAGAACTTACTATGAGAGCTGGTCTTGTTCCTGCTGGCAAATACTCATTTATAACCAAGGAGCTTTTGCCTGTTGCTTCGTCGATTTGCTCATCAGCACTGTATCCTAATTCTATATCCTCAAAGCTTACTACACCTTCTGCCTCTGCTATGGTAGTGTCATTGTAAGCGTCCCATTCAGCTATAACAACCTTGTCATTTTTTACAGCCCTAGCTATAACAGCATTTACATCATCTATAGTGGAGCTATCATCAAATTCTATAACGGATTCCCTAGGTATGTAGTGTCTTTTTGCCTCTCTATCGTTTTTATCGGCTATAACAACAAAAAGGCCTTTTTCTTTTACCACATAACCTTTTTTTATGTTTCTTAATCTATCAAGACCGTCACCTTTTAGCATATAAAATTTGAGAATTCCTTTCTCTCCGGCCTTGATTGTTTGAACAACAGGGTCTCCATCTTCTACTAAAATTTCACTAGCATAAGGGATACGGTTAGGGACATTCCAGCCTTCTTTTATAACCTCTACTATACTTTCATCTTGCTCAACTTTAGCACCGTTTGAGTAGTGCATATAAAGCTTACCTACAAGGTTTCCGCTAACTCCTGTTAGCTCATTTGGCTTAGCAAGGTCATGCTTTCTTATGATGTATTTTTGCTCTTGCTTTGAGTTTTTAATGCTTATAACAACATCTTCGTGCATATTTTCTACATGCAAAGTACCTGCAAAAGGAGCTTTTATCTTAGGTTCAACCAAAAACACAGCCGCATTTCGTCTATTTGCAACTATGTTTTTATTTTCGCTATTTTTATAAAGCTCTAAATTGTAATACCTTATAAAACCTTCTTTTTGAGCTATTATTTGTCTATCTTGCAAATCTGTGCTAGCAGTTCCACCGCTGTGGAAGGTTCTAAGAGTTAGCTGAGTTCCAGGCTCACCTATGGACTGGGCAGATATAATGCCTACAGCTTCTCCCGGTTTTACAAGCTTGCCCTCGCCCAAATTCACGCCATAGCACTTAGCACAAATTCCTTTTTTGGCCTTGCAAGTAATTGGAGTTCTTATACTAACCCTTTTAATGCCGCTATCGTGTAGAATTTTAGCCTTTTCCTCGTCTATCAAGGTATTTTCTATAAATAAAATTTCATTAGTCACAGGGTCTATCACATCTTCTGCTAAAACCCTACCTAAAATTCTCTCCTCCAAAGTTTCCACAACAGAACCATCGGCCGTAATTTCGCTTATTTCTATACCGTCGTGAGTGCCACAGTCTTGTATAGTTATCTTAACATTTTGTGCTACATCTATAAGCTTTCTTGTTAGATAACCGGCATTTGCTGTTTTTAAGGCTGTATCCGCAAGACCCTTTCTGGCACCGTGAGTTGAGATAAAATACTCTAAAACATTAAGCCCCTCACGGAAATTTGAGATAATAGGCGTTTCTATAATGGAACCATCGGATTTTGCCATAAGCCCTCTCATAGCCGCAAGTTGTGAAATTTGAGCAGCCGAACCTCTAGCACCGGAATCAGCCATCATGTAAATAGAGTTAAATCCTTGTTTATCATTTTGTATCATACTCATCATGTCTTTTGATAAGACATTATTTGTAGCCTTCCATATGTCTATTATTTTGTTATATCTTTCGCTAGCTGTTATTAGACCTTGATTGTATGAATTTTGTATATATTTTACCTGCTTTTTAGCGTCTTGTATAGCTTTTTGCTTGTTATCAGGAACGATAATATCAGCTATTGAAATAGAAATTCCAGCCTTTGTAGCATACTCAAAACCTAAATTTTTAAGCCTATCTAAGAAATTTGCTGTAATACCTAAGCCACCTTGCTTATAAACATAATCCACAAGCAAGGCTATATCTTTTTTCTTTAGAATTTTATTCCACATATATTCAGGAACAAAATCAGGCAGAATAGACTTTATAATAAGTCTTCCAGCAGTTGTAAATATCTTTCTATCATCAACAACAGTTTGAACCGGTGCGTGTATATCAAGACATTTTGCTTCTAAGGCCATTAAAACCTCGTCTATACCTGTGCAAATTTTATGAGAACCTTTTGCGTCGGCTTTTTCTAAGGATAGATAGTAAATTCCTAAAACCATATCCTGCGAAGGCACAGTCACAGACTTACCGCTAGCTGGCAATAAGATGTTCATTGACGAAAGCATTAACACCTTACATTCAGCAATTGCTTCTTGAGAAAGCGGAACATGCACAGCCATTTGATCGCCGTCAAAGTCAGCATTAAAAGCAGCACAAACCAAAGGGTGTAGCTGTATGGCCTTGCTTTCCACAAGTATAGGGTGAAAGGCTTGTATAGACAGCTTGTGTAGGGTTGGCGCTCTATTTAAAAGCACAGGATGGCCTTTAACCACCTCTTCTAAGCATTCCCAAACCTCATTTGTCTTGCTTTCTATGAGTTTTTTAGCTTGCTTTACTGTGGTTGCGTAACCCTTTTCCTCAAGTTTAGCTAAAAGATAAGGTTTGAAAAGCTCTAGAGCCATTTTCTTAGGCAGGCCGCACTGGTCCATTCTAAGCTTTGGACCCACAACTATAACGCTACGACCGGAAAAATCCACCCTCTTTCCAAGTAAATTTTGTCTAAAGCGACCTTGCTTTCCTTTTATAATCTCACTTAAAGACTTAAGCGGCCTTTTATTCGCTCCCTTTACAGCATTTGCACGTCTACCGTTATCAAATAGCGCATCAACTGCTTCTTGAAGCATTCTTTTTTCATTTCTTATGATGATTTCTGGTGCATCAAGCTCCATAAGCCTTTTAAGTCTTGTATTTCTATTTATTACCCTACGGTACAAATCGTTCACATCAGAAACCGCAAATTTACCGCCATCTAACGCAACAAGCGGTCTTAAATCAGGAGGCAAAACAGGTAAATTTGTTATCATCATCCATTCAGGCCTATTTGGAACAAGCTCTTCCTCATTGCTTACATTAGCGTTTAAACTGCTATTTAAGAAATTTTCTACAACCTTTAATCTCTTTGCTATGGTTTTTTTCTTGGCTTCTGAATTTGTGGTGTTGATTTCTTCTTTCAATTGGTTTAAAAGCTCCACAAGGTCTAAATTTGCAAGCAAGTCTCTTATAACCTCACCGCCCATTCTAGCCTTAAAGCCATTGCTTTCGTATCTTTGCATAAGTTTTTGATACTGCTCTTCATTTAAAACATCGCAAAATTCAACCTTTTTGCTGTTTTCATTATCATAGTAAGCATCGGCTGGATTTTCCACTATGTAAGCCTCATAGTAAAGCACTCTTTCTAAATCTTTCATCTTTATACCAAGCAAGGTACCTATACGACTTGGCAAGGAATTTACGTACCAAATGTGAGCTACCGGAGTAACTAACTCTATGTGCCCCATTCTAGAACGTCTTACCTTAGAGCTTGCCACTTCAACGCCGCATTTTTCGCACTTAACGCCCTTAAAACGCATTTTTTTGTATTTTCCGCACAAGCACTCATAATCTCTTATAGGTCCAAAAATCTTGGCACAAAAAAGCCCGTCTCTTTCAGGCTTTAGGGTTCTATAATTTATAGTTTCTGATTTTTTGACCTCGCCATAAGACCAAGATTTGATTTTTTCAGGACTAGCAAGTCTTAATTGCAAGGCTTGAAAATCTCTAGGTCTGCTATCTTCTTTTATCTCAATAGTTTTAAATTTATCCATTACTCGTCCTTATCAAAAATCTCTACATCAAGAGCTAAAGACTTAAGCTCATTTGCCAAAACAAAGAAAGTCTCAGGAATACCTGTAGCTGGCACATTCTCGCCCTTTGTTAAAGCCTTATAAGCACTAAAACGTCCCTCGACATCATCTGATTTTATAGTAAGCATTTCTCTTAGAGTGTGTGCTGCACCGTAAGCTTCTAAAGCCCAAACTTCCATTTCTCCAAATCTTTGCCCACCAAATAAAGCCTTACCACCAACAGGTTGTTGAGTAACCAAACTGTAAGGTCCGGTGCTTCTTGCGTGAACCTTTTCATCGACCAAGTGATGAAGTTTTAGCATATACATACAACCAACATGCACACGTTCTGCTATCTTTTCTCCTGTACGTCCGTCGTAAAGCTCACTTTTTCCGTCCATTGAAACCTTAGCCATTTCAAAAAGTTTTTCAAATTCTTCTATACTAGTGCCCTCAAAAACAGGAGTGGCAAATTTAACACCTTTGCTCCAATCTCTAGCATAAGAAACCAATTCTTCATCACTTAAACTTTCTATAAATTTCTTTTCCTTAGTAAATCGTTCTAAAGAACAAATTTCAAGCATTTTAGAGCGAAGTTCTTTTATAAAATCTTTTTTCTTTTTATCAAAAATTTCTTGAATTTGCTCTCCAAGCCTTAAGCCTACAAGTCCTAGGTGGCTTTCTAGAATTTGACCTATGTTCATACGAGATGGCACACCCAAAGGATTTAAAGCTATATCAACGCTTCTACCATTTGGTAAATAAGGCATATCAACCTCTGGCACTATGGTAGAAACTATACCCTTGTTTCCGTGTCTACCTGCCATTTTATCGCCAACCTTTAGCTTTCTTTTTGTGGCTATGTAAATTTTTACAAGTTTTACAACCCCACTTGGTAAAATATCATCTTTTTCTAAAATATCAAGCTTGTCATCATGCTCGCTTTTTAATCTTTTTTTCTCATTTTGGAAGTGGTTTTTCCAGTCCTCATACTGCTTTTGCACTTCTTTTGAATAAGCTTTTACCAAAGAATTTAGGGCAAAACGGTTTATGGTTTTTAAGACCTCTATATCTATCTTAGCGCCCTTTTTGTAGGTTTTATTTCCTACCTTTTGCTCACTTTGCAAGGCTGATTTTGAAAGCAAGGAACAAACCCTTAGAATTTCCTCTCTATCCATCATCAAAAGCCTATCATGATGTTCTTTTTCCAAGGCCATTTTTTCCTCATCATGTGCTTTTATAGCTCTTAAATCTTTTTCATAGCCCTTTTTGGTGAAAATTTTAACATCCACAACAACACCTTCTAATGAAGCGGTAGCGTATAAGGATTTATTTACCACATGTCCTGCTTTTTCGCCAAAGATAGCTCTTAAAAGCCTTTCCTCAGGAGTTGGTTTTACCTCACCCTTTGGAGATACCTTACCAACAAGTATCATGCCTGGCTTGATGTGAGTTCCTATCCTTGCTATACCACTTTCATCAAGATGAGAAATATCCTCTTCCTTTATATTTGGTATATCACGCGTAATTTCTTCTATGCCGTCTTTAAGCTCTCTTGCTTCTATCTCTTTTTCGTAGATATGAACGCTCGTGAAAGCATCCTCTCTTATCATTTTTTCGCTTACTACTATAGCGTCCTCATAGTTATAACCATTCCAAGGCATAAAGGCTATAAGGGCATTTTTACCGATGGCCAACTCGCCCTCGTCCATGCTAGCACCGTCAGCTATAATCTGCCCTGCTTCTATCTTTTCACCTTTTTTTACGATAGGGTGCTGATTATAAACTGTGTTTTGATTTGTCCTTAAATTTTTCTCCATAGAATAATGGTCTATAAAAGGACCCTTATCATCCTCGCCCATTATAAAAATACTTTTATTATCTACCTTTTCTACAACTCCACCTCTTTTTGCCTTTATGGCCATCCAGGCATCTCTTGCTATGGTTTGCTCCATTCCGGTACCTACAATAGGTGCGTTGCAGGTTAAAAGCGGAACTGCTTGTCTTTGCATGTTTGAACCCATAAGTGCACGGTTAGCATCATCATGTTCTAAAAATGGTATCAAAGAAGCTGTAACGCCCACTATCATACCAGAACATAAATCTATAAGCTGTACCTCGTCTTTCTTAGCAAGTATGGTTTCTCCATCTTTTCTAGCCTCAACAAAATCCTCTACTATATTTCCTTTGCTATCTAGCTTAGTTGAGGCCGCTGCTATGACCAAATTTTCCTCTTGAGTTGCGGTAAGATAAACGACTTCATCGCTAACCTTAGCATTTACAACCTTTCTGTAAGGAGCCTCAACAAAGCCTAAATCATTTACTTTAGAATAAGTAGCAAGGGTGTTTATAAGCCCTATATTTTGACCTTCAGGGGTTTCAACAGGACAAATTCTACCATAGTGAGTAGAATGCACATCTCTTACCTCAAGCCCTGCTCTTTCTTTCACAAGTCCGCCCTCGCCAAGTGCTGAAAGACGTCTTTTGTGGGTAACCTCACTAAGTGGATTTGTCTGATCCATAAACTGCGAAAGCTGTCCGCCGGTAAAAAATTCCATTATAGTGGTTGTGATAATCTTAGGATTAATCAAATCATAAGGCATGACCTTTTCCAAATCAGCATTAAGAGAGGTAAATTTATCTCTTATAGCCTTTTGCATTTTAGCAAGCCCTAGATGAAGCTCGTTTGCCAAAAGCTCGCCAATAGAGCGGATACGGCGGTTTCCTAAATGGTCTCTATCATCTATCCTGCCCTTGCCATTTTTGATTTTAATTAGATATTTTGTGGTTTTTATAATATCTTCGTTTGTTAAAACTGTGGTGTATTCAGGTACATTTAAGGCTAGCTTATGGTTCATCTTCATACGACCAACCTTTGTTAAATCGTATCTTTCTGGGTTGAAAAATAAATCATTCACGTAGTTTTTCGCCGCCTCTTTTAATACAGGCTCTCCCGGTCTCATAACCTTGTAAATTCTAATTGCGGCAAGATCGTTTTCATTGTCTATATTTTCACTTTGTCTCAAGGCCTTTAATGTTTCATTATCTTGTAAAAATGAATTTATAATAGCATCATCTACTTCCGCTGCCAAGTCATTTGCTATATCAAAGCTTTTGTACTTTTCTTTAATTTTGGCCAACTTACTATCATCTAAAAGCGTTAAAGAATCAAACATAACTTCGCCGGTGCTCTCATCAATGAGCGGATTTGCAAGATGCCTTCTAGAAAGAATTTCAGCCGGATACTCTATATATTTTAACCCCTCTTTTACTAAATTTTCAGCCTTCTTTTTATTTAATCTTTTTCCGGCTTGAACTATCAAATTCCCCTTTTCGTCTTTTAAATCATATTCAACTCTTTCTAAGAAATCACTAGGATTAAATTCAACCAAAAATTTATTTTTCTTTACATGTATAGTTTGAACCGGATAAAAAAGCTTTATAATATCTTGTTTTTTATAACCTAATGCTCTAAAAAGCATAGTTATAGGCATTTTACGCCTTTTATTTATACGAACATACAAAACATCTTTAACATCATATTCAAGATACAGCCAAGAGCCTCTATCTGGTATGATTTGAGCTGTGTATACTAATTTATTTGCTACAGTCGAGCTTTCTTCCTCCTTAAAGATTACGCCCGGGCTTCTGTGAAGCTGATTTACCACAACCCTTTCAACGCCATTTATTATAAATGAGGTTCTATCAGTCATCAGAGGAATTTCTCTTATAAAAATTTCTTGTTCTTTTATATCTTTTATGCCTATTTTTTCACCTGTTTTTTCATCTTTTTCATGCAAGGTTAAGCGAATTTTCATCTTTAAATTTACAGAATAAGTAAGTCCTCTTTCCATACATTCTCTAACAGTGTATTTTGGCTTACCAATTTCTGAATTTACATATTCTAAACTTAATCTATTTTGCGGATCGTGTATAGGAAAAATTGATTTAAATACCTTTTCTATGCCACTTTCCTTGCTTTTATTTTCATAATTTAAAAAATCATCAAAGCTCTTTTGTTGAAGTTGTAAAAGATTTGGAATATCAATTTGTTTTGAAGTGCTTGAGAAATCAATTCTTAATCTATTTTTTGAATGTTTTTTGTTTTGCATATTTTTAACCCCATTTTGGCAAGTTTAAAAAAAGAATAAGCCTAGAAAACTAGGCGAAAAGGAAGATTTCTCTTCCTTAAAAAGCTTTAATTACTTAAGTTCTACCTTAGCACCAGCTGCTTCAAGCTGCTTTTTAGCTTCCTCTGCGTCAGCCTTGCTAACACCTTCTTTTAGAGTAGATGGAGTTTGCTCAACTGCATCTTTTGCTTCTTTTAGTCCAAGACCTGTTAAGGCACGAACCACCTTGATAACTTCTATTTTCTTAGCACCGCTATCAGTTAAGACGATGTTAAATTCAGTCTTTTCTTCAGCGGCACCACCGCCAGCAGCAGCACCCGCACCACCAGCAACAACAACAGGAGCAGCAGATACGCCGAATTTCTCCTCAAATTCTTTAACTAATTCTGAAAGTTCTAACACGCTTAGTTTAGAAATATATTCTAAAACATCTTCTTTTGTAATTGCCATTTTTTATCCTTTATTATTTTTTAAGCTTCTTTTTCTTTTTGCTCTTTTAAAGCATTAAGTCCTATGACAAAATTTGTAATAGGAGCTTTCCAAACTTGCAAAAGCATAGCAAGTAATTCATCACGCGAAGGCATCTTAGCCAAGGCTTTTACTTTAGCTACATCGCTAACTTCGCCGTCCATAAAGGCTGATTTAATGTTAAACAGCTCGTTTTCATCTTCAAATTTTGAAGCAACCTTGCTGACATTTAACTGATCTTCGCCCCAAAGATATATATTTGTATCTTTAAGCTCAAGTCCGCTTTTTCCAGCTTGATTAAGCGCAAGATTAGCAAGAGTGTTTTTAATGATTTGAACTTTAACGCCATTTTCTCTAGCGTTATCTCTAAGACTTTCTAGCTTTTTTGTGCTAAGTCCTTTATAGTTACAAACCAATATCATTTCACTCTTTGAAAACTCTTCTTGTAGCTTATTAACTAGTTCGGTTTTTTCACCTCGAGTCACAACTTCTCCTTTCCGATCAGCGATTTCAAGCAGAGTAAGAACACATCTTAATTAAGCACAAAGACCTCGGCTATCTCTAATCTAAAATAAAAAGCTAAAAAAATGAGAATTTACTTAGCTTTTTATTTAGGGCCTTAAAGCCCTAAATTTATTTCATATCTAAAAGCTCTTGAGTTTGCAAAGAAACAGAAGGGCTCATAGTCAAAGAAAGGGCGGCATTTTTTATGTATCTACCCTTTGCTGCAGCTGGCTTGTGCTTATTTATTGCTTTTATAAAAGTAGTTATATTATCATTTAACTGCTCTTTTGAGAAAGAAACCTTGCCAAGCCCTGCATGTATATTACCTTGCTTATCTACACGGAAATTCACCTGACCGCTCTTAGCATTATGCACAGCTTGTTTTACATCCAAAGTAACTGTGCCTGTTTTAGGATTTGGCATCAAACTTTTTGGTCCTAAAATTCTACCAACTTTACCAACTAAGCCCATTAAATTTGGAGTGGCTATTAAAACATCAAAATTTATGTTTCCTTTTTGAATTTCTTCTATCAAATCATCACTACCAACTATATCAGCACCAGCTTCCTTCGCTTCGTCAGCCTTGGCGTCTTTTGCAACAACAGCAACTCTAACCTTTTTACCTGTTCCAGCAGGCAAAACAACAGAGCCACGAACCATTTGATCAGCATGTCTTGGATCAACATTTAATTTTAAAGCTATCTCAACAGTCTCATCAAATTTAGCAGAGGCTAAATCCTTAACCGTGCTTATAGCTTCTTCTAAAGAATATTCCTTAGAATTGTCAATTTTTTGATTTAAATCTTTTAGTCTTTTACTAATTTTTGCCATATTTTATACTCCGCATTTATAAAGTGCTTCCAACATTTTAGCCTGTCGGTAGGGCTTTTTTAATCAACGATTTCAATACCCATAGAACGAGCAGAACCAGCTATAATCTTAGCAGCTTGTTCTTTGTCTTTGGTATTTAAATCAGCGATTTTTTTATCAACTATTTCAAGGATTTGCTTTTTTGTAAGCTTTCCAACCTTATTTTTTAAAGGATTATCAGAACCCTTTGAAATTCCAGCTGCTTTTTTAATCAAATCTGTGGCTGGTGGTTGCTTTGTAATAAAAGTAAAGCTCTTGTCAGCATAAACAGTTATAACAACCGGAACATTAAAACCTGCCATATCCTTTGTTTTTTCGTTAAAGGCCTTGCAAAATTCCATTATATTTACACCTTGTTGACCCAAAGCAGGACCTACAGGAGGAGATGGATTTGCCTTTGTAGCAGCAATTTGTAATTTTATTTCGCCAACGACTTTCTTAGCCATTATAATCTCCTTAAACTATTTTTTCAACTTGAGAGTAGAGAATTTCAACAGGGGT
Source organism: Campylobacter avium LMG 24591 (assembly GCF_002238335.1). Lineage (NCBI taxonomy): Bacteria > Pseudomonadati > Campylobacterota > Epsilonproteobacteria > Campylobacterales > Campylobacteraceae > Campylobacter > Campylobacter avium. Next base: position 1,106,698 of record NZ_CP022347.1, read on the forward strand.
TGATCTACCAAAAATAGATACATTGAGCTTTAAAAGCCCTCTCACCATATCGTATTCTTCAACCATACCGGTAAAATTCGCAAAAGGTCCATCTATAATACGGACATTTTCACCCTCTTCAAATGATATTTTAGGCTTAGGTGCAGCCTTATTTTTAACTTTTTCTAATATTAAATTTATATCTTTTTCAGACAAAGGCGTAGGTTGTTTTCTATCGCCTGTTTTATTTTCTCCTATGAAGCGGCCAACCTTAGGAAGAGATTGAATTTTATGCCATAACTCAACACTAAATTTAAGGCATATAAAAACATAGCCTGAATACAAAGATCTTTCGCTTATCTTTTCCTTGCCATTCTTAAATTCAATAACATCTTCAGTAGGAACAACTATATCTTTAACTTGCTCTTCTATGCCATTATCTTTAATCAAATTATGTATAGCCCTTTTAACAGACATCTCACTACCAGCATAAGTTTGAATGGCATACCACTTAAATTCTTCACTCACAACATCTTTCCTTAAAAACAATCAAGAAACTATAAAAGATAAGGAATAAAACATAATCAAATCAACTATCCATAAAAACAAGGCTACAACAAAGACCACTACAAAAACAGTTATATAAGCATTTCTAACTTGTTCTTTAACGGGAAATATAACCTTTGCTAACTCGGCCTTAGATAGTCTAAAATAACTCAATAATTTTTCCATAAAAAACCTCAAAAAATGGCAGGGCAAGAGGGATTCGAACCCCCAACCATCGGATTTGGAATCCGGCGCTCTACCGTTGGAGCTATTGCCCTTTAACTCTTTAACTTAACTTCTTTGTGAATAGTATGTTTTTTAAGCCTAGGGCAATACTTCTTCAACTCTAGTTTTTCAGTTGTGTTTTTACTATTTTTATATGTGCTGTAATTGATATCTCCGCACTCTTCACACTTTAAACCAACTTTTATTCTCATTTTAAATCCTTAAGAAAGAAAGGGGATAAACCCCTTTTTTTATTTGATTATTTTAGAAACAACACCAGAACCAACAGTGTGTCCGCCTTCTCTAATCGCAAAGCGAGTTCCTTCCTCAAGTGCGATAGGAGCTATAAGGCTTACAGTTATTCTAACATTTTCGCCTGGCATAACCATTTCAGTACCTTCAGCAAGTTTTATAGAGCCTGTAACGTCTGTAGTTCTAACATAAAACTGCGGTCTGTAGTTATTAAAGAATGGAGTGTGTCTTCCACCTTCATCTTTATTTAAGATATATACCTCAGCTTCAAATTCAGTGTGAGGAGTGATAGATTTAGGTTTAGCAAGAACCATACCACGTAAAACTTCCTCTTTCTTAGTTCCACGAAGTAAAACACCAACATTATCGCCGGCTTCACCTTGGTCCATTTCTTTTCTAAACATTTCAACACCTGTAACTGTTGTAGTTTGAGTATCTTTTATACCTACTATTTCTATAGTATCGCCAACCTTTACAGTTCCTTTTTCTATCCTACCTGTAACAACTGTTCCACGACCAGAGATAGAGAAAACATCTTCGATTGGCATCAAGAAATCTTTATCTGTATCTCTAACAGGAGTTGGTATATAGCTATCAACCGCATCCATTAAAGCTATAATCTTAGCAGACCATTCGCCGTCTTGTCCGGCCTTAGCTTCTTCAAGTGCTTTAAGAGCAGAACCAGATATAATAGGAGTATCATCACCTGGAAAATCATAAGAACTTAATAATTCTCTAATTTCCATTTCAACAAGCTCTAAAAGCTCTGCATCATCTACCATATCAGCCTTATTCATGAAAACAACTATATAAGGCACACCAACTTGGCGAGAAAGCAAGATATGCTCTCTAGTTTGTGGCATAGGACCATCAGCAGCAGAAACAACTAATATAGCACCGTCCATTTGTGCAGCACCTGTAATCATGTTTTTAACATAGTCAGCGTGTCCAGGACAATCAACGTGTGCATAGTGTCTTTTTTCTGTTTCATACTCTATGTGAGAAGTAGCTATGGTTATACCACGTTCTTTTTCTTCTGGAGCATTGTCGATATTGTCATAATCTTTAAGCTCAGCCAAACCCTTTCTTGAAAGAACAGCAGAAATAGCAGCTGTAAGAGTTGTTTTACCGTGGTCAACGTGACCTATGGTACCTATATTTACGTGCGGCTTGTTACGAGAAAATTTTTCCTTAGCCATTTTTATCCTCCATATTAAATTGTACACCTGTGCAAAATTTAGTCTTCATTTTATACATTTTATTCTACAAATGGAGCTCATAGCGGGACTTGAACCCGCGACCTCTCCCTTACCAAGGGAGTGCTCTACCTCTGAGCCATACGAGCGCTCAGCAATAGTATAAAATTTAGACAACAAAAACAAGTAAGAAAATGCAGCGAAACAGCTCCCAGTTTCTTACAAAATGGAGCGGGAAACGGGGCTCGAACCCGCGACCCTCAGCTTGGAAGGCTGATGCTCTAGCCAACTGAGCTACTCCCGCAAAATGGTGGTGAGTCGTGGATTCGAACCACGGAAGGCGAAAGCCAGCAGATTTACAGTCTGCCCTCGTTGGCCACTTGAGTAACTCACCACACCATACCGGTCAAACACTGTTTAAAACAATGGAGCTGGTTAAGGGACTTGAACCCCCGACCTGCTGCTTACAAGGCAGCTGCTCTACCAACTGAGCTAAACCAGCATAACTAAATAAAAAACAAGCCGTTATTTTATAGTAAAATATATAATTTGTCAAGAAATATTTACTAATATTGTAATTAAAATTTCAAAAGATAATGCTTAAAAGTTAAAAACTTTTAAGCAAGTGCCTTTGTGGCATATTCAACACCTAAATCGTACGCCTTGGCATTTAATTCTCTAGTCTTAGCAGGAACCATCTCAAGCATAACCTTTCTTAAATTTGACAAATCTATACACTTTGTCATATAAGCAGCTATGGCTAAGGCTACAACTGACTGAGTGGCCACATTTCCAACCTCATCTTTAGCTATAGTTATAATAGGAATTTTAAAAACCTTCCATTTTTCATAGTCGCTATCCTCAGGATAAACTAAATTTGGTTCTACAACTATAATTCCGCCAGGTTTTACTCCGCTTTTAAAGCTTTGATAGCCCTTATCTGCCGTGGCTAGCATAAAATCAACCTCGCCCTCTATGGCATAAGGAAAGAATATTTCTTTATCATCTATGATAATATCAACCTTAGTTGGACCACCGCGAACTTGCGAAGTATAAGTTGAAGCCTTAAAAGCATAACGATTTTCCTCTATGGCGGCTTCTGCTAAAATTTCGCCAGCAGTTATAACGCCTTGTCCGCCCTCTCCGCCAAATCTTAACTGATATTTCATCTTAAAGCTCCTAAATCTACCATTCTCTTTTCTTTTACAGCTCTTCTTACTTCCTCATAAGCGTGGCAGTATTCAGCCTTGCTTTCGTCTTGATGTAAGATACCGGTAGGAAATTTTCCTTCTCTTTCTTCAAAATTCATCTTATCAAATTTTGACTTATCTACAACCAAAGATTTAATCCACTCAAGCATAGAAGTGGCCTCGCCCATTTTGTTTTTTCTACCTAAATTTATATGGCAGTTTGAAAACACATCCACAAAGCTATAACCCTTGTGTAAAAGTGCCTTATATATCAAATTTTCAAGCTTAGCAGCCTCTATAACATTTCCTCTAGCTACAAAGGAAGCTCCTGCTGCTTTGGTAAGCTCGCAAGCATCAAAATTTGGGTCTATGCTACCTTGCTGTGCTGTTACTGTGTAAAAGCCTTGTGGAGTGGTTGGCGAGGTTTGTGAATTTGTAAGACCGTATATAAAGTTATTTATAACTATATGAGTTAAGTCTATATTTCTTCTGCAGCCATGTATGGTGTGGTTTCCACCTATAGCAAGAGTATCGCCGTCACCGCTTACTACTATAACTTTCTTGCTTGGATTTGCTAGTTTTATACCTGTGGCATAAGCTATGGCTCTGCCGTGAGTAGTATGAACTGTGTTGCAATTTACATAAGAGCTCATCCTACCGCTACAGCCAATACCTGAAACCAAACAAACATCGTCCATATTCCAGCCTGTTTTTTGCACAGCTCTAATGATACATTTTAAAACAACGCCGTCTCCGCAGCCCCAGCACCATTGTGTAGGCATTTTATCTACACGTAAATATTCATCATAATCAAAAGCCATTTATATCATCTCCTTTACCTTAGCCATAATCTCACTAGGAGTTATAGGACGTCCATTCGCTCTTAGTAATGTGGCAAAATCATCTCTCTTGCATACCCTTTGAATTTCCTCTAAATACTGACCCATATTTAGTTCAGAAATTAAAACCTTTTTGAATTTATTTACAACCTCTGCTATTTTTTTATCATTTATAGGATAAAGCGTTATAGGTCTAAAAAGTCCCACTTTAATGCCCTGCTCTCTTAGTCTTAAAATAGCGTCTTTTGCAGCTCTTGAAACACTACCATACGCTACTATAAGCACATCAGCATCATCTAGCATATATTCTTCATACTTGCAAATTTCATCTACCCTGCTCTTAATCTTTCCAAACAATCTTTGCATATTTTTCTTTACTATATCGCCATCCTCGGTTGGAAAGCCTATGTCTCCGTGATGAAGTCCTGTGATGTGATAGCGGTATCCCGTAAAGAAAGGATTTAACACGGCTGGTTCGTTTTCACCGCAAGCATAAGGCTTGTAATCTTTTTTATCTCCGCTAAATTTAGCTCTATTAATAATCTCAAGTTCATTTATATCAGGAATTTTAGCCTTGCCATTCATATGACCAACAGTTTCATCAAGTAGCAAAAACACCGGTGTCATAAGCTTTTCAGCTAGATTAAAGGCTCTTATGGTTTCTGTATAAGATTCCTCCAAAGAAGCTGGGGCTAGTGCTATACTTGCAAAATCGCCGTGAGTTGGGGACTTTGCTTGGAACAAATCGCCTTGTGCCACGCGCGTTGGAAGTCCGGTTGATGGACCACCTCTCATAACATTAGCTATAACAAGAGGAATTTCAGCTATGAAAGCATAGCCAATTTGCTCTGATTTTAAGGAAATTCCAGGACCAGAACTTGCAGTCATGGCCTTTACGCCGCTCATAGCAGCACCTATACTAACGCTAATGCCTGAAATTTCATCTTCCATTTGTATAAAAGTACCATCATTTGCTGGCAAAAGCTTTGATAGCTCGTGTGCTATTTCTGAACTTGGGGTTATAGGATAACCGCCAAAAAATCTACAGCCGCACTCTATGGCAGCCTTTGCCACTAAGGTATTACCCGTTGCTATTACTTCTCTCATTAAACACCTACCTTTTTATATTTATTTTGTTTGACAGCCTCAGCTCTTTGCTTGGCCTCAGGAGTAAGTTTAGCAAATTTAAATTCCTCTCTTGTAGCAACCATAATGGCAAAGTCAGGACAGTGAACTTCACATTCACCACAACCTATACAGGAGCTAGGATGAACAACCTCTATCATCTGCCCCAAAACAGCATTCTTGTCATCTCTCATAGCTAAAACACCGGCTGGGCAGTAGCTAACACAGATATTGCAAGCTTTACATCTGTGCTCATTTACCCAAACAGGAGTATCTTTGGGAGCTTGTACACTCATTTTTTATCCTTTTTATTTAGTTTCTAAATAGTTGTATTTTTTTAACGATTCTTGTAATTTAAACGTTTCGTTCTCATCTAGTTCTAAATTAGCCAATTCCAAAACACCTTGTAAGGAAAGTCTAGCTAGAACACCAAATGCCTTATTGTGCACGCCAAATTCTCCGTGCAAAACAACACTCATAGCCAAAAATTCGCCACTTCTAATAGCTTCTATCATTCTAACACAAGCAGCCGCTGGTGCTAGATAAGCTGAAGTTTTAAGATATTTAATAACCTTTGCTCCGCCTGTTTTAACCTCATTTTCTATATCATCAATTTCATCTTTGCTTAACAAATCAGTAATTTTTTTATTTTTATAAGTTGAATGAGATTTTAGCAAAAGCATATCATCATTGTGAAAGCCTATTAACTTTGTATCCAAATCCGAAGTCTTGCAGTTGAATTTCTTAGCCAGCTCATACTTAAATCTAGCATTATCCAAAGCACCTGCCATGGCTATAATTTTTTTAGGGCTAAAAATTTGACACTCGTATAATTTGTTTAAAAGAAAATCAACCGGATTTGTAAGTACGACAAATAAAGGGTCATCAACGTAGCGTTTTAAATTTCTAGCACATTCTAGCATTATGTTGGTATTGATTTGCAAAAGCTCATCCCTGCTTTGCCCATCTTGCCTTCTAGCTCCTGCGCAAAATACCACTATATCGCTGTTTTCGCAATATTTATATTCGCTAGTGCAAACAAGTTTGATATCTAAATTTAAAGCCGCTATACTTTGTCCAAGCTCTAAATCCCTAGCAAATAGCAAATCCGGATTTCTATCAATTAAAATTATTTCTTTAACAGTCTGCCTTAAGATCAAAGAATAAGCTATGCTAACGCCGACATTACCGGCACCTATGATAGTTATTTTCATAAAGTAGAAATCCTTTCGATTATAGCATTAAAAGTAGGACTAGACCTCATAACAGATGATGCTTTTTCATCATCAAATTTATAGTATCCACCCAAATCAACAGCCTTGCCCTGAGCGTCTATAAATTCTTTGTAAATTTTATCCTCATTAGAACTAAGCTCTATGGAAATGTCTTTAAATACAGCTTGAAGTTCTTTTTCGTTGCCCTGTCTTGCAAGCTCATTAGCCCAATACATGGCCAAATAAAAATGAGATGTTCTATTATCATCCTCTTTTACATTTCTAGATGGTGATTTGTTATTTTCAAGCCACTGACCTATAGCCTCATCAAGACAGTCAGCCAAAACCTTGGCTCTGTAATTTTTTCTTTTCTGTGCAAAAAATTCTAAAGAGGCTTGAAGTGCTAAAAACTCGCCCAAGCTATCCCAGCGAAGATGATTTTCGTTAAGTAGCTGCTCTACTTGCTTTGGTGCAGAACCACCTGCTCCGGTTTCAAACATAGCTCCGCCATTTAGCATAGGAACAATAGAAAGCATTTTTGCGCTAGTTCCAAGCTCTAAGATAGGGAATAAGTCTGTTAAATAATCTCTTAAAACATTTCCTGTAACGCTAATAACATTTTTTCCAGCTCTAATCAAATCTAAAGTCTTTAAACAAGCGTCCTTAGGGCTTAGAATTTGTATGTTTAAGTTAGCATGCTTGGCTAGCTTATCCTTTACAAAAGAAATTATTATCTTATCGCTAGCCCTATTTTCATCTAGCCAAAAAATAGTGTCTTCTTTGCTAAGCTCTGCCCTTTGTATGCCAAGCTCTATCCAATTTTCAATAGCCTCAAATTTGCACTGACAAGCTCTAAATATATCACCTTTACTAAGCTTTTGTTCTAGCAAAAGTTCATCTTTATCATTAAGTATCCTAAACACCCCGTCATCTTGAGCAACAAAGGTCTTATCGTGAGAGCCGTATTCTTGTGCCTTTTTAGCCATTAAGCCCACATTTGAAACCGAACCCAAAGTGCTTGGCTTAAATTCTCCGTTTTTTCTCATATCATCTAAAACCGCTTCGTAAACAGTAGCATAAGTCTTATCTGGTATTAAAGCGTTTGTGTCTTTTTCATTGCCATCTTTATCCCAAAGTTTCGCAGCGTTTTTAAGCATGGCTGGTATGGAAGCGTCCACTATAACATCGCTTGGAACATGAAGATTTGTGATGCCTTTTTCCGAATTCACCATAGAAATAGCAGCCTTGTTGTTTAAGATACTGTTGTATTTTTCTATAATTTTATCTTTTAAATTTGAGGCTTCTATCTTTGTTAAAAGCTCGGCTACTCCGTTATTTGCATTAATGCCTAATCTTTGAAACTCATCCTTAAATTCATCAAAAAGTTCCTTAAAATAAACCTTTACACAGTAGCCAAATAAAACAGGGTCGCTAACCTTCATCATAGTAGCTTTTAAGTGCAAAGATAGCAAGGTGCCTTCGTCTTCACACCTTTTGATTTCTGCTTCATAGAATTCTTGTAGCTTTTTACTATCCATAAAAGACGCGTCTAAAACTTCATTTTCTTCTAATTTTATCCCATCTTTCATCACAGATATTTTGCCGTCTTTTGATACAAATTCTATCCTAGCCGTGCAAGGTGTTTTAATCAAAACAGCCTTTTCGTTAGAGAAAAAGTCTCCATCTTTCATGTAAGAAATTCTAGACTTTGAATTTTTGTCAAAAGTTTTTGTTTTGTAAGGATTGTTTTTAGCGTATTCTTTCACAGCCTTTGTACATCTTCTATCTGAATTTCCTTGTCTTAACACAGGATTTACGGCTGAACCTAGAATTTTTTGATATCTTGTTTTAATTTCTTCCTCTTCTTTGTTTGTAGGATTATCAACAAAATCAGGCACATTATAACCCTTAGTTTGCAGCTCTTTTATAGCAGCTTTTAACTGAGGTATGGAAGCTGAAATATTTGGAGTTTTGATAATAACTGCACTAGGCTCATTTACTAACTTAGAAAGCATTTCTAAAGCATCTTCGCATACTTGCTCTTTCTTTAATCTATCACCAAAGGCAGCTAAAATTCTACCCGCTAAAGATATATCCGCTGTTTTAACACCTATATTAGCCCTATTTAAAAAGGCTTTTACTATAGGTAAAAACGAATAAGTGGCCAAAGCTGGAGATTCATCTGTAATAGTGTAAGTCATAACAGTTTCCTTTTATTCTTTATAGTTAGAAAATTATACATAAAAAAAACTACTTTTATGGTTTTTAGATAAATTTTTACTAAGAAAGTGTAATTGAGTAACAGTTTGTCACTTAAACCAAGTAGAAGGTATTTCTATGATGTTTTTTATCAAATTAAAAGGCAGTTTTATAGTCTCTTTGAAAATTTGAGTGCTAAATTTCGGCTCTTGCAAACTTCCCTCAACCAAGATTGCAGTTGATATAGACATATCTTTGCCTAAAATTACTTGATTTAAAATAGGAATTTTTGAGATAATTTGTGAGGCTGATTTTAAAATCTTAAGCTCAAGTTCCACCCTTAATCTATCTTTTTTTAAGTCAATAGCACCAAAGCCTAGCACATCGACGCTGTCTCCATCTAAAGCCAAGGAAGTGATGTTTATATCGGTATTTTTCTTATCAAACAAAACTAAACCTTTTTGTATGCCAAGCCCTTCTTTATTAAAAGTAGGTGTTTTAAACAAAACAAGTGATGGAACTGTGTCTATAAAGCTTATTAGTTGATTGTGAAATGTCAAGCCCTTTATATAGGTTTTTTCTAAAACTATGCTTCCATTAAAATCCCTGGTGCTGCTGCCCTCTATATTTAGCGAGAATTTGCCGTCTTTAACAACATCTTTTGAGAAAAACTCATTAACAATTTTATCGTTAATATTTTTTGCTTGCAACAAAAGCTTATTTTTTCCTTTGTAAAAATCAAAACTAGACGCATTTTTGCTAGCATTAATCCTCATAAGATCGCCATTTACACTAGCAAAAAGCTTATCAAATTTCAAACTTTTATTAAAATCAGCAAGAATAAGACCTAGGTTATTAGCATTTAAGTTTATATTTAAGTTATTATTAAAAGCAGAATTTAAATTTTCTACATCCTTTAAAACAAAATTTATATCTTTTAGCTGCAAAGATAAGTTCTTATCATATAAATCAAGCTCTATATTTTTCTTATCGTTGCGTATTTTCATACCTTTTGGGCTTTTTTCTATGTAAAAATTATCTTTTATTGTGTTGCTTGAATTTAGCTCTATAAAATCATTTGTAAAAACGCTATCTTTAAGACTTACACTAAAATTATTAAAATCTTGACTTTTAAGATGTAAAAGACCTATTTTGCTTACATTTAAATCCTGCATTATGGGCGAGTATTTTTTAAATTTAAGTATATTTTTGCTGTAAAACTCAATCCCCTTGCTTAAATTTAAATCAAGGTCCCATTCCTTAATACCAAGCATTAAATCATTTGAAAAATCAAGATTAATGCTTACATTTTCATCCATTAAATCAAGCAAATTATCAAAATGAAGCCTGTTAATATAGGTATTAAAAGTACCTGATTTAGAGGCTAAATTTATATTAGAATTAAAATTAGCATTCAAAAAAGAATTAAAAACCGCAAAGGATTTTAATTTTAAATTTGTATTATCTAGCACAACAGTGCCTTCTTTTACAAAGAAATCAGCTAAGGTGCTTTGGACATTTTTTAACTCAAAAACACCCTTAAAATCATTTTTATACTTTGCTTGAAAAGGAATATTTATACTTAAATCACTCTTTACAAAGCCCGATTTTTGAGAAAGAGGCAAAGAAATTTTGTAGCTGTTTAAAAGCTTATGCACCTTTGAATCTAGGCTCAAGTCATTAGAAAGAAGTCTTATATTTATGCCTATTTTCTTAGGATTTGCTATATCATAAATATAAACCTTGCTTTTGCTTATATCTTTTCCTGCAAAATATGCTTTCTCAAAGTAAAAATCAAGCTTTTCCTTACTTAAATTTAAATCAAGCTTTGGTATGAAAATTTCATCAACACCGTCATTTAAAAGCAAAGTCAAATCATTTGCCACACCAAAACCGCTAAGCTCTTTGATCTCAAATGCCTTAAAAAGCTTTCTTTGCATTTTTAATGTAAACTCATCTATATAGTAATTCTTAGGCACAGCCTTTTTGCCAAGCCAAAGAAGTAAATCCTCATCAAGCTCTATATTTTTTGAGACTAAATCAAATACATCTTTTATATCACTTGCATTTATATCTTTTAAATTCACAAAAATATTATTATCATCAAAACTTGTGTTAAAATCAAGCTTTATGCTCTCAGACAGCAAAGAACCATTAATGTCGTATAAATTTTCATCCGTATTTATGTACAAAAACGCATTTAAGCTAGCGTTTAGTTCTGTGATATTAGCTTCTTTGATGTAGGCTAGGATGTTGTTATCTATCTTACTTACATCAAGCTTTAGCGAGAGTTTTTCATTTTCTAGCAAAATTTCACTTCGTTTAAATACAATCTTGAAATTCTCATTTGCTATCTTAAAATTATCAACCGAAAATTCTTGCAAGAACAAAAAGGCATTTTCAAGCTCTTTCATGTAAGATAAAAGCACTTTTGCAAAGCTCTCATTGCTTGTATTATTGCCAAAGTCCAAAATGTTGATTTTTTTTGCCCTTATTATAAGTCTCTTATCTAATTTTATATATAATTCTTGCACAGAGAATTTTTTACTCTCAAAAGAAGATATGTTAAAACCAATTTTAAGCGTTATAAAAGGAATTATAAAGACTATGAAAAACACAATGCTAAGATATATGAGTTTTTTTTTCATCTTAGTTGAAGTTCTCCTTATACTTATGATAGGGCTTTTTTATTATCTACTAATGCCGATTAAAACAAGTTCAGTAGTGTATCTGCCTCAGGGTTCTGTTAGTAAAATTATAGCTGATTTAAACACAAATAATAATAAAATGAGCAAAATTGATGAACTTACTTTAAGATTGCTTGGACATCCTCAGGCTGGCTGGATTAATATAGGCAAAGAAAATTTAAGCAAAATAGACTTTTTATACAAGCTAACAGTTGCTAAAGCAGCACTTGAAAGCATTACTTTAATACCTGGAGAAACAACTGTAGTGTTTTTAGACCAAATTTCAAAACAGTTGAATTTAAGCAAAGAGAAACTTTTAAGCGAATATGAAAAACAAGCCAGATATAAAGAAGGCATGTTGTATCCTGAAACATATAAAATTCCAAAAGGAATAAATGAGGAATTACTTATAAAACTACTACTACAACACAGTCAAAATGCTTTTAAAACAGCTTCCACTAAGTTCTTTGGCGATTATAATGAAAAAAAATGGCATGATTATGTAATCATAGCTTCTGTGATACAAAAAGAAGCTGCAAACAACGAGGAAATGCCAATAGTTGCTTCGGTCATTTATAACAGACTAAGAATAGGCATGAAGCTTCAAATGGACGGCACTTTAAACTACGGAGAATACTCTCACACAAAGATTACTCCGCAAAGAATTAGGGAGGATGAAAGCTCATATAATACATACAAACACGAGGGCTTGCCAGCTGAGGCTGTGTGCAATGTCTCACTAAATGCTATAAAAGCTGCGATTTTTCCTGCAAAGAGTGATTATTTGTATTTTATGAGGGATAAAAGCACGGGGCAACATATCTTTACAACAAATATCAATGACCACAACAAAGCTGTTGCGGCACAAAGATAATTAAAAATAACTATATAAAAAAGGATGCTTGTAATCAGAATTTACAAACAAGGCCTTGCTTTTATTAGTATTTTTAACAAAATACAGCAAGGCTTCGTTTAAATTCTTAAAAAGCTCCTTTGAAGCTGAAAAGGCTAAAGCTTCTAAATCAAGCCCTCCACAAAGATAGATAAGCGGCATACGCATAGACTTTGATATATCAAGCTTTGCTTCGTTTTCTTTGCAGCTAAGCTTCATATCAAAAGGACTTGCGTGCTTAAATTTATAACTAGCACCGGCCTCTAAAAAGTCCCTGGCACTTTGCAATTTCTCCCCTTTTGCAAGCACATATATATAAGAAAAGAAATCAAAGATATTAGAACTAGGCCTTGACTCCTCGTCAAAATTTTCCTCTATATAAGTGTAATTTTTAGGAAATTCTTTCTTGTAAGTTTCTAGCAATGAAGCACCCATTTTATTTTTAGCTATGCTTTGAAGTATCAATTTTACATTACTTTCAAAGCTCAAATTCAAAAGATTTAAGGCTTGATTTTCGCTTTTATTTAGAATTTGTAAGCTATCATTTATGCTAAGCAAGATATTTGTATCGTTTAGCTCGCTATCTTCTTTCATGGTGCTAATGTTTAAAGAATTAAAAGAATAATCCTTATAAGCTGCTTTGTTACTCATAGCAAGTTCGTAAAATCCAAAATCGTCCCAAAAATTTGGCTCACAACAAGCCATACATCCGTGTCCTGCTTGCACAGGCCAAGAAGTTTTGGAATTAAATTTAACCTTAGGGCAGTTATTGTAGGTATAAGGCCCCTTGCAACCTACCTTAAAAAGACAGGCGCCATTTTTAGCCAAATCATCATCAAATTTTTGTGCAAAAATTCCACTTTCAAATTTGGCCTTTCTTTCGCACATATCGTGCAAACACTTGCCATAAGCCCATTTAGGCCTGTTGTTTTCATCTAAATTTGGCTCTACTCTAAACAAGGCATAAAAGGCTAAATTTGCTACTATGTTTATATCACTTGGCGGGCAGCCGGGTACATTTACTACTTTATTGCTTAAAACTTCTGAAATACCGCAGCATTTGCTAGGATTTGGCATGGCAGCTTGCACTCCACCATAACTAGAACAAGTTCCCATAGCAAAGACGGCTTTTGCCTTTTTTGCAAGTCTTTGAAGCAAGTCATAAGCACTTTCTGCATGTGCTCCTATGGTTAAAAAATAAGTATCAATAGCAGCTACCCCACCCTCAACCGCTAAAACAAAATCCTCATTAGAATCTAGCATATCTTCTATACACTCATCTGCTTGCCAGCCGGCAGCACACATGATTGTTTCGTGATAATTAAGAGAGATAAAATCAAAGACAAGATTAGCAAAATCAGGCCTATCTGTTCTAAAAAAGCTTTCAGAACACCCCGTACATTCAGCTAGATGAAGCCATATAACATTTAGCTTTGGAGTGATTTCAAACGCTCTTTTAGCTATAGGCAAAAAGTCATTTGGCAAGCTTAAGAGCTTTAATAAATTTTGAACATAAGTCTCATCTATCTGTCTAGCTTCTTTTTTGTCTGAGCTTTCAAACTCAGCAACTCTTTTTTCTAATATAGCCTTTAAATCATCATTGCTTAACATCTCGTAGCCTTTCTTTAAAGATAAGGTATTGTAACATTTTTTTTCAACAACAATCAAAATTTAGCACAATAAAAATTTTTTTTAGTAACTAGACTTAACAATAAAATCAAATACCAAAAATATTTTTGTTTAAAAATTCGCATTGGCAAATAAGTAATTTCAAACTTAAAAAGTGAAAAAACAAGAAGTTAATTCACAGGTGAACCTTTTACATAATGAGCCTTTATATTGCCAAAAAGTTCATCTTTAGAGTATAAAGAATTTGCTTTTGTAGCAATTTTTTCATTCTCATCAAGCAAGATAAAATTTGCTTCTTTGTTTATAGCTATTTCACCGCAGTTTAAGCCAAGTAACTTAGCTGCATTAAGTGAGGTATAAGTACAAAGCTCACGCCAAGAAAGTAAATTTTCTTTTATAAAAAAAGTGTTGCAAAGTGCTACATACTCGCTTATGCTATGCACTCCAAAGGCTGCCTCATAAAAGGCTAAATCTTTTAAATGCAAGGATTTTGGGCTGTGAAATGAGCTTAAAAAACTTATCTTACCCTCTTTTAAAGCTTGTCTTAAAAGTCTTACATCATCTTTTGTGCGAAGGGGCGGCAAAAGCTTTGCATAAGTGTTAAAATTCTCACAAGCACTTTCATCTTTTAGTAGATTATGTATGCTTACAAGCTTTAAATCCTCTTTTTCTAAGAGCTCTAAAGACTTGGCAAGACTTAAGCTTTCAAAGACTATGTTTATGCCGTAAAATTTAGCTATCTCTTTCATCTTAGCCACCTCGCTAAGCTCACAGATAGCACTTATGCCAGATAAGCCTAGGCTAAAGCTTAACTCGCCGTCATTCATCACGCCATTATCATCAAAATTCTCATCATAGCAAGAGACAAACAAAGGCACATTTTTCATCAAGGCATAATTCATAGCCTGTTTTATAGCATAAGCATTTTGCGAACTCTTAAGCTCTAAAGCCTTTACGCCATTATTTACAAGGCTTGAAACATTTTTAAGCTTAGATTCATCATCGAGCACACAAGCAGAGGCAAATACATCCAAATTTAAACTATCAAGCACTTGCTTAAGCAAATCAAAGCTGTTTTCATCGTAATTCATCTTATCTCTAAGTAAGATAGCACTAAGCCCACCTTGCAAACACTCGCTTTGTAAAAGCCTTAAATTCTCAAGGCTAAAACTATCATTTTTTAAATTTACATTCAAATCCACAAAAGAAGGTAGCAAGGTAAGATTTTTTGCATCAAAAATCTGGCTAGAGTGTGATGATATGTTTTTTGAAATTTCAACTATATGCTCGTTTTCAATCCTTAAATCCAAGCTTTCTTCGCCATAAATCCTAGCATTTTTAATCAGCATTGCCCCGCCTTAGTAAGTCTTTTAAAGAGTGTTTTACATCTTTACCTTGCAAGATTAAGACAATCTCATTAACGATGGGCGTATAAATTTGTTCTTTACTCGCAAGTTCTTTTATAGCAAAAGCAGTTTTCACGCCCTCTGCCACCTCTTTTAGCTCAAGTAAAATTTCATCTAAGTTTTTACCCTCTGCTAACATAAAGCCTACTCTATAATTTCTTGAAAGAGCCGATGAGGCGCTTAAAAAAAGGTCCCCAGCTCCGCTTAAACCCAAAAAAGTCTCATCATCTGCACCAAAAGCCTTGCCAAAGCGGTGCATTTCCACAAGACCTCTAGCCATCAAAGAAGCCCTTGCATTGTTTCCAAGCCTTAAACCATCGCTGATACCGCAAGCTATGGCTAGGACATTTTTATAAGCTCCGCAAATTTCAGCTCCTCTTACATCTGTGTTTGTGTAGGTTTTTATATAGCTTGGGAAAAAATTTGAAAAGTCCTTAGCTAACTTTTCATCAAAGGCACTCAAAACAAGGGCACAGGGCAGCTTTTTCATAACCTCACTAGCAAAGGATGGACCACTTAAAACGCAAAGCTGTTCTTTTGAAATGAAATTTAAGAAAAGTTCATCTAAGAATTTAAGATTTGCGTAATCAACACCTTTTGAGGCTAATAAAATCTTTTGTCCATTGTTTTTGAAATTTAACTTAAGCCATTCATAAATTCCTTGTGTGCTAAGCGCAAAGACTAAAAATTCTTTTTCTAAGGCCTCATCAATGCTTATGAAATTTTCAATATCTCTTTTATTTATAGAGCTTATAAAGGGCTTGTGATTTTCACTAAAGGCGTGATAAAGCGCACAGCCCCATTTTCCAGCTCCTATAACTGCGATACTCATCAAGAAAGCTTTGCTTTTAAGAGCTCATTTACCTTAGCAGGATTAAAAGCACCCTTGCCCTCTTTCATAACCTGTCCCACAAAAAAACCAAAGAGCTTATCCTTACCAGACTTATACTCAGCTACCTTGTCTGCATTCTTACTTAGAATTTCATCTATGATTTTTTCTATAGCACCATCATCGCTAACCTGCTTTAAACCAAGTTTTTCAATAGCCTCATCAACCTCAACATCAGTATTTTCAAAGATATAAGCTAGAATGTCCTTTGCAGCCTTTGCACTTATAGTACCATCCTCTATCCTAAGCAATAAAGAAGCTAATTTTTCAGCACTCACAGGAGAATTTTCTATACTATAATCTGCCTTTAAAAGTCCCATTAACTCGGTGTTTAGCCAAGTTACACAAAGCTTTGGATTTAAATTTTTAGCAATTAAGCTTTCAAAAAATCTAGCCATTTCCAAAGAAGAGGTTAAAATTTGTGCGTCTGCTTCTTTTACACCTAAATCTTTTACATATCTTTGTCTTTTTTCATCAGGAAGCTCTGGTAATTTAACATCAAGCATTCCTTTTTCAAGTACAACAGGAAGCAAATCAGGGTCTGGAAAATACCTATACTCAGCACTATCTTCCTTACCCCTCATACTCTTTGTTATAAGTTTTGTAGTGTCAAAAAGTCTAGTTTCTTGCACGACTTCTTTTTCATAAAGCCCGTCTTGCCAAGCCTCGCTTTGTCTTTGCACCTCGTAATCAATAGCCTTTTGTATAAAGCGAAAGGAATTTAAGTTTTTAATCTCCACCCTAGTATAAAATTTATCATCATTTTTAGGGCGAATGCTCACATTTACATCACAACGAAAAGAGCCTTCTTGCATATTTGCATCTGAAATATCTAAAAATCTTATAATGGAGTGTAATTTTTTAAGATAAGCCACAGCCTCATCACTGCTTCTTAAATCAGGCTCAGAAACTATCTCAAGCAAAGGAGTTCCCGCTCTGTTTAAATCCACCTTTGAAAAAGCACCCTCGTGTATGTTTTTACCAGCATCTTCCTCTAGATGTGCCCTTGTGATACCTATCCTTTTATCCTCTCCGTTTAAATTTATAAAAAGCTCTCCATTTTCAACTATAGGCACATCAAATTGTGAAATTTGATAAGCCTTTGGTAAATCTGGGTAGAAATAATTTTTTCTATTGAAAATGCTTTTCTCATTTATCTTTGCATTTATAGCCTTGCCAAAGGATACAGCCTTTAACACAGCTTCTTTATTTAAGACAGGTAAGGCTCCGGGTAAGGCCAGGCAGGTAGGGCATACATTGGTATTTGCCTCCTCTCCAAAGGAGGTTTTACAAGCGCAAAAAATCTTACTTTTTGTATTAAGCTGGGTATGAACCTCAAGTCCTATAACTACTTCAAACATCATTTTTCCTTAGATTTTAAACTTTCTTTTAATTCATAATTTTCAAGCAATAAAAAAGAGATTATAAGCATAAAAAAACCGGGTATAGCCCCTATACAAAGATGAAAGATAGAATTCTCATATATGTTAAAATAATACAGTGCTCCAAAGAGCAAAAAAGCCCAAGAAGCACCCTTAAGAAATTCTAAAAAATATATCAATGACCTTCCTCAACCACAGTCGCACCGGCCAAATAAACATAGGTAAGTATCATAAAGATAAAGGATTGTAAAAAAGCCATAAAGGTAAGTAAAACAAAGGCTGGTAAAGGTGCAACCCAAGGTGCAAGTGCTAAAACAACCGCTAAGAATAAATCATCACCCTTGATATTTCCAAAAAGACGAAAAGATAGGGATATAACCCTTGATATGTGAGATACTATTTCTATTGGAAACATAAGCGGAGCTATGGCTGGAACTGGACCCATAAAATGTCCAAAATACTTAAAAAAGCCCTGAGTTCTAATGCCTTCAAAATGATAATATAAAAAAACTACTATAGCCAAAGAAGCTGGCAAATTTAAAGAAGCAGTTGGAGCGTGAAAGCCCGGGATTATCCCTATAATATTAGAAAAAAATACTATAAAACCTATGGTAGCTACTAAAGGCAGATATTTTCTAGCCGCAGCCTCACTTCCCATAGTGTCTTTTCCCATACTCAAAATACCATCTAAAAAAGCTTCTGCTAAATTTTGCATACCTCTAGGCACAAGCTGCATAGAAGAAGTGGCTAATTTTGCAACTATAAGTGCTAATACTATAACTATAGCTAGATGAAAAAAATAAGAAAAAGTGTGACTCGGATCTATCAGGGAGCTAAATAAAAACATATCTTTCATTGCTTATCCTCTTGTGTTTATTTTAAAGCCTAAATTTTAGCATAATATTGATAAAAAGTGTTAGCAAAATGAAAAAAATGTGAAAGTAAGATAAAAAATGATACAAAAGAATGCACTGAAATAAATCAGTGCATTGGGTGTGGCTTACATCATACCGCCCATACCACCCATTCCTCCCATAGCGCCCATATCAGGCATAGCAGGTTTTTCTTCTTTTATATCGCTTATTGTAGCCTCTGTTGTAAGTAGCATAGAAGCAACTGAAACAGCGTTTAAAAGGGCTATTCTCTCAACCTTTACAGGATCTATGATACCCTCTTTTATCATATCTACATATTCGCCTTTTGCAGCGTCAAAACCTAAATTTACATCGCTTGAAGCCTCTACTTGATTTACCACAACACCAGCGTCAAAACCAGCATTTTCAGCTATTTGTCTTAAAGGCGCTCTTAAAGCTCTTTCAACTATAGCAGCACCAATTGCTTCATCTCCGCTTAAATTTAATTTTATCTTAGTTTTTGCTTTTATTAAAGCAGCTCCACCGCCTATAACTATACCTTCTTCAACAGCAGCCTTAGTAGCACTTAAAGCGTCATCAACGCGGTCTTTTTTCTCTTTCATCTCAGTTTCAGTAGCAGCTCCAACCTTAATAAGTGCAACACCTCCGCTAAGCTTTGCTAGTCTTTCTTGTAGTTTTTCTCTATCATAATCGCTTGTGGTTTCAGCTATTTGAGCCTTGATTTGATTTACTCTAGCTTCTATGTTTGCTTTCTCTCCAGCACCATTTACTATAGTGGTATTATCCTTGTCTATGATAACGCTTGAAGCTTGACCAAGATCATCTATAGTAGCACTTTCTAAGGTTCTTCCAAGCTCTTCAGCAATCACTTCTCCACCTGTTAAGATAGCTATATCCTCAAGCATAGCCTTTCTTCTATCACCAAAGCCAGGAGCCTTAACAGCAGATATATTTAAAACACCTCTTAATTTATTTACAACCAAGGTAGCTAAAGCCTCGCCTTCTATATCCTCAGCTATTATTAAAAGAGCCTTGCCTGTTTTTTGAATTTGCTCTAAGATAGGTAGCAAGTCCTTTAAGCTTGTGATTTTTTTATCAAAAAGCAAGATATAAGGGTTTGAAAGCTCAACTGTCATCTTGTCAGCATTTGTTATAAAATATGGGCTTAGATAACCTCTGTCAAATTGCATACCCTCAACAACATTTAACTCATCATTTATAGACTTAGCTTCCTCAACTGTGATAACTCCGTCCTTGCCAACCTTTTCCATAGCATCAGCTATTAAGGCACCGATTTTTTCATCTGAATTTGCAGATATTGTAGCTACTTGAGCTATCTCTTTTTTATCCTTAACCTCTCTTGAAAGATTTTTAAGTTCAGCTATGATAGCCTCGCAAGCCTTATCCATACCTCTTTTTACTTCGATAGGATTAGCTCCAGCTGTTATATTTCTAAGACCTTCTTTAAAGATAGCGTGAGCTAAAACAGTAGCTGTTGTAGTGCCATCTCCTGCTTGATCAGCAGTTTTAGAAGCAACCTCTCTTACTAAAGAAGCACCCATATTTTCTAGGGATTCTTTTAGTTCTATTTCCTTAGCTACGCTAACTCCATCCTTTGTAATGCTAGGAGCACCAAAGCTTTTTTGTATCAAAACATTGCGTCCTCTTGGTCCCATAGTTACTTTTACAGCGTCATTTAGCTTTCTAACGCCTTCATAAAGTTTGTTTCTTGCTTCATCTGAAAAAAATATTTCTTTTGCCATTTTACTTTCCTTAAAATTTATTTAACTATACCTAAAACATCATCTATGTTTAAAACTAGATATTCATCAGCGTCTAGTTTAACTTCAGTTCCGCCATACTTAGCAAATAAAATAGTATCGCCCTCTTTTAGCTCACTAAGCTCCTTGCTAACAGCTACAACTTTTCCTGTTAAAGGTTTTTCTTTAGCATTATCTGGTATAATTATGCCAGAAGCTGTGGTTTTAGTTTCCTCAACACGTTTAACTAAAACACGTTTTCCTAAAGGTTGAAAATTCATTTGTGTTCCTTTCGTATAATTTTTTGTTTGTTTTTTATATCAACTCTACATTAAATTAAGAGTAAAAAAATTATAGCAAATAAAAATGAATTTTGTCAATACTTTAAGTAAAAATATTTATAAAACTTTAGTGTAAATGACTAAAGTTTTATAACAACATTAATGAAAGGTTTGAAAAATGAAGAAAATTTTATACGGTGTTTTAGCCGTTTTTCTAGTCATCTTAGTTGCACTATATGTAGTGCTTTTTACGTCTTTTGGCAATAAATTTGTAGCCGGTATCATAGAGGATAAAATTCGCACCGCAACCGCTCTTGATATAAATGTAAGCAAATTTGAGCTTGGCCTTACTAAGCTTAATACAGAGCTTGACATAGCAAATATGGCCAAATTTACAGTAGATGGAAACTTGAGTCTATTTAGCTTAGGGTTTGATTTAAATTATCTACTAAGTTTAAACAAGGACTATCTTGCTAAAAACAATATAAAAACCAAAGAAAACCTAAATTTCGGCGGTGCTGTCTTTGGTTCTGCCTTTGATTTTAACGCTAGCGGCAGGGGACAACTCTTTGGCTCAAATGTAGAGCTAGATGCACATATACTAAGCTTTGCTCCAGCACTTGTGAATTTAAATGCAAATGGCATAAAAATAGAAGAGCTTTTGGACCTACTTTCAAAGCCTAGATACGCACAAGGTGTCATAAACATAAACGCAGATATTTTCACAAAAGAAAACAAACTTGCAGGTAATACACTCATAAATCTTTATACAAAGTCCTTAGACTATAAAAGTATAGAAAAAGATTTTAACCTCTCCTTGCCTACAAACTCCGAGCCAAACGCCGATATAAAAGCTAATATCAACGGAGACTTAGTAGCTGTAAATACGGTGATTAATAATTCCTATGCTGAACTCTTAGCCAAAAACACTCAGTTTAATCTAGGCACTCAAATTTTAACTAGCGATTTTACTGCGAATTTAAAGAATTTGTCGCCTTTAAAAAGCCTTGCTAAAACAGAGCTTGCAGGAACTGTTGTCTTAGATGGAAATTTAAGCTTTGATGTCTTAAATTCAGCCTTAACAGAACTAAATGCAAAACTTAAAGGCTCAAAAATCAAAGCCGCAACGCTTTCTAATGTGAATTTAGTTTTAAACGCTGTAGCTAAGGGCGATAAGGAACTTATAAATTATGATGTAAAAATGGATTCAAATTTAGCAAAGATTACAAAGGCTAATGGATATTATAAATACCAAAATTCAGAGCTTACAAGTGATATAGAAGCAAAAATTGACGACTTAAAAGCCTTTGACTCTTCTTTGCAAGGCACGGTTTTAGCCAATGCAAATGCTAAAATTACAGGCTCTGTGATAAATTCTTTAAAAGCTAATATAGATCTTGCAGGTGGAAAAATAAGCGCAAATTCAGACGGAAAAACCCTTGATTTGAATATAGATAAAATCGATATAGCCAAAGCCTTAGCCATAGCGGCTCAACCAGCTTATCTTAGCGGAAATTTAAACGCCAAGGCACATTTAAGTTCGCTTGATTTTACAAAGCTAAATGGTAATTATGAAGCAAAGGCTAGCGGGCTTTTTAATCAAAAAGCACTTTCTGCCATGCTTGGCAAAAACTTCCCAGCAAATAAAAAATATGATTTTAACTTAAACGGGGACATAAAAAACAGCGTAGTGAATTTTAATGCGGTGCTAAACAGCGACCTGGCAAATTTGAAAAGCTTTAAAGGTAGCTTTGACATAAACAAGGCCAAACTAAGCTCAAACTATGTATTTGACATATATAATCTTGCAAATCTTGGTTTTTTAGCTGATAAGAAATTCAAAGGCAGTTTGCAGCTTAATGGAGAGGCAAATTTTGACAAAAGCCTAAATTTGAGTGCAAATAGCTCAAATTTCTTTAGTGGAACTCTTAAAGCTACCATTGTAAATAACGCCTTAAAGGCTGATATATCAAACGTTGATTTTTCTAACATGATGCAAAGCCTTGATTTACCTGATTACTACGAGGGAAAGGCGAATGTGGATGTGAATTACAATCTACTAAGCTCAAGCGGTGTAGCAAGCGCGAATTTAAACAATGGCAAATTAAAAAGCGTAGGTATTATAAAAACAGCTGAAACGCTTACAAAAAGTGATTTTTCAAAGGATTCTTTTTCTGATGCTAAGGCTGTAGCAAATATAAGTAAAAATTCTGTGTCCTTGGATGTAAATTTAGTATCTCCTCGCGTTAAAATAGCCATAAATAAAGGCTTGGTAAATACCCAAAGTGGAGCTTTAAATATGCCTTTTAGCTTGGGTGTTGATAAGGCGACTTTTAAAGGAACCATAAAGGGAAGCACTGCTAATCCTAGCATAAGTATAGACCTTGGCTCAGCCTTAAAATCAGCCGCCGATAAATTCCTAAAAGACAAAGGTGGAGAAAAAGTAAATAAGCTCTTAGACAAGCTTTTTAAATAAAATAAGCCCTTTTTTAAGGGCTTAAATCAAATTTCGTTTTTTTTTTTTTTTGATACAATGCGTTAAAAACTAGGAAAAGATATGAAAAAGAATGTAATTTTACTTGGCGGAAGTAATTCTATAATGGTAAATGCTCTGCAAAAAGGCTTAAAAGATAGCATAATTAAACGGGGGGGGGGGCTTTAGACTTTCACAATTTGGCCTTAGGAGCAAATGATTCCTTGCACAAAATTTTTACTATAAATAAAAATGAAGCACTTTTTCATAAGGCTGAATTAGTAGTAACAGAAACAAACATTAATGATTATGACCTTTTTCACTACGGTAAATCCTTTGAAAAACTAGCCCTTTATATGACTTTGCTTTGTAAAAAACTAGCTTCATTTAATGCTAAAATTGTTTTTATAATTCTTCCCTTTCAGGTAAGACAAGCTAATGATGAAAATGATGTAAAAAAGAAAAAATTAGTAGAAAATTTTTTAAGAAAAAATATAAATAATTTTGGCTTTAACTGCGTAGATATGGGAGCTTACTATGATAAGTTTAATCTTTTAGAATTTTTTACAAAGATAGATATTTATCATCAAGCAGGAAGTATAATGCGTATTTTGGGCAAAAATATCATAAAAAATATAGCTAATTTTCGCTTTCATACCCAAAAAACTGAGTTTAAAAGCGAATTTTTAATACTAAGCGCTAAGGAGCTTTTCAAAGAAAATTTAGAAAGCAAAAAGCTTGAAAATTCTATTTTTAACGAGCTAATCTACAAACTTGATAGCGATAGTAAGCTTAAATTTGATGAGAACTTTAAGGGATACCAGCTTTTAGGGCTTGCTCTTTGTAATTTTTTTGAAAAATGCGAGAAAGAGCCTTACTCAAGCTTTATACTAGAAAATACAGAGCAAAAAGTTATAAAATTTATTAGAAGTGCTTTTTATCTTTTTCATAGCTTAAATGCTGATTTTACAATAGATGAAAATTCTTTTATGTATTTTAATAAAGAAAATTTAGCCCAAAGTGAGGGCTCTGTTTGGATAAAAAAGGGCGATAAGCTTATCAACAACATAAATCATTGCGGTTTGTCCTATTTTTTCCTGGCTAAGATAGCTAAGGAGGATAAAGAATTTGAGCTTAAAGAGCCTGATGAGGAAGTAAAGCTTTTACAAGAGCTTGATTTTAGCCATTTAAGCCCAGAGGTAGAGGACTATAAAGAGCTTATAGATGAATACTGCTTTCATATGGAAAAGCTAAAAGAAAAAGAATTTCAAGATAAGATAAATGAGCTAAATTCTCAACTTTTAACTTTGCAAAAGGAAAATTCCTCTTTAAAAGAAATTCTAAGCTCTCAAGAACACAAAGCAAAAATGCTAAAACTTTCTTTCTTAGAAGAAAAAGTAAAAAGCAAAGAGCTTAAAAATAAACTTTTAGAAAAAGAGTTAGGCCGCAAGGATATACCTAGAAAATAAAATTTGAAATCAAAAAATAAAAGGCAAAGAATTTAAAATATAAATTAAAAGTGAGTATTTTTGAAACTTTAAGATTATATACTTTCTCATCTTTATAGAAAGGCAAAAATGGCAAAAAGTTCTACTATCTTTGAGTGTCAAACCTGCGGAAAAACAAGCAAGAAATGGCTAGGAAAATGCCCTGAATGTAATGCTTGGGACTCTTTTTTAGAGCTAAAGGAAAAAGAGTATAAAGAGCTAAACTCTAAAAAAATAAGCTCAGAATCAAAAGCCGTTTGCATAGAGGATGTAGAGATAGAAAGCTATGCAAGACTTGATACCTTAGATGATGAGTTAAATTTAGTGCTTGGGGGCGGGCTTGTGCTTGGTTCTTTGGTTTTAATAGGTGGAAGTCCAGGAGTTGGTAAATCAACCCTGCTTTTAAAGATAGCTTCAAATTTAGCTAAAAACTCGCACAAGGTTCTTTATGTAAGTGCAGAAGAAAGCAAAAGCCAGATAAAAATAAGAGCTAACAGGCTTGAGGCAAATTCAAAAAATCTTTTTTTACTATCTGAGCTTTGTTTGGAAGATGTTTTAGAGGAAGTAGATAAAAACAAATACGAAATTTTAATCATTGATTCCATACAGACTATGTATTCGCAAAATATAAGCTCTGCAGCTGGCAGTGTATCTCAGGTAAGAGAGCTTACCTTTGAGCTTATGAAGCTAAGCAAGGCAAGAAACATAAGCACCTTCATCATAGGGCATATCACAAAGGACGGAGCCATAGCAGGACCTAGGGTGCTTGAGCATATGGTTGATGTGGTACTTTACTTTGAAGGCGATATAGATAAGGAATTAAGGCTATTAAGAGGCTTTAAAAATCGCTTTGGAAGCACAAGCGAGGTTGGAATTTTTGAAATGAGTTCAAAAGGGCTAGTAAGTGCTAAAAACATAGCCTCAAAATTTTTTAGCAAGGGTAAAATCAGCTCAGGCTCAGCCCTAACCGTGATAATGGAGGGCTCAAGAGCATTGATAGTAGAAATTCAAGCCCTAGTTTGCGAAAGCTCATACCCAAAAAGATCAAGTACAGGCTATGATAAAACAAGGCTTGATATGCTTTTAGCCCTGCTTGAAAAAAAGCTAGGCATAAGTCTTTCTCATTTTGATGTTTTTATAAATGTAAGTGGAGGAGTTAAGATAAATGAAACCGCAGCTGATTTAGCCGTGGTTGCGGCTATAATTTCTAGCTTTAAAAATCGCCCTTTAAGCAAGGAAAGTATCTTCATAGGAGAGCTTAGCTTAAATGGAGAAATAAGAGAGGTTTTTAATCTTGAAAGCCGCTTAAAAGAAGCAAAAATGCAAAAATTCAAAAATGCTATAGTGCCAAATAAGGACTTTCAGGATGTGGATTTAAAATACTTTGCGGTAAGTGAGTTAAGCCAAGTTTTAGAATGGATGTAAAATTTGCAAAAGTTCTTGATTTAAGATACAATTGTAATTAACGATAAAAAAAGGTTTATTTCATGAACAATCAAGAAAACACTGTAGTATTAGATGAACTTAAATTACCTGAGAACCCAAGAATTTTGATTATAGGTGGTGGCTACGCTGGTTTAAAAGCTGCCTTAGGGCTGCAAAGGCTTCTTGACTTTTCTAAACACAAGGCTGAAATAAGCTTGATTAGCAAACATGACTACCACTATCAAACCACACTGTTACATAAAGTAGCTATAGGAACACTTTCGGCCAGAAAGGCTAGAATTTATTACAGAAAGGTATTAGATACCAATAAAATAAAATTTATAAAAGATAAAATCATAAAGCTAGAACCAGATAAAAACTGCGTGTATGGAAACGCTGGCAAATACGAATACGATGTCTTGGTGATAGCCCTAGGATTTAGACCTGATGGCTTTAATACTCCAGGAGTTAAAGAACACGCCTTTAAGCTATCGACCCTAAACGCCGCCTTAAAGCTAACAAAGCACATAGAAAATAAATTCAAAGACTACGCTCTTACAAAAGATGTAAATGACCTTAGCGTGGTTGTTTGCGGAACAGGATTTACAAGCATTGAATTTACCGCTGAGCTAGCCTCGCAAATAGATGAACTTTGCCTAATATGCGGCATAGATAGAAGCCTTGTTAAGGTTACTTGCATAGGTAGGAGTTCTAGAATTTTACCTATTTTTGATGAAAAATTAAGCTCTATAGCCACCAAAAAACTTGAAAAAATGGGCGTAAACATCATAACAAATAGCACAGTTAAAGAGGTCTTAAAAGACGGTGTGATTATACAAAGAGACGGCAAAGATGAAAAAATAAGTGCTAATACTGTTTTATGGGGTGCTGGAGTTAAGGGAAGCGACATCATAGAAAAATCAAGTATTAACAACATAAAAGGCAGGATAAAAGTTGATTATCAACTAAGATGTTTTGACTATCCAAATATTTTTGTAATAGGAGACAGCGCCCACCCTACAACAAAGGACGCAAAACACGCACCAACGGCACAGCTTTCAGCACAAATGGGAGACTTTGTAGCCTTAAAACTTGTTCATTTGATAAAAGGCAAAAGCTTTAAGAAGCCTTTTGTGTTCAAACACCGCGGCACTGTTTGTTCCATAGGCCATACGGATGGCGTTGGCATAGTGTATGGCAATTCTGTATCAGGAGAACTTGCAGCCTTTCTTAAAAATACCATCGAAAATCGCTGGTTGTTTTCTTTAGGAGGCTTTTCTATGGTCTTTAAAAAGGGACAGTTTAGATATAGAACTAGCAACTAAGGGGATATTATGGATAAATTTTTGTTTTTTATTAAAAGAGCTTTTGTAAATTTTTTATCAAATTTTTTACCTAGCAAAGAACACGGCGAAAATTCTTTGCATAGAATTTAAAAGGCTTAAAACTCATCGCCGCAAAGCTCAAAGTTATCAAAAAGCTCTTTATCCTCTTTTAAAAGCCCTCTTTTTATAAGCTCTTTTAAGACTTCTTTTGAACAATCTGTTTGCTTAGGCCACTGCCTTTCATAGCCATCGCTTTTATCCTTTACTTGCGCGTCTATGGCCAAAAGATCCTCATTTATATAAATATCTCTTTTAGCATCTATGTTATTTACCACACGCCATACTAGCATATATGGGTTTTTAAGGCTATTTTCCTTTCCTAAAAAAACTAAAATTCTAAAATGTTTTTTAAGGCTAAGTGCTTTTTTAAAAAGCTCACTTACCTTTTGCTTTTCATCTAAGATTATACAAAGTATAGGGCTTTTGGTGTTTGTGTAAAACTGCTTTAAAGAATGAAAGGCAAAAAGCTTTTTAAACTCTTTTTGCAAATTTTCATCATCTAAAAGCTCAAGCTCTCTTGTATTTTCACTTTCATTTGTTAAATCAAGCCCGGCCTTGCCACCGTAGCAAGAATTTGGAGAAGCGTGGTCTAATTGATCACAAAGACCCTCGCTGATTAAAAGCTTTTTAACACAAAAGCGATTTAGCATATAAGGTATAAGTTTTTCATAGTCCTTAAGAGGCGGTGCGTCTTTGCCTACAAAGATAGCGTGTTTTACAAAGCTCATTTGTCCAACCCCCCAAAAAGCATGCATTAACTGCTGTGCGTGCGCAGGATATTTAGCCTCTATCTTAGCTAGGATTAGGTTGTGAAAGACGCCATTTTCAGGCATATTATAATCAAGCAAATCAGGAGCGCTGGTTTGTAAAAGCGGTAAAAAAACTCTTTCTGTGCCAAGTGCCATAAACTTATCCTCTAAAGGTGGCTTTCCAACCACGGTTGCTTGATATATAGCGTCTTTTTTTGTCTTTATAGCAGTAACTTGCATAAGAGGAAAGGGCTCTTTTGGAGTGTAAAAGCCGGTATGATCGCCAAAGGGACCCTCAAGCTCAAAATGATTTACATCCACAAAGCCCTCTATAACTATGTCGCTATCATAAGGCACAAAAAGCGAATTTTCACAAGGAGCTAAGATGGCATTTTTCCTTTTTATAAAACCATAAAGCAAGAGCTCAAAAATACCCTTTGGCAAAGGAGCTTGACCGCACCATATATAAAGCGGATCGCCTCCTATGGCTATGCTTACAGGCATTTTTTCTCCGGCTTTTTTATACTCATCAAAAAAATGTGAGCCGTCTTTGTGAATTTGCCAGTGAACTAAAAGCTTATCATCATCAAAAACTTGCAAACGATACATACCAAGATTGTTTTGCTTTTTATCCAAACTTTGAGTATATACCTGACCCATAGTTATAAATTTATCAGCGTCTTTCTCCCAAGTTTTAAGGATAGGAAGCTCTTTTAAGGATGAAAGCCTTTGATACTCAAATTCGCCCTTTTTTTTAAGCCTTTTTGGCGGCACAGATTTTAAGGATAAAAGCTTTTTAAAAAAATCAAGCTTAGCTGAAAAAGTGTTTGGAATGTGCATTTTTAAAAGGCTTGAAATTTCACTTGCAACATCCTCATAATCCCTTGTGAAAGCTAGTTTTAATGCTCTTTCAGAACAAAAAGTATTCATAAGCACAGGAAAATCATAGCTTTTATTTTCTTTTTTATTAACAGGCTTTGTAAAAAGCAAGGCTTTGCCATCCTTTTTCTTAGCCTCGATGTAGGCAAGATGAGCTATTTCAAGCTCTGTATCCACCTCTTCATCTATCACTCTTAAAAGATCATTTTGCCTTAAAAGCTCTATAAAATTACGCATTTATCCTCCTAAGCCATTTGCAAAGCTCTTTGTAAAAGCTCTTTAGCACCCTTAGCTATCATACTTTGTGCTAGTTTAAGTCCGGCCTTTTCATACTCATCTTTTGAAATTTCAAGCTCTTCTTTTAAAAACTCACTTGCATCAGGTAGTCCTAGTATGGCTTTTATCCTTATCTTTTCATCTTTTAAACAAGCATTTATGCCTATTGGCACCTGACAACCACCCTCTAAATTCTTTATAAATTCCCTTTCTATAAAGGTTTCTATGTAAGTTTTTTCATCGTTTAAAAAGCTTAAAAGTCTTTCAAGCTCTAAATTCTCAACACACTCTACACCCAAAGCACCTTGAGAAGCAGCTGGTATCATCTCATCTAAGCTAAATTCACTTATATAATTTAACTCTTTTTCAAGCCCTAGCCTAGAAAGTCCAGCTTTTGCTAGGATGATAGCATCAAAGTCATCATTTTTAAGCTTAGCAAGTCTTGAATTTACATTGCCTCTTAAAGAAATAACATTTAAATCCTTTCTTAAAAGAAGCAACTGCATTTTGCGTCTAAGACTTGTTGTACCTACTCTTGCACCCTTTGGCAAGTCTTGTAAGCTTTTATACTTCATACTTAAAAAGCTATCTCTTACATCCTCTCTTTTTGTAACAGCAACTAGCTTCAAGCCCTTTGGGAAAAAACTTGGCACATCTTTTAGGCTATGCACGGCTAAATGCGTTTCGTTTCTTAGCATACTTTGCTGAAGTTCCTTTGTAAAAAGTCCCTTGCCACCTATCTTTGCTAAGGGACTATCTAAAAGCACATCGCCCTTTGTCTTAAAGCCTTGCAAGGACACCTTGATACCGTGTTTTTGCTCTATAAGCTTTTTTACATACTCGCTTTGCCAAAGAGCTAGGGCTGATTTTCTAGTGGCTATGATTAGTTCTTTCATCTTTTGCTATCCTCTACTATTTCTACATCTATGATTTCCTCATCATAGTCCTTGCTTTTATAAAAATTGTTTTCTTGTCTATAAGACTTATAAAAGCCTTTTTCTTGCCCTTTTTTTCTAAAAACAAGGGCAAAGATGAGTATGCAAGTGGCTAAAAAAGTGCTTAAAACGCCGGGCACTATAAACAAAAAAGCAGCTATAACATAGGAAAAATTTGAAAAAAGCTCTCCTAAGGCTAGAAGCCTAAATTCAAGCATATTTTTCCAAAAGATAGCCAAAAGAAAAATCCCTATAAAAAGGCTAAGTATGACAAGGATTAAAAAGCTAGAAAGCCCAAATACCAATATAAAGCCAAGAGATACTAAAAGCTCTACTACAAAAAAGCCTAAAAAAGATACTCTATACAAGTTTATCCTTTAAAAATTCAAAAAGCTCAGTGCTTTTTACAATGCTTTTGTTTAAGCCCTTTCTTTCTATGAGCTCAACCTCATCATTTTCCAAGCCCTTGCCAAGCACCACAGCATAAGGAAAGCCCATAAGCTCAAAATCATTTATCTTAACGCCAAATCTTTCATCCCTATCATCTAAAAGCACCTCAAAGCCCTCATTTTTAAGCCCTTCATAAAGCTCGTTTGCAAAGCTCACAGCCCTTTCATCTTTTAAATTTGAGATGATTATATCGCAAAGAAAGGGTGCTATTTTTTTATCCCAAATACAACCTTTTTCATCGTGCTGTGCCTCTATGGCAACAGCTACAAGCCTGCTTACTCCTATGCCATAACAACCCATATAAAAGGCATTTGCCTTGCCATTTTCATCCAAGAAAGTAGCATTCATAGCAGATGAGTATTTTTGCCCAAGCTTAAAGATGTGTCCTACTTCTATGCCCTTGCTTTGCCTTAGTTTAGCACCGCATTTTTCACAACAATCTCCTTCTTTAACAGCAACTAAATCTTTAAATCTCTCTTCATTTAAATTTACAAC
Organism: Campylobacter avium LMG 24591; assembly: GCF_002238335.1. Taxonomy (NCBI): domain Bacteria; kingdom Pseudomonadati; phylum Campylobacterota; class Epsilonproteobacteria; order Campylobacterales; family Campylobacteraceae; genus Campylobacter; species Campylobacter avium. Next base: position 1,137,818 of record NZ_CP022347.1, read on the forward strand.
AGAAATTCCAACCAAATGATAATCTTTTTCATTTGCACCCATTATCATCTGGCTTTCATTTTTAAGCTCTTTATCCACATAAAATTCTATATCTTCTTTAAGATTTATAAAGCCTATAAAGCCCGGTGTAAGTCCTGCATTTATCAGCTCTTCTTCACTTGCATCGACTAATTCTAAAGCCTTACAAGCATTTAAAGCCTTTTTTTCTTGCAAATCATCACAACCCCTTATAAGAAAAAGCACCAAGCTTTCTTTCTTCTCATAAATAGCCTTTTTCACAACTGCTTTTATGGTGTAAAACTCATCCACCTTAAAAAAGTCCGCCACGCCCTTGATAGTCTTTACATCAGGGGTATAAAACTTAGCAGCATAATCAGCCTCAGGTCTATCTTTATCACAAACTTTTTTTGCCCTAGTAGCCACTTCAACATTTGCAGCATAAGAGCACTTTTCACAAGTGATAATATCATCCTCTCCGCTTTTAGCCAAAACCATAAATTCCTTAGAACCAGAACCCCCAATAGCCCCGCTATCAGCATCAACTACCCTAAAATTAAGCCCAAGTCTTGTAAAAATAGCCCTATAAGTCTTATCCATAAGCTCAAATTCTCTATCTAAGTCCTCTTTGCTAGAATGAAAGCTATAGGCATCTTTCATCAAAAATTCCCTACACCTTAAAAGACCAAATCTAGGTCTTGCCTCATCTCTAAATTTAAGCCCGATTTGATACAAATTTAAGGGTAGTTGCTTGTAGCTTGTGATTTTATTTTTAACTATGCTAAGCATAGCTTCTTCGTGAGTTGGTCCTAAGACAAAGTCATTTTCTTTTCTATCCTTAAAACGCAAAAGCTCCTTGCCAAAATTTTCATACCTTTTGCTTTCTTTCCACAAAGTTGCTGGAGTTACAAAGCTTAAATCAGTTTGCAAAGAGCCTGCCTTATCCATTTCTTCTTTCACTACATTATAAATTTTATCTAAAACCCTTTTGCCAAGTGGCAAGAAATTATAAAGTCCAGAGCCACATTGCTCTATAAAGCCTCCTCTTAGCAAAAAGATATGACTTGCTAAAGTGGCGTCCTTTGGGGCTTGTTTGGCGCTTGGTGCGTAAAAGTTGCTAAATTTCATTTTTATTCTCCACTGCATATTCGCATTTATATTCATCAAGTCCTTGTGCCTTTTCATCTAGTGCAAAGATGTAACGCATAGCATTTGCAACGGTATCACTTTGCACCTTGCCTTCTAAGTGCTTTAACTTCATAGTTGGGGTATGCAAAAAGGCTTTAAAAACCTGATGTATAAGCTTTCTAGCTTCTTCTTTGTCTGAATTCTTTAAATAACCCTTTTTTATAGCCTTTTTTAGCTCTTTTTGCGCACAATCCTTAGCAATGAGTCTTAAATCCTTGATGATAGGATTTAATTCCAAATCATCTAAGTATCTAAAAAACTCAACCGTCATCTTGCCTATGATAGCATAAGCATTGTGTGCCTCGCTTTCTCTTAGGGCTAAATTTTTCTTAACAACATCCTTTAAATCATCCACTACAAAGACTTTTACTTTGTCATTTTCCTTTATATCCACATCCCTAGGCACAGCTATATCAAAAAAATACCTCTTAAATTCAACTTCTTCTAAAAGCTCATCTGTTATGACAGGATCCTTTGAACTCGTAGCACAAAAGATAAACTCGCAAGAATTTACAAGCTCTTTAAGCTTAGAAATATCTTCGTTTTTTACCCCAAGTGCAAGGGCTAAATTCTTAGACTTTTCATAATTTCTACTAAGCACAGTTATATCAGCTTTAGTTCCAAGTAAGTGTTTGCAAAGCAATTCACTCATCTGCCCTGCTCCTAAAACAAGCACATCTTTGCCCTCTAAATTTGCTAAATCCTTAGCCTTTGTGATTGCTACTGAAGCCACTGAAACGGGGTTTTTAGAAATTTCTGTTTGGGTTCTTATCTTTGCACCACATTTAAAGGCAAAATGAAGAGCTCTTGATAAATTTTTAGCGCAAAAATTGTTTTCAATGGCAAAGGAAAAGCTTTCTTTTAGCTGTCCGGCAATTTGCGTTTCGCCAACCACAAGACTATCAAGCGAGGAAGCTACGGAAAAAAGATGATGTATGGCTGAGCTATCTTCGAAAAAATCAGCCCTTTGAGATAAATTCGCCTCATTTATCTCACAAAGCTTTGACATGGATTTTACCACCTGCTTACAGGCTAAGGAAGGATCTATAGAGTATAAAAAAAGCTCTACTCTATTACATGTGCTAAGTAGCATACATTCTAAGATATTTTTTTCTAAAAGCAGACTTTGTAGGAGTTTTTTTTGAGAAAATTCCAAAAGAGATAGCTTTTCCCTTAGTGCTATGTCTGTATTTTTATGTGTCCAGCTTACGCAAACATAGTGCATTAAAAACTCCTATCTATCATATTTTCAACTATATCATTTAATTTTTGATTATCATAGCTTTGTATGGCTTGTAAAGCTCTTTGTCCGTAAGCTAAAGCCTCGTTTTTGCACTTTTGCAAAATTTCATATCTAGCAAAAAGCTTTAATAACTCATCTTTTTTAGCCCCGTTAAGCTCTTTTTTATAAAAATTTAAAAGCAAGGATTTATCAGCTAAAGCCTCGTAAAGATAGATGTAAGGCAGGGTGCTTTTACCCTCTTTAAAATCACTAAAAGCTTCTTTGCCAAGTGTTTTTTCATCGCCTTGTACATCAAGTATATCATCTACTAGCTGAAAGGCTATGCCTAAATTTTTACCATATTCTTTAAAATCATTCTCATCAAAACCCGCTAAAATCGCAGCACTTGCCGCACTTGCCTCTATCAAAACCGCAGTTTTTTTATAAAGCATATCAAGATAAAGATTTTTATCAGCATTAAAAGACTTTGAAAGCTCTACATCTAAAAGCTCTCCTATAGCTAGTTTTGAAACAGCATTAGCCACGATAGAAGCTATCTTTTTATCAAGGCTAAGAAGCTCATAAAAGGCTTTTGAGTAAAAGACATCGCCTAGCATTAGGGCATTTTTCGCACCAAATTCAGCATTTACAGACCTTGCTCCCCTTCTTAAAGAAGCCTCATCCACTATATCATCGTGAAGTAAAGAAGCAAGGTGTATAAGCTCAACCACAGCACAAAGTCTGTATGAGCTTTCATTTTCCCCGCTTATGCTTAGTATAAGCTTTGAGCGAAGTTTTTTGCCTGTTTTTATGGAATTTGACATTCTTAAAACTATGTCATTACCTAAATCTTTTAAAAAATTTTGTATAAGAGTGTCTATTTCTTGCACTTTTTTGCCTTTAATTATTTTCAGTATTTTGAGTGAAAGTCTCTGGCTTTCTTGGGTCTAAAAATTTTACCATTAGCCTAGCTTCCTTGTCTTCTATGTAAATGCTAAGTTTTGCTTCCTTATCCTTAAAATCGCTAAATTCAAGTATAAGCCTAGCTCTGTCTATGTGGGGATTTGTATAATCTGGAATCAAGGTTTGCGTAGCCCAGTTTAAATTTCTTTTCATAGACAAAACAAACTGCCTTGGGTATTTGCGAAATTTAGAATGAATAATTATTTTATTTGTATCAAAAAGAGTCCAATAAAAGTCAAAATTCTCCACTTTGCTAGTGCTTAACTCTGTTATCTCAACGCTTGCTCTTTCATCTTTTCTAAGCGTAAATTCATACTTATGCTCAAAAGTAGCCTGCGTAGCAAAGCAAAGATTGCAAAATAAAAGTAAAAAACCTAGTCTAAGTATCATTCCTGCCCCAAAATTTTAGCCCCAAGCCCTATGAAATAATCCTCTTTAAGACTTTCAATCTTTTCGCTATTTTCTAGCTTAAAATTTAGCAAATCCTCTTCGCTAAGTCCCTTTTGCTCTAAAAGCTCAAACATAGCTATATGCTCACCTAAAAGCTCATCAAAAGCCTTTTCTATGGCACCTGAGTTTGCATTTTGCACTATTTCTATAAATTTTTCTCTTGGGCTTTTACTTAACATTTCATCAAAAAAATCCATAACAAATCCTTAAATATCATCTACAATAATTATATAAAAACATTCTAAACTAGAGATTGAAATATTTAAAGAAAATTAGTTATAATTAAGCTTTTTGAAAAGGATTTAAGATAAAAAAAGAGATATTTTTCATTTTAAGCACAGTGTTTATATTTTACCTAGCCTTTGTTTCTTTTGCTCCGTATTCTTTGGGCTTTTTATCCTCTTTTTTGGGCGAATTTAATCTCTTTCTTTTCGGCGAATTTTCTAAGTATTATCCATTTTTACTGCTATTTTTTAATTATATATTTTACAAAAGGGCTTATGATTTAGACAATGTCAAAAAAAGGGAGCTAAACGGCTTTATAATGGCCTTTGCAAGCCTTATGATTTTATTTGCTATACTAAGTTTGAATGCAGGCTACATACCTGAAGTGCTTTATACCATAGTTGGAGCCTTATTTGGCAGGCTTGGTAGCGGTCTTTTAGCGCTTGCTTTTTTGATTTTTGCTTGCGTGCTTCTTTTTCCAAGATTTTTTGAGCTTGTTTTTGGCGTTAAAATTTCATTTTCTACCTTTGAAAAACTAGACTTAGCCTTTAGCTCTTTTCTTGAAAAGGTCTTTGGAGGCAAAGAAAAAAACGAAAAGCAAGAAGAAATTTTAGAAGAAGATAAAAAAGAAAGCATAAAAGAGCATGAAAACAACATAGATGAAAGCTTAAATTTAAAGCATATACAAGAAGTGAAACAAGAACTTGAGGAGCTTAGCAAGGAAGAAAATTTAAATGAGACCGAAAATATAGAGGAAAAAACTGAGCCTGCTGAGCTAGAAAAAGATGAAACCTTGCTATCTTACAATCAAGAATTAAGAGACTTTGTCCTAAAGGCAAGTGCAGAGCCAGACGAGCTAGAACAAAGCATTTCAACACACAAGCAAGAAGTATATGTGCCTCAAAAATTCTTAAAACCAAAAAAGATAGATGAAATCAAGCTAAATTTAGCCAAAAGGCTGAACTACGAGGAACCAAGCTATACGAGAAAAAAAAGCGAATTTAAGGACGAAACCGTAAAAGAAAGCAAAGAGGAGCAAAAAGAGCCTGTAAAACAAGAGCCAAGCATTAAACTTGAATTTGAAGTGCAAGAAAAAGTAACACAAAAAGCAGATGTTTTAAAGGATGAATTTATACCTGTTGTAGAAGAGCTCACAAAAGAGGAAAAAATATTAGAAAAAACAGAGCCCATACCCTTTGTAGAAGAGGTAAAGGAGGCTTTAAAAGATGAAAATTTACATAATGAAAAAGAGTTTAAAGCACAAGATGAGCTAGAAACTAAGACAAAAAATATCATAAAAACAGAGCTTAGCAGCAATACAGAGCTTTTAAACGAGCTTGAAAAAGGGGTTTTAGCAAAGCCTAAAGACTTTAGCTTACCCCCTCTTGATTTTTTAGCAAATCCGCCAAGTACTTCATTTGAGATAAACGAGCAAGAAATAGATAGAAAAATTTATGACTTACTAGAAAAACTGCGTAGATTTAAAATAGGCGGAGATGTTATAAGCACATACACAGGTCCTGTTGTAACTACTTTTGAGTTTCGTCCTAGTGCTGATGTAAAGGTAAGTAGAATTTTAAATTTACAAGATGATTTAGCTATGGCTTTAAAGGCTACTTCCATACGCATACAAGCACCAATTCCCGGTAAAGATGTGGTAGGCATAGAGGTGCCAAATGAGCAAATTCAAACCATATACCTAAAAGAAATTTTACAAAGCAAGGCTTTTAGCACAGCAAAAAGTCCTCTTACAATGGCTTTGGGTAAGGACATAGTAGGAAATGCCTTTGTAACTGATTTAAAAAAGCTACCTCATCTTTTAATAGCCGGAACAACGGGTAGCGGAAAAAGCGTGGGTATAAATTCTATGCTTTTATCTCTTTTATATAGAAATAGTCCAAAAAATTTAAAGCTTATGATGATAGATCCAAAAATGCTTGAATTTAGTATCTATAATGACATACCTCATCTTTTAACCCCTGTTATAACAGAGCCTAAAAAAGCTATAACGGCTTTGTCTAATATGGTTGCAGAAATGGAAAGAAGATATAAGCTAATGGCTGAGGCAAAGACAAAAAATATAGAAAATTATAATGAAAAGATGAAAGAACTAGGTCTTGAAGAGCTTCCTTTTATAGTGGTTATAATAGATGAATTAGCTGATCTTATGATGAGTGCTGGAAAAGACGTGGAGTTTTACATAGCAAGACTAGCACAAATGGCAAGGGCTAGTGGAATTCATCTAATCGTAGCTACGCAAAGACCTTCAGTTGATGTTGTAACAGGGCTTATAAAGGCAAATTTACCTTCTCGTCTAGCTTATAAGGTGGGACAAAAAATAGATTCAAAAGTCATCTTAGATACAGTTGGGGCTGAAAGTTTGCTAGGACGCGGAGACTGCTTATTTACCCCTCCATCAAGTAATAATCTAGTAAGGCTGCACGCTCCTTTTGCAAGTGAGGCTGAGATAGAAAAGATAGTTGATTTTTTAAAGGCACAGCAAGAAGTTATTTACGATGAAAAATTCTTAAAAGAAGTGCAAGGCTCAAACTCAAGCTCTGAAACTTCTATATCTTTAGGCGATACGGATGAGCTTTTTGAAGAAGCAAAGGCTGTGATTTTAGAAGATAGAAAGACTAGTATTTCTTATTTGCAAAGAAGGCTTAAGATAGGGTATAACCGAGCCGCAAACATCATAGAACAGCTAAGTGAGACCGGCTTTTTAAGTCAGCCTGACTCAAAGGGACAAAGAGAGATTTTATAAAGCTTATATTTTTAATAATTCTTATCATTTTTTATCATAAAATTTTACCAAAAAGCTTGGATTTTAAATTTATTAAACCTTAGCTTTTATGTGTTTTTAAGCAAGTTAGATTTAGAATTATATTTTGGTAATTATTATTATAAATATAAGGTTTTTTATTGCGTTTTTTGTTTTCGTTGTGGTTTTTACTACCCTTAACTATCATCTTAGCCTTTACAAGCTTGTTTGTTGGAGTAACCGATATATCTTTGTTTGGGCTTTTAAAAGGATTGCACGAGGATGTTTTCATCATCTCAAGGATACCAAGAACCATAACCATAATTATAAGCGGTGCTAGCCTTAGCATTTGCGGGCTTATAATGCAGCAATTAACGCAAAATAAATTCGTCTCTCCAACCACAGCAGGCACTATGGACTGTGCGAAATTTGGCATACTGATATCCATTATATTTTTTAGCACTCATTCTTTTATATCTCAAGTCTTAGTCTCGTCCTTTTTTGCCCTGCTTGGAAGCTTGATTTTTATACAAATTCTAAACAACATAAAGCTAAAAGATGTGATTTTTATACCCTTAATAGGACTTATGTTTGGCGGTATAATAAATTCCATAACAACCTTTTTTGCTTATCAATTAAACCTTATACAAAACATGCAAATTTGGCTTCAAGGAAATTTCTCAAACATTATGCAAGGCTCTTATGAGCTTATTTACATATCCTTACCCTTGCTTTTGCTTGCGTATTTGTATGCAAATAAAATCACCATAGCAGGTATGGGCGAGGAAATGGCGGTAAATTTGGGACTTTCTTACAAATTTATACTAAATTTAGGACTTATAATCGTATCTATCATAACAGCCATTATTATTTTAACCGTTGGCGTGATACCATTTTTAGGGCTCATTGTGCCTAATATAATATCAATTTACAGAGGGGATAATATCAGGGCAAATATCCTAAACATAGCTCTTTTAGGCTCTTGCTTTTTGCTACTTTGCGATATTTTTTCAAGGCTTATAATCTATCCTTTTGAAATTCCAATAGGCCTAACCGTTGGCGTCATAGGCTCTTTTATCTTTATAAGTCTTTTGCTTAGGAACAAGCACTATGCTTAAGAAATTCATTATATTAACCATCCTAGCTCTTTTGTGCGTGCTAGCTTATATGTTTACTTTTACGAATAATTTTAACGCTTACATCCTAGAGCAAAGAGCTATAACAGTCTTGGCCGTGCTTGTGGTGGGTGTTTGCATAGGGGTTTCAACTGTTATCTTTCAAAGCATTACAAACAACAAAATTCTAACCCCAAGCATAATAGGACTTGATTCTTTATATCTTTTCATCCAGTCTTTTCTAGTCTTTGTCTTGGGCGCAATGCACTTAAGCGTTTATAATGAAAGGGTGAATTTCTTGCTTTGCGTGGCATTTATGATACTTTTTAGTATATTGTTTTACAAGCTTTTATTTAAGGCTAATAGAAATTTGTATTTTGTCTTGCTTTTAGGCTTTATTTTTGGGACATTTTTTTCCTCCTTAAGCCTTTTTTTCGAAGCCTTAATTGACCCTGATGAGTTTATGATAGTACAGGGCAGGATGTTTGCTTCGTTTAATAATGTGCATTTTGAAATTCTAGGCCTGGCTGCTTTATTGTTATTTTTTGCATTTTTATATATCTTTTTTAATTTTAAATACCTAGATGTCTTAGCCCTAGGCAAGGATGTAGCTATAAATTTAGGGCTTGATTATGATAGATTAGTTAAAAATTTTATCATAGTAGTGGCTATTTTAACCTCAGTCAGCACGGCTTTAGTAGGGCCAATCACCTTTTTGGGACTGTTAGTGGCAAATATTAGCTACGAGCTTTTTAAAACCCACAAACACAGCATTTTGCTAAGTGCTTGCTCGCTCATAAGCCTTATAACCTTGCTTGGCGGAATTTACATAGTCTCAAAGGTCTTTGCTTTTAATACAACCATAAGCGTTGTTATAAATTTCTTAGGCGGAATTTATTTTATATACCTAGTTCTTAAAGGAAACCGCATATGATAGAACTTAAAAATATTTGCAAAAAATACGATTCAAAAGCAGTTTTAACCAACATCACAGTATCTTTTAACAAGCACAAAATCACCTCTTTAATAGGCTCAAACGGTGCCGGTAAAAGCACAGCACTTGGCATAGCAAGTAGGCTTATAAAGCCTGATAGTGGAGAAATCATCATAGACGGGCTTGAGTTAAGCAAATACAAAAGCCACGAACTAGCGCAAAAAATTTCCATACTAAAACAACAAAACAACATTAACATAAGGCTTAGAGTAAAGGAGCTAGTTAGCTTTGGCCGCTTTCCTTATTCTCAAGGCAAACTAAATTCCAAAGATGAGGCAAAGATAAAAGAAGCCATTGCGTATATGGATTTACAAGGGCTTGAGGATAGATTTTTAGACTCTTTAAGCGGAGGACAAAGGCAAAGAGCCTATATAGCCATGATTATCGCGCAAGATACAGACTATATACTACTTGATGAACCGCTTAATAACCTTGATATGAAGCATTCTTTGCAGATTATGAAAATTCTACGCTCCTTAGCAAATGATTTTAACAAGTCCATAATCCTAGTTCTGCACGACATAAATTTCGCCTCCGTGCACTCAGATTACATAGTTGCTATGAAAAATGGCGAAATTCTGTGCAGCAAAGAAAGCAAGGACATCATAAAAGAAGATGTCTTAAAAGAAGTTTTTGACATGGATATAAAAATACACGAGATAGAAAAAAAACGAATTTGTTTTTATTTTAATTAATTTTAAGGAGGATATATGAAAAAAATACTTTTCATTGCGATTTTTTCAGTTTTTGCTTTTATAGCTTGCTCTAGCGAAAATAAAAGCGATACACACACAAGCTCTGAGGCAAATTTAAGTGAGGCAAACAGCTCTGCCAACAAAGTAACAGGCACAAATGTAAGCATAATTCCTATCGAATGGACTAGCTTAGGCGATAGGATAGAGCTAAAGCACTCAATGGGCGTGGCAGAGGTTCAAAAAAATCCCCAAAAGGTAGTAAGCTTTGACATAGGAGCTATCGATACCTTTGAAGCTTTGGGTTTAGGAGATAAGATAGTTGGCGTTCCTGCAAAAACACTACCTAAATACCTTGAAAAATACAACTCAAAGCAAAATGTTGGCTCTGTTGTTGAGATTGACTTTGAAGCCTTAAGTGCTTTAAAACCTGACCTAATCTTAATCTCTGGCAGGCAGGCAAAATTTTACGAAAAACTAAACGAGATAGCACCGACAGTTTTTGTGGGACTTGATAATACAAATTTCGTAGAAAGCTTTAGAGCTAAGGTTATAGCCATAGCTTCACTTTACGGCGAAGTAGGACAAAGCCACGGTGAAGGTTTATCAGCAGACAGTGCCTTTGAAACTGTAAAAAAACTTTTAAGCGACATTGAAGCGCAAAAAGCCCTTGTTGATAAAGACAAAAAGGCGCTTGTTATACTTACAAATGCGAACAGAATTTCAGTTTTTGGACCAAATTCACGCTTTGGTGTGCTTTATGATTTATTTGGTTTAAGCCCGGCTGATACTAATTTAAAGATAGGCACACACGGCAACAGAGCTGATTCTGAGTATATTTTAAAAGTAAATCCTGATTATTTGTTTGTAGTAGATAGAAATGTAATAGCAAAAAACAAAGAGACTGCCGCAGCTGCACTTGATAATCCTTTAATCGCCAAAACAAAGGCCGCACAAAATGGCAAAATTATATACCTAGACCCTGAGCTTTGGTATCTAGCCGGAGGCGGTGGGCTTATATCTTTAAAAGCTATGAGCGATGAGGTATTTGAGGCTATAAAATAACTCAAAAAATCAAAACAAGAGGGTATAGTCTAAGACTTCCCTCTTTAATATAAATTTAAAAATACATTCTTGCAAACATCATAAAATCAAACATGTTTTAACAATTTTTAATTGACTCAACAAAAATCAATTTTAAATTTATGGGTATATTTTGGTGTATATTTTTTGTATAATATACCTAAATTCTAAGAAAGGAAAGAACATGAAAGCTATAAATTACGAAAAATATGCGAACATGAGCACCAAACAGCTTGTAAATGCTCTTATAAGTGCCGAAAAAAAAGAGCAAAAACTCAAGCAAGAAGCAGAAAAGAAATTTAAGGAAAGTGCGGAGTTGATTAGATTTTTAACAAGCAAAATCAAAGAAAATCTAGAAAAACCAAAATACGAATTTTTTACAAGAGAGCAAACAAATCTTGATGAGTTGGTAAAAGAGGTAGAAAGTAAAATGACGCCAGAAGAGATAAAAGAAATTGAAGAAGAAGTTGAAAGAGAAGCTTACGGACAATAAATGACTTATGAAATTATATATGATAAAAATGTTATTAAATTTTTAGACAAGTTAGCCAAATCAAACCCTAGAAAATTTAAAGGGATAAATTATTTTTTAACAAATATATTACCCAAAGCTGAAAACCCAGCCAAACTTGCGAACGCCAAATACCTAAAAGGATACGATGATAACCGCTACCGCTGGAGGTTAGGGGATTATAGAATAATAGGAATTGTAGAAAACAACACTTTCAAATTAATTCAAATAATTAAGATTGCAAAAAGGGATGAAAACACTTATAGATGATTTAAGCTAGACACTTAAAAATATCAAATTTATTGTCTTTTGTTTTATGTGCTTAAAAATTCAAACAAAATTTAAGCAATATTTTTAACAAAAAACATAGGCTCTCCCATTTTAAATACTTAAAAAATAAATTTTATCGCTAGCACAGGTAAAATACTGCGTATAAATACCACAAAATCATTTTAAAAGTCTAAATTTTTTCAATCTCAAACACCTGCATTGATGTTACAAATTTATCAAAGTCAAATTTCATATATAAAATTCGCACACAACCACACAACCACACAACCACACAACCACACAACCACACAACCACACAACCACACAACCACACAACCACACAACCACACAACCACACAACCACACAACCACACAACCACACAACCACACAACCACACAACCACACAACCACACCACCACAAGCCCAAGTGCCGCCGATTTTATCAGCAAAGCAAGCAAAACAAAAAGATGGCTAGCTCATTGCCTTAAATCTTATGTTGACACCGTTTTATTACTTTTTACCTTTAGCTAGCATTAGCAAAGCGCACTGTTACGCAATTTCTACAAAAATGCTTTTCAAAACTTAAATTTTCGCCAAGCAAGACAAAAAATCCAAATTTTTAACTATAATTACAAGAGAATTTTTAGGAAAACTTATGAGTGTAAAAGCTATTTTTAGATTATTAAAAAGAAAAAAAACCCGTTTAAAAAGCAAAAATGAAGTTCTAGCAGGGATTTTAGTAGCCGCCTTTTTCTCATCTGCTACTTGGTTTATAAGCATTTTGTATTATCAAGCAAGTTTTCAGGTAAGCTCCTTTCTTGGAATTTTGGTATTTTTGATAGTGCTTTGGACGAACTCTGCCTTGCCTCTTGGCGTTGTGTCCTTGCTTCCTATCGTGCTTTTTCCAGCCTTTGGAATTTTAGATGTTAAGAGTGCTACTAGCAATTACGCAAACCCCATAGTGTTTTTGTTTTTGGGTGGTTTTATGCTAGCTACTGCGGTTGAAAAGATTGGTTTGCACAAAATCATAGCCAAAAGCTTGCTTTCTCGCTTTCCTAAAACCCCAAAAGGCATTATAACGGCCTTTGGAACGGCTAGCGTTATTTTAGGAAGTGCTTTATCAAATTCAACCGTCGCCCTACTCTTAGTGCCTATAGCGCTTTCGATAACAGAAGATAATGTTTTAAAGACTAGATTTTTGCTAGCTGTTGCCTTTGGAGCAAGCATTAGCGGTATCACAACGCCCATAGGCACGCCGCCAAATCTCATCTTTCTAGGTTTTTTAGAAACTACAGGGCTTGGAAGCATTAGTTTTGTGGGTTGGATGCTTTTAATGCTGCCGCTAAGCATTAGTATGCTTTACGTGATGATACAAATTTTATCTTATAAGCTTGGCAAAGAGGAGCTTAAAATAGACGCTTTCGATGACATAACGATTACTTTTGAACACAAAAAGCTTTTATTTTTCATCTTTTTGCTACTTGTTATACTGCTTTTAAATTCGCCCGTAAAACCCATATACCAAGGGCTTGGCTTTAATGAAAATGTCATTTTGCTAGCCTTTGGGCTTTTGATGTTCATACCTAAGATAGGACTTTTGTCTTGGGAGGATTCAAGAAGCATTCCTTACGAAATCATATTTTTGTTCGGTGCGGGCTTTTGCGTGGCCATGGCTATATCTAAAATTCAGCTAGGTGATGCCTTTGCGCCGATTTTTGCGTATTTTTCCACCCTGCCCCTGCTTTTATTTATACTATGCGTGTGCTTTTTCGTGCTTTTCTTAACTATGTTTATAAGCTCAACTGCCCTAAGTGCCATACTGCTTTCAGTGCTATACGCTTCAACTAAGGAATTTTTGGAGCCAAATTACCAAAGCTTGATTATGCTAATTGCCACCATTTGCATAGGCTTTTCCTTTCTTTTGCCTTTTTCAACGCCTCCAAATGCCATAGTTGCAAACAGAGGCAACATCAAACCCTTAGTTATGTTTAAATTTGGCTCGGTTTTAAGTATCTTTGGCATTATACTTATAGTGATTTTCTCGCTTGCTTATTGGCAATGGTTTTTGTAAAAGGATACTTCGTGGCTAGACTAGATGAAATAAAAGAAAAATTACAAGAGCTAAGAGCTTACAGAAATTTTGCCTTAACTTCCTTGATAGCATTAATAGCCTTTGTATTTACAAGTTCAGATGAAACAGATATATACATTTTTATCTTAAGCTTGATTACTATTGCAACTTTAGGTATAATAGTTTCTGTATTGCAAGTGAAAATTTTAAAACTTATAAAAGAAACAGGAGAACTATAATGGAACTTTTAACTGCTTGTGTTGCTGCATTTGGGATTTTATGTTTCTTTGTTGCTGCGATTTTAGTGATAAGAAGTGCCTAGCTTTAAAATATCTTATGCAAGGGACTTAATGATATTTAAGCTTTCCTCTTTCTGTTAAAATTTAAGTAAGGCAAAGCTATCTTTTCACTCATTTTCCAAACTTTCTTAACATTGTTTTATAACAGTCTTTCTTCTTAAGTTTCTGCCAATGCCCTATTTTCCACATTTTATAACCACGGTTACATTTTTTTAAAAAATTTTGCAAAAAAGTATAAAGTATTTTTCTAAGTTTTCGATATAGCTAGTAACAAAGCAAAGGAAGCTTTGAATTCAAACTAAAAGGATTTACCATGGGATACCGTATAAATACGAACGTATCTGCGCTTAACGCGATCAACACTTCAACTCTAAACACAAGGAGTTTGAACACATCTTTAGAAAGACTTTCATCAGGTCTTAGGATTAACTCTGCTAAAGATGACGCTTCAGGTTTGGCAATAGCTGATCAGCTTCGCTCTCAAGCTGCGACTTTAGGACAGGCTATCAACAATGGTAACGATGCTAACAGTATCTTACAAACTGCTGATAAAGCTATGGACGAGCAAGTAAAAATTCTTGAAACTATCAAGACAAAGGCTACTCAAGCTGCTCAAGATGGACAAAGCACAAAGACAAGAAATATGCTTCAAGCTGACATCAACCGTCTTATAGAAGAACTTGACAACATCGCTAACACCACATCTTTCAACGGAAAGCAACTTCTAAGTGGTGGTTTCATAAACCAAGAATTCCAAATCGGCTCTAGCTCAAATCAAACCATCAAAGCTAGCATTGGTTCAACTCAAAGCTCAAAGATAGGTGTTACAAGATTTGAAACAGGTCAAAATGTTATGCAAAGTGGTCAAGCCCAACTTACTATAAGAAATTATGATGGGGTTAATGACTTTACTTTCCAAGCTGTAACTATCTCAACTTCAGTTGGAACAGGACTTGGTGCTTTGGCTGAGGAAATAAACAGGGTTTCTGATAGAACAGGTGTTAGAGCTTCTTTTAATGTTCAAACAACTGGTTCAACTCCTATAAGAGCTGGGGAAACAGGAGATAACTTCACTATAAATGGTGTTGTTATAGGTAAGGTTGCTTACCAAGACGGTGATAAAAACGGTGCCCTTGTAAATGCCATAAACGCTAAGAAAGACACCACAGGTGTTGAAGCTGCTAGAGGTGCAAATGGTGAGCTTGTGCTTACTTCAAACAGCGGTCGTGGTATAAAAATAGAAGGCGATATAGGTAATGGTACAGGTATAGCCTTAAATATGAGAGAAAACTATGGTCGTTTATCTTTGGTTAGAAACGACGGTGCTGATATAGCTGTAAGTGGAACGGGCTTTGGCTTTGATGATGATAAACTTGTATCTCAAGCTTCAGTTTCACTAAGAGAAACTCAAGGTCAAATTTCTCAAGCTTATGCTGATGCTATGGGCTTTAACAGCTCTGAAAAAATAGGCTCTATAATAATAGGTGTTTCTGCTGCATCAGTTCTAGCAGGAACAGGCTTAAGCACAAATGGCGACCTAGTTAATTCTGCGGGTTCTGGTCTTTCAACCTTTACTACCTCTTTACTTTCTTTGGTAGGAAATGTTATAGACATAGGTCCTGGACTTGGTAGAGTATCTTTAATGAACATTACAACTCAAGCAGGAACAGGTTTGAGTCAATTAGATGTATTAAGCCAAGTTAGATTTTCTAATGTCTACTCTGTTGGTTTATCTCAAGTAAGCACAGTTAATGGAGAGCTTCAAATAATGAGCGGTCAAAACGGCTTCTCTGCAATGTCTACAGCTGGTATCTTACTATCTGGAACTGCTAGAGCTAATAACATAGGCGATGTGCAAACTGCTGGTGTTACAACCTTAACTGGTGCTATGGCTGTTATGGACGTTGTTGAAACTGCGATAACAAACCTAGACCAAATCAGAGCTGACATAGGTTCTGTGCAACAACAAATAGAAAAAACTTTGAATAACATAAGCGTTACTCAAGTGAATCTAAAATCAGCAGAATCAACCATAAGAGACGTTGACTTTGCCGCTGAAAGTGCTACTTACTCTAAGGCAAACATCCTAGCTCAAAGTGGTGCTTACGCTCTAGCACAAGCAAACGCTTCTCAACAAAATGTTTTAAGACTACTTCAGTAGTTTTAATCCTTCTTAAAGCCCCTCTCGGGGCTTTTTCTTTCTTTAGCTTTACTGATTGCGGTTTATCTTGCTATAATATTTCTTGAAATACTACACGCTTGAGAATTCGCCTGCTATGCAAAAAATTAGATAATCTCTTACGCAGTTTTTAAGCTCGCTGCATTCATCAAAATATACCAAATCCGCAATAGCCCTCGCATAGTTTGCCACAAAATATTCTTTGTCTAAAAAAGGACTTTTTCTTTTGTAAATTCCTTGCATTTGGAGTGGATTTTCCTTGTCATAAGGATAAATTTTTAAAGGTTTTTTGTCTTTAAAATAAAAATGATAGTGCCAATCCGCACAAAAAAATTTTTGGAATACTTTTTGCTTAAAAGCTTTTAGCAATATTTTGAAAGGATTTACGATGAGTTTAAGAATCAACACAAACATCGGTGCGCTTAACGCTCATAACAATATGGTGGTAAATTCAAGACAGCTTGACGCTTCGCTTGAAAGACTATCATCAGGTCTTAGGATAAACTCTGCTAAGGATGACGCTTCAGGTATGGCCATAGCTGACCAGCTTCGCTCACAGGCTGCTACTCTAGGACAGGCCATAAACAACGGCAATGACGCTATGTCCATACTTCAAACCGCTGATAAGGCAATGGATGAGCAGCTTAAAATTCTAGATACAATCAAAACAAAGGCCACTCAAGCCGCACAAGACGGACAAAGCACAAAGACAAGAAATATGCTTCAAGCTGACATCAACCGTCTTATGGAAGAGCTTGATAATATCGCAAACACAACATCTTTTAATGGCAAGCAACTTCTAAGCGGTGGTTTTATAAATCAAGAATTCCAAATCGGCGTTAGCTCAAACCAAACCATAAAAGCATCTATTGGCTCAACTCAAACGAACAAAATAGGCCTCACTCGCTTTGAAACAGGACAAAATGTTATGAGTAGCGGTCAAGTTCAAATGACTATAAGAAACTATGACGGGGTTAATGATTTCACTTTCCCAAGAGTTACCATCTCAACTTCAGTTGGAACAGGGCTTGGTGCTTTGGCTGAGGAGATTAACAGAGTGGCTGATAAAACAGGCGTTAGAGCTTCTTTTAATGTGCAAACCGCTGGTTCAACTCCTATCAAGGCTGGGGTTACAAGCGAGGATTTTACCATAAATGGCGTTATCATAGGCAAGGTTGAGTATAAGGACAGCGACGGAAATGGCGCCTTAATAGCTGCGATAAATTCTAAAAAAGATACCACAGGCGTTGAGGCTACAAGGGACGCAAACGGACAGCTTTTGCTTACTTCAAATGACGGTCGTGGTATAAAGATAGAAGGTAGCATTGGCCAAGGTGCTGGAATTCCTATAAATATGCTAGAAAACTATGGTCGTTTATCTTTGGTTAAAAATGACGGGGGCGATATATCTGTAAGCGGAACGGGCTTTGGCTTTGATGATGATAAACTTGTATCTCAAGCTTCAGTTTCACTAAGAGAGACTAAGGGTAAGCTAAGCCAAAAAATAGCCGATGCAATGGGCTTTAACTCCTTTGAAAAGATAGCTACCATAACCATAGGTGTAAGCTCTTTAACAGTGCTAAATGGCACAGGGCTTTCAGTATATACAGAATTACAGTATACAGCTGGTTCTGGGCTTTCGCAATTCGTAACAAATCAAGTTTCTATGGTAGGACATAATATAGACATAGGGCCAGGTCTTGGACAAATATCAAATATGAGCCTTTCAACTAAAGGTTTTTCAGGCTTAGCAAATATCATATCTAGCGTTAAATTCTCAAATGTCTACACAGTTGCACTTTCACAAGTATCAACTGTAAATGGGGAATTAGTAGTTGCTTCACCTCAAGCTAACGGGCTTTCTTTAATCTCTGCTTTGGGCGTAGTAAGAACAGAGCAAAGACAAATGCAAATAGGCTTTGAGCAAACTGCCGGCGTTACGACCCTAACCGGTGCTATGGCTGTTATGGATGTTGCTGAAACTGCCATCATAAACTTAGACCAAGTTAGAGCAGACATTGGTTCGGTGCAAAATCAGCTTCAAGTAACAGTAAATAACATAAGCGTTACTCAAGTAAATCTAAAATCAGCAGAATCAACCATAAGAGACGTTGACTTTGCCGCTGAGAGTGCGAATTTCTCTAAAAACAACATCCTAGCACAAAGTGGCTCTTACGCACTAGCGCAGGCTAATGCTTCTCAACAACATGTCTTACAACTCTTACAGTAATCCTTTCGCTAATAAGCTATCAAAAAGCCTATTGATAGCTTATTAGTAAGTTTTTTATAAGTTAGCAAATTCTCAACATAGCCATAATAATACTGCGTATATAAAAATACCCCATTTTTAAAGGGCTCAAAGCCTAAATTCAGCTCAAAAGAGGCTTTATTATCTTTGAAATTTAGGTTGTTTTTTACAAGCACTTCGCCAAAATAATTCTTGCCAAGGTATTTCAAAGAAAGGTCGAAATTCCCAGCGTAATGGCCTATGTCTTTATTATCTTTTAAGCTTGCTTCAGGAATGATGTAATAAATTCTAGGCACTATCATAAAAGGGCCCTGAAAAAAAGCAAAGGAGGCATAAAGCTTGTTCCAAGAACGAGAGAGCAAATTCTCATCATCTCTGCCGTTTGATTCATGTACAAATCCCACTCTTATGTTTTGCAAAATCTTAAAATTTTCAAATTTCGTAGGAAAGGAGATGAAAAATTCAGGCTTATAATTAAGCTCTCGAAATGGTGCTGAGTGCTTGTAAATCTGCCACCAAGCCTTTTGCGTGTAGGCAAAATAATACCGCTCATCAAGTCCAAAAATATCCTCAAACAAAGGCTTTTTCACGCTGATTTGAAATTTAGCCTCGGCTCTTTTATCGCTTGGGTATTTGCCTTTAAAGGTGTAAGAAAGGGGCAAAAAGTAATTTATCTCGTGTGTGCTGATGTTTAAGAAATTAGTGCCGCTATTATGCCCTAAATAATTGTCTTTATTAAGCTTTACAAAGTCTATGTCACTAGCAAATAAAGCTACTGTGAGTGTTAAAAAAAGAATTTTAATTTTCATTGATAAACTCTAAATACTGCTCGTAAAAATTTAAATTTAAAAAGGCCTTATCATCCTTAAATTCAAGCTCTTTAGCCTCGCAAGCCTTTAAAAAATCTTGCATTTTGTGCTTGTTTTTTTGCAAAAAATCCTCGCACAAAGAAAGTAAGCTTGTATGATAAAAGCCGCACAATGCGTGAGTTTTATAATTGCTTTTTGCTACTATGGCCTTTGAGTTTTCTAAATTTTCAAAAAGCCTTGAAATTTCATGCTTTGAGATATTAACAGTATCAATGGCACAGATAAAAACATAAGCATTTTCATCCTTAAAAAAACTTAGCACTGACTTAAGTGCAAGCAAGGGTGAGTAAAATTTCGCCTCATCTAAGATTAAATTTTTAAATTCTTTTTCGAATTTATCCTCTTTTGTGCTTATATAAACTTCCTTAAAAAGCTTTGAAAGCTTATCAAACTGATACTTAACTAAGCTTTGTTTGTTAATTTGCAAAAAACACTTATCCCTTTGCATTCTACTTGACTTGCCGCCGCACAAGAGCACAGCTTTATTTTCATATAAATTCATAAAGAGGATTTTAAGTAAAAGTGAATTAAAATAAAATAAAAACGAGATTTCTTGCATGAAATACCACAGTTTGCTTAAGATTAAGGACTTTTTAAAACAGTATAAAAAGATATTTTTTATAAAAAGAATTGATGATAATCTTTTTAAAATCGCATTTGAAAAGGACTTTTTTTTACTTTTTGATTTAAGCAAAAACAGTAGCGGAATTTACACAGCAAAACTACTAGAAAAAGAGTATAAAGCACCTTTTGATTTAATGCTTAAAAAGCATTTTAGCTCTGTAAATATAAAAGATATTTATGTGCCTAAAAATAACAGAATTTTAATCTTTAAAATAAGCGCAAGCAAAGCTTACAAAAGCTTTGAGCTTAAAATTTACTTTGAATTTACGGGCAGAAATACAAATGTGATTATGGTAGATGAAAACGACATAGTTTTATGCGCACTTCGCTATGTGGATAAGTCTTACAGAGTGGTTAAAACAGGCCTTAAGCTTGAGCCCTTAAAAGAAATAGAGATAAAGGAAAAAAGCGAGGAGATAACAAATTTTGATGAGTATTTTAAGAGTAGTTTTGAAAATTTAACCAAACAAGAGCTTTTAAATACAAAAAAAATAAAACTCGCCAAACTTGATAAAAAAATCAAAGCTTTAAATACTATCATGCAAGGCTTAGAGCAAGAAAATGAGCTTTTAAAAAGAGCTGATGAACATAGCAAAAGGGCTGATTTGTTGTTTTGCAATCTGCACGAAATACAAAATTTTCAAAGAAAATTTAGCCTAAAAGACTTTGATGGGAATGAAGTGCATTTTGAACTTAGCAAAAATGCAAAAGAAAGTGCTAATGACTTTTATAAACTTGCAAAAAAACTTAAACAAAAGGCTAAAAATATACACTTGCAAAGACAAAATTTGCAAGATAAATTAGAAAATTTACAAGAATTACAAAAGCTTATAAAACTTGCAAAAAGCAAGGTAGAGCTTGAAATTTTACTACCAAATAAAGAAAAAATCGACAAACAAAACGAGGACAGGCCTTCGGTCTTAAACTTTTATTTTAATAATTTTAAGATAAGTGCCGGTAAAAACGAAAGGGCAAATGAGTATTTACTAAAAGAGGCGAAAAAAGATGACTTGTGGTTTCATATAAAAGACTTTCCAAGCTCTCATGTTTTTATCCGCTCAAATAAGGAAAAGATTAATTATGATGTGATAGAATTTGCAGCGAATTTATGTGTAAATTTGTCAAATTTGCAAGCTGGTTCGTATTTAGTAGACTACACACAAAGAAAATTTGTTAAAATACAACAAAAGGCTTTTGTGCAGTATACAAACTATAAAAGTTTAAAGATAGCAAAGGAGTGAGTATGGCTGTTACACCTCTTGGAAATGCGCAGTTTGTAAATCAAAATGTAACCCTACCTTCAACGCATATAAGCAATGAAATGGCCAAGACAAATTTCGCTACAGTAGCAAATTTAAACGAATTTCAGGAAAAAGAAAAAAGAGTAGATAAGCTTGAAAAAGTAAATGAAAGTCATGAAATAAAAGAAGAAATCAAAGAAAAAAAGGAAGAGGAAGAGAAAAAAAAGAAAAACAAAGAGCATAAATCTTTTGAAAACCAAGAAGAAGTTGAGGAAATAGAACTCGTGCAAGAGGATGAAGAGGAGGCTAAATTCAAGCACTCGCACAACATTCATCGTTTGGATTTAAGTATTTAAGGAGTTTATTTTGTTTGATATGAAAAGGATAGTAGCTGGTCTTGTAATGGCCGGTGTTGTAATCTTAGTAGCCCTGATAAATGACAAGCTTTTAACCTTTGTTGTTTTAGCAGCCTTGCTATTTTTTGCTTTTAATGAGGCTAAGACTTTGTTTAAGGCAAATGAAGCTAGTGTTATTTTAGCACTTATAGCCTTTGTGATAGCATTTTTTACTACGGAAGTAATAGCCCTTTCCTTGCTGCTTGTAAGCCTAGTTTTTGGATATATAGCTTACAAAAAAGATGAGGATTTTAAGCAAATTTTACCTTACATCTACCCTACAGTGCCTATTTTTGCACTGTGGCATTTGTATGTAAATGAGGGGATGTTTGAGCTTTTTTGGCTGATATTTATAGTAGTTGTTTGCGATAGCTTTGCATACTTTACAGGCAAGATAATAGGCAGCACGCCATTTTCAAAAAGCAGCGCTTCAAAGACTGTTGAGGGCGTGCTTGGCGGGCTAATCTTTGCTAGTATTTTTGGCACGATTTTTGGCTGGTTTGCTTATAGCTTTTTATTTTCTTTGTTTGTGTCCTTTGTGGTGGCTGTTTTTGGCGTTATGGGGGATTTGATAGAAAGTTATTTCAAAAGAAAAGCAAATGTAAAAGATAGCTCAAGTCTCATCCCAGGACACGGCGGCGTTTTAGATAGGATAGATGCTGTCATAATCGCTGCATTAGCTATGGTAGTGCTTGTATGATACTATGCGGAAGCACCGGAAGTATAGGTTTAAACGCTCTTTTTTTAGCAAGAAAATACAAGCTTAAGGTAAGTGCCTTAGCTTGTGGAGAAAACATAAAGCTACTAAATCAACAAATAGCTGAATTTAAGCCCTCTTTCGTCTGCATAAAAAATGAAAAAGATAAGGCTCTTGTGGATTTTGATAGGAGTAGAATTTTTAGCTCTCAAGAGGGGCTGATAAAAATGTTACAAGAATGCAATGATGAGCTTGTGCTAAATGCTATCGTTGGTTTTGCTGGCCTTAGAGTAAGCCTGGAAGCTAAAAGGCTTGGAAAAACACTTGCTTTGGCGAATAAAGAAAGCTTGGTAGTTGCTGGTAAGTTCTTAAAAAATGCCAAGATAAAGGCCATAGATAGCGAACACGCTGCCTTAAATGTCTTGCTTAAAAAGCAAAAAAATATCAAAAAACTTATAATCACAGCAAGCGGAGGAGCCTTTTTTAAACACAAAAGAAAAGATTTAAAAACGGTTAAGGCAAAAGACGCACTAAAGCACCCTAATTGGAGTATGGGGGCTAAAATCACCATAGACAGCGCCACAATGGCAAATAAGCTTTTTGAGCTGATAGAGGCTTATCATCTATATGATTTTGACAAAATCGAAGCTGTTATAGAGCCAAAATCCTTAATACACGCCCTATGCGAGTTTAAAGACGGAGGAGTTAGTCTTTACCTTTCTAAGCCTGATATGAAACTTGCCATTTCACAAGCCATACTTAAAAAAAATGATAAAAATATCATCAAAACACTTGACATTTTGAAGCTTCCTTGTTTAAAATTTCACGAAATTAGTTTAAAAAAATACCCACTTTATGCTTTAAGAAAGGACTTGCTTAAAAATCCTGATTTAGGCGTTATAATAAATGCTGCAAATGAATTTTTCGTGCATAAATTTTTAAAAGGGGACTGCTCGTTTTTAGACATATCAAATGGTGTGTATGAGGCTTTAGAGCGTTTTAACTCACCTGATATTAAAGAAATAGACGAAGTTTTTGAACTAAATACTAAAGTAAAGGAATTTTGTAAAAATTATGTTTTTTAGGCCTTTTATACTTATATTTTTTCTGCTCTCATTTACAGTAGCTTTGGATTTTACCGTCACTGAAAAAGGCGTGAGCTTAGATGATAATAATACTGTTTTGATTTTTGGTGGTATGCAAGGGGATGAGCCTGGCGGCTTTCATGCGGCTTCCTTGTTAATTAGCGATTACAATATAACAAAGGGTAAGATTATAGTCGCACCAAATTTAGCCTTTGATAGCATTATAAAAAGAAGCAGAGGTGCAAACGGGGACTTAAACCGCAAATTTGCAAACCTTAGCCCAAATGATCCTGATTATAAAACAGTACAAAGGATAAAAGAACTCATCTTAAGAGATGAGGTGGGCATGGTGATAAATCTTCACGATGGCTGGGGTTTTTACAGACCAAATTTCATGAATTCTATGAAAAATCCTAAAAGATGGGGCAACTCAAGCGTAATAGATACTCACGAAATAAATGCAAGTAAATACAACCGCCTTGATTTAATTGCGCAAAGTGCTGTTGAGGCTGTGAATTCTTTTTTAGTAGACCCAAAACATAAATATTTTGTAAAAAACACAAGAACAAAAGAATTAGACGATAGCGAAATGCTAAAAGCTCTTACTTATTTTGCCATCTCAAACAACAAAGCAGCCTTTGCAAACGAAGCATCTAAGAATTTGCCTGTGAATTTAAGAGTGTATTATCATTTGCTTGCCATAGAACACTATCTTAACATAGCTGGCATTGAATTTCAAAGATCTTTTGAGCTAAATCCTGAAGCTATTAAAAAGGTGATAAATCAAGAGCTTTACATAAAGCTTTTTGGAGATAAAATTCTTTATATACTAGATAAGCCAAAGCCTAGTATAAACTACGTTCCAACGCCAATTTATGGAACACTTGGCTATGAAACTAGCAATGAAATCACGGCAATAGTTGCTGATAATAATTCCTTTTTTGTTCAGTATGGAAATAATTTTCAAAGCAGGTTATTTCCTGAGTATTTTGAATTCTCCTATGCCTTTGATGAATTTGAAATAATTGTAGATGGAAAAAGCAAAGTAATACCTTTTGCAAGCAAGGTTACTGTTAGTAATGAGTTTATGATTCCTAAGATGAGCGGGGTTCGCGTAAATGTGATAGGCTTTAACCACTCCAAAGATGAAAGCGGGATTGTAATTACAAAAGACAAGATGTTAAGGCAGTATTCCTTAGATGCTGCGGGTAAGTTTTTTAGAGTGGAATTTTATGAGCTAAGATATGCAGATTTACCTCAGCAATTATTTCCAAAAAACAACAGCAAAACCATAGACAAAGCACCTTATATAAGCGACGCACAGTTTAAAGAAGCTCTTAAAAAGGATAAATTTTTAGGCTCTATCTTGGTAGAATTTAAATGAAAGACTGCATTTTAGCCATAGAAAGTTCTTGCGATGATAGTTCTATTGCCATTATGAATAAAGATAGTTTTGAGGTGATTTTTGAAGCAAAACTATCTCAAGAAAAAGAGCATAGCAAATACGGAGGCGTGGTGCCTGAGCTTGCCGCAAGACTTCACACACAGCTTTTGGCTGAAATTTTATCTAAGTGCAAGACACACCTTGATAGATTATGCGCCGTAGCAGTTACAAACGAACCTGGCTTAACAGTATCTTTAATAGCCGGCATAACAATGGCAAAAACACTGGCTTTGAGCATGAATTTACCGCTAATAGCCGTAAATCACCTGCAAGGACACATCTACTCTTTATTTTTAGACAAAGAGGAAAAATTTGACATTGCTATTTTGCTTGTTAGCGGCGGTCATACGATGATTTTACATGTGGATGAAAAGGGTAAAAATGAAATTCTAGCAAGCACGAGTGATGATAGCTTTGGAGAAAGCTTCGATAAGGTTGCTAAGATGATGAATTTATCTTATCCGGGCGGTCCTGTGGTAGAAAGCTTGGCAAAAGAAGCAAGGGAAAAAAAGCTAAATTTTACCGTGCCTTTAAAAAATACCAAGGATTTAAAATACAGCTTTTCTGGACTTAAAAATCAAGTAAGATTAGAGCTTTTAAAACACGAAAATTTAAACAAAGAAATAAAAAGCGAAATCGCCTTTGCCTTTGAAGAAGCGGCCATAGCACATATCATAGATAAATTAGAACTTGTTTTTAAACAAAAGAAATTCAAAAGCTTTGGCGTTGTTGGCGGAGCAAGTGCAAATTTAAAGCTAAGATTAAGGCTTGAAAAACTATGCGAAAAATATGAGTGCAAGTTAAAACTAGCTCCCTTAAAATACTGCAGCGATAATGCTGTGATGATAGCTAGGGCTGCTTGTTCTTTATTTAAAAAATCTAACTTTGTAAGTTTTAAAGATGATATTTTACATAGCAAAAATGTAAATTTTGATTTTGTTTGAGGTGGCGCATGAGAAAGGCTTTTACTGTTTTAGAACTTATATTTGTGATAGTGATTTTAGGAATTTTAGCTGCCATTGCCCTGCCTAGATTTAGCTCTAGCAAAGATGAGGCTGAAATCAGCAAGGCACTTTCTAATCTTAAAACCATGATTAGCGATTTTAACACCTATGCCCTAAAAAATGATGAACTATCTAGCACCGGGGTTATGAGCTCCATTTCTGCCATTGAAAATGTGGATTTAAACAACATAAGCTTAAAAGAGGTGAATTTTAAAGTATCAAATGATGATGAGTGTTTGAAACTAATCTTTATGAACGAAAGCAACATACTAGCCTTTGGCATAGCAAGCAATGATAATGTAAAAAATCTCATACAAAATCTCATAAGACTTCAAAACCAAGCCATAGACAAGGCAAAGGACAAGAGCTTACAAAATCAGGTCTTATCAGCTAGCAACGCCTTGATGAATGCTGATTTTACAAGCACTTCAAGCAATAAAGCCTGCGTTGGATTAAGCAAACACGAAAGTTTCAAAGCCTTAGCAAATAAAACCTACATCCTGCTTGGAAATTAAAATCTAAAGCTTATGTAAGTAAAGGCGACATTGCCGAAATTTTTAAAGCCAGGTATATAAGCACTTTGTATGGATAATCTGTCTAAATTTATACCTATTACCGGCAAAGGAAGCGGAATTGGCACATAATAATACTCATGCCTTTGAACAAAGCCAACGGTGTAGCCAAGTGAGAATTTGATTTTATGGTCATTTAAAAAATAGCTGTGTATATAGCCAAACATGCTTTGCATATGGTAGTTTGAATCCTCAAAAACAACGGCATAAAGTCCGTATTGTTCTTTATCGTTTTGAACGAGCCTTGCATAACCAAGCCCCCAAGGCATTTCATTATATCTGCTTATATGCTCATCATCATAAGCAAGCCTATTATGCCAGGTATTAAGAGGCACGATAATGCCATGAGAGCCGTTGTGATAAATATCTTTAAATTGACCATGAAAATAATCAACTATGTTAAAATCTTTAGCAAAACAAAAAATACAAAGGAAAAAATACAGTAAACTTTTGTGCAAAATACCCCTCTTATCTTACAACATCATAATGCGGCGGAAATTTCGCATTAAAGATGTTAGAATTTAAGGGTATATTTCTTTCTTGATTAAACAAGCTTATAGTAACTACATTATCAAACTCGTCCTTATAAGTCACCGTGTTTACCTCGCCATTTTCTAAACTTATATCATACAAGACACCGTCATACACGGTTTCGTATTTATTTTCAGATTTTTTCTTAGCGTTTTTAAAAATAATGCTTAAATTTGGAATTTTATTAAGCTTGCTAATAATAACTTGCTCCAAATCCTCCTCAACTATCACAACTTCTTTGTTTTTGATATAAATTTGCTTATTAGCAGGGCTTTCATAAGACCAAAAAGCCTCATTAGGAGTTAGATAAAAACTACCTTTATAAGTTATTTTTGAATTCATAGAACTCACAAGCTGCGTAAATTCACTTTTAAAAGTCTTAAACTGAGTTTCAAAAGCAAAAAGTGGAAAAAAAGCTAGAAAAAAAAGTAAAAAAATCCTCATTTACTCTCCTAAAAAAGATGTGCTATTGTAACTAAGTTTATTTAAGTTTAAATAAACAAAAGCTACAATTTATGTTTTAAAATTTCAAGGGGACATGTTTATGCTAAAGATAATCAAAAGTATTTTTGGAACCAAAAACGATAGAGAAATCAAAAAATATTTTAAAAGAGTAAATGAGATAAATTTTTTAGAAAGCAAGTACGAAAAACTAAGTGATGAGGAGCTAAAAAGCGAATTCGCAAAACTACAAGATAAGGTTTTAAACAAACATTTATCACTTGATAATGCCTTAGTGGATGTTTTTGCCATAGTTAGAGAGGTTAGCAAAAGAGTTTTAAATATGCGTCATTTTGATGTGCAGTTAATCGGCGGCATGGTGCTGCACGAGGGCAAAATAGCAGAGATGAAAACGGGCGAGGGAAAGACCTTGGTGGCTTCTTTGGCCGTCGTTTTAAATGCCATGAGCAAAAAAGGTGTGCATGTCGTAACTGTAAATGATTACCTAGCTAAAAGAGATGCCGAGCAAATGGGCGAAATTTATAAATTTTTAGGCTTTAGCGTTGGGGTAATTTTATCAAATTTGCATGATGATGAAAGCAAGAAAATAGCTTATAACAGCGACATAACCTACGGAACAAACAATGAATTTGGCTTTGATTATTTAAGAGATAATATGAAATACTCTTTGGCTGAACAGGTGCAAAGAGAGCATAATTTTGTAATCGTTGATGAGGTCGATAGTATTTTAATCGACGAGGCTAGAACGCCGCTTATTATCAGTGGTCCAACTAGCAGAACCTTAGATGGCTACATCAAGGCAAATGAAGTAGCAAAGAAAATGCAAAAAGGCGAAGCTGCTACTATGCCAAATGAAAAGGCAAGTGGGGATTTTGTTGTGGATGAGAAAAACCGCACGATTTTGCTTACTGAGGCTGGAATTTCAAAGGCTGAAAAGCTTTTTGGAGTTGAAAATTTATACAGCCTGGATAATGCCATTTTAGCACACCAGCTAGATCAAGCCCTAAAGGCTCATAATCTCTTTGAAAAAGACGTGCATTATGTGCTAAGGGAAAATCAAGTTGTAATAGTTGATGAATTTACAGGTAGACTTAGCGAGGGTAGACGTTTTAGCGAGGGACTTCACCAAGCCTTAGAGGCAAAGGAAGGGGTTAAAATTCAAGAAGAAAGCCAAACCCTAGCTGACATAACCTTTCAAAATTATTTTAGGATGTATGACAAACTAGCCGGCATGACAGGAACCGCTCAAACCGAAGCAACCGAGTTTTCACAAATTTACAGCCTTGATGTTATTTCCATACCTACAAATTTGCCTGTAAAAAGAATTGACAAAAACGACTTAATCTACAAAACACAGGATGAGAAATTTAAAGCAGTAATTGCTGATATAAAAGAGGCGAACAAAAAGGGGCAACCTGTATTAATAGGTACTGCGAGCATAGAAAGAAGCGAGGTTTTTCACTCAATGCTGGTTAAAGAACGTATCGCTCATCATGTGCTAAATGCTAAAAACCACGAGCAAGAAGCCTTAATTATAGCTGATGCGGGCAAAAAAGGAGCCGTGACCATAGCTACAAATATGGCAGGGCGTGGGGTTGATATAAAGATAGATGATGAGGTAAGAAGCCTTGGCGGGCTTTATATCATAGGCACTGAAAGGCACGAAAGTAGGAGAATTGATAATCAATTAAGAGGCCGTGCAGGTAGGCAGGGTGATCCTGGCATGAGTAGATTTTATCTAAGCTTAGAAGATAATTTGCTTAGAATTTTTGGTGGGGATAGGATTAAAAGCATTATGAATAGGCTAGGCATTGCTGAGGGCGAAAGCATAGAATCAAGCATAGTCACAAGGGCTGTTGAAAATGCGCAAAAAAAGGTTGAAAGCATGCATTTTGAGAGCAGAAAACACCTGCTTGAGTATGATGATGTGGCAAATGAGCAAAGAAAAACTATATATAAATACAGAAACGAACTTTTGGATGAGGACTTTAACATAAGGGCTAAAATTTCACAAAACATAGGCGAGTATGTGAGCTCTTTGCCAAATGATCAAAGCATTATAAAAGATGATTTAGACATAGATATAGAGGCTTTAAAAATCAAAATAGCCACTGATTTCAACCTTGAACTTAAAGAAAATTTAGAAAACCTAAGCACGGATGAGCTTATGGATAAATTGGATTCTTTTCTCAACAAAAGCTATGATGAAAAAATGTCCGTTTTAGACGAGCTCGATAGAAAAAAGGTTGAGAGAATTTTTTATCTGCAAGTGCTTGACAACGCTTATAGAGAGCATTTGTATCAAATGGACATCCTAAAAACAGGAATTTCGCTAAGAGGTTATAATCAAAAAGACCCTCTAGTGGAGTATAAAAAAGAAAGTTATAATTTATTTTTAGAGCTTGTAGAAAGGATAAAATTTGAAAGCATAAAGCTACTTTTTAGCTTAAAAATCAACGAAAAAGATAGCAAGAATTTCGAAGAAAGAGCGAGCGAAAAAAACGATGAGCTTTTACAAAATTCTAAGCAATCAAACGGACAAGAAGAAACAGCTAGAGAAACTGTTTCAAGCTCTTCAAAAAAGATACCTAGAAATTCACCTTGTCCTTGCGGCTCAGGTAAAAAATACAAAGAATGCTGCGGCAAGAGTGGCCCAAAAAGAGGAATTTTAGCTTAATGTGGAGATATTTACTTTTCAAATATCTAAGGTTTGATAAGACGCAACCATTCATCATGCTTTCGATGATACTTGCCTTTTTGGGAGTCTGCGTTGGGCTTTGCGTTTTGCTTGTGGCTATGGCTATAATGAACGGCTTTTCAAAGGATTTTAAAGAAAGATTTTTTGTTATGAACTATCCTTTGACCATAGTTTCTAAATTTACGCAAGTTGATGATGAGCTGGTAAATGAGCTAAAGAATTCTTTTCCAACTTTAAATTTTAGTCCTTATATAAGCACGCAGGTTATCGCAAGAGGTGAGAATAAATTTGAGGGTGGAATTTTATTTGGAATAAATTCAAAAGATGAAAAAAAGATTAACAAAATCGTAGCCGATGCTTTGAAAGATAATGAACTAAAAGATTACGACATCTTAATAGGCTCTGCCTTGTTTAAAGAATTTAGACTAAATACAAATGATAAATTAAGCATTATTTTTTCAAATTTAAGCCCAAATGCCCTTGCCTTGATACCGCAAAGCAAGAGATTTGATGTTAAATTTAATTTCACCTCAGGCCTATCTTTTTATGATAAGGCTTATATGTATGCTGATGTAGGTGCGCTTAGAAAGCTTTTAAATGTAAGAGATGGACTTTATCACGGCATACATGTATATTCAAGCGATGCGCAAAAAGACCTAAACACCTTGCAAAGCTTTCTAGGCGAGGGCTTTTTAGTCTTTGGCTGGTGGGAGGATAATGCAAATTTATTTTCAGCCTTAGAGCTAGAAAAAACGGCTTTGTTTATAGTTTTAATGCTCATAATCTTAGTTGCTAGCTTAAATATAGTAAGCTCTTTGCTTATGATAGTTATGAATAGACGCAGCGAAATCGCCCTACTTCTAGCACTTGGCGCTTCAAAAAAAGAGATTAAAACAAGCTTTTTTACTTTGGGCTGCCTTGTTGGCTTTGGCGGTATGATAGCTGGCATTATCCTTGCCTTTTTTGCTATGTGGATTTTGGGAAATTTCAACATCATAGAGCTTCCAGCTGATGTTTATGGTTCTAGCAAATTACCGCTTGACTTATCAGCCCTAGACTTCATCTATACAGTAATTGGTGCTACTGCGATAGTAGCACTTAGCTCTTACTACCCGGCTAAAAAAGCAACCCAAGTTGATGTGCTTGAAACCTTAAGGAATGAGTAGCTTAAAGCACATTCCTTTTTTCTAAAAGCTCTCTTAAAGGCACTATAGAGTTTTTAAAGATTGAGTTTGATAGTAAAGAAAAATTATACACATCATCAATCCAAGACTCATGAGCGTAAATCCAAGCTAACATCTTATTTTGCTTATCTGAATCATTTTGTATGTTTTGCAGATAAAGAGGTGCTAAAGAGCTTTCATAGTGATGAAGCGATGGTCCTAAAACCTCAGCTAAGTAAGCATACCTCTTGCTGCCTAACCTTGTTTTTATCTTGTCTAAATTCTCATAAACAGTTTGTAAGCTTACTTTTGGAACTTGTGCGTGAATGATTTGTGCCATTTGATTAGAAACCTTGCGACACTCTTTTAAAAGCGTCTCGGTGCGTTTTTGAAAGCTTTTTATATCCTTATAAGCCTTTAAAAGTAAGTCATTTTGTTCTTGCCTACTATAAGGCTTTACCTTAGGAAAAGGCTTTTTAATATCCTTGCTTAAAAGCTCCTCACAGCACTCTTTAAAAGGTTTTTCTATGCAGTTTTCTATCCTAGCACCACCCTCAGTGGCATTGTAGATATTTACATTTTTAAGAGGTCCGCTAAACATAAATTCAAAAATCTGCTTAAAAAGCCACCAAATTTGAGTAGTCTCAACAGTTCCAATCCCTCCATAAGCCTTTACTGTTTGCTTTGGAATTCTACCAATTTCCTCTTTTGCTTTTTTTGTGCCTCTAGGATAAGCCTTAGAATGCGTCAAGCCGTCCTTTGCGAATGCCAAATCCTGTCCTATTAAGATGATATTTTTATGCTCTAAGTAATTTGCAAGTTGCACAGCCATATGCGATACAGTCATACCAGTAAGTGGATTATACCCCTTTATGTTTAAAGCGCTTGCAATAGGCAAAGACCTTGGTGTTAGCATATAATTTCTTTTATTTCTTTCTAGGTATTTTATAGTATTTGGGTGAGTTAGGGCTAAAAGCACAAATAAAATATCCTTATCAAAATCTCCAAAATCATTGTCAAAGAATTCAGAAGTAGCAGCAACCCTTTCTAAACTCAAGACATAATCAGGCTTAATGCCCTCCTTTGCAAGTATAGGATAGGAAGCATCAAGGCAAAAAATACTTGCCCTTTTATGGTATTTTTTAAGCAGTTTTAGCTGTTTATCAAGACTTGGTCCTGTTGCTACTATGATAGCTGTTTCAGCCTTATTTTTCCTCTTTTTGATAAGCTCTTGCATACTTGGACGCGTTATCATATTTGGTATATGTCTTACAAACTGCTCTATGCCTTGCAAGGCGTCTCTTGTGTCGTTGCCTTTCTTTAAATTTGTAGCTACTATAGATTTGTGATTTATGGAATTTATTTTTAAAATGTCCTTTTTGTATTTATCATAATAATCACAGTTAAGCTCCAAGTGATACGAGCGGTTAAGCAAGTGTATCTCGCTTAGGTTGAAAATGCTTTCTGAACGTTGCTCATCAAAAAGAGAGGAAAGAAAAACAACAAGCCTTGACCTTAGCAAGTCCTGAGAAAAGTCAATTATACAAAAGGCTATAAATATAAGCTCTATTTCCTTTTCAAAGACTATGATTCTTTTGTGGTTAGTATTTTGCAAAAGCGCCTTGTATAAAACACCATTTCCCATACCATAAAAAAACAAGCTAGGATACCTTGCCCTTTCCTTTTCTATGCTATCAAGCTTTTCTTTCATCTCTTCTAAAGGATTTTTATAAAATCTCTCCTTGCTCTTAAGCTCTGTGATGTTTAAATTCAGTGGCTCATAAAGGTCAAAAAATGGCTCAAATTTTTTGCTTTGCTTAATGCGTTTAAGTTTTTTAACCAAGGGCTGAAAAGCCGGTGCTTTCATAGCACTTAAATTCTTATCAAGCAACTGTGTTTTTTTCATAATACATTTTCTCCTTTGATGGTGATGGTGTGCGTATCAAGAAACTTCAATACCCCCCCCCCCGTTGATGTGGAAACGTTGTAAATATTTTCCTTTGATTTGTGCGATGCTATCAACATAACTAAAAGCCCCCCCCCGTTTTTTAATTTTCTCTATCCTATCTTTTATACGATGCATTCTTACTTCATAGCCTCTAGCTATTAGCTCTTGCTTTAAGGGCTTTACATTTTCATCTAAAGCCTCTCTTTGAGCCTTAAAAATACCTCTCATATAGTCAAAAAACAAAATCATTTCTTTTAACATCACAAAATTTTTCTCATCTTCCTCTTCCTTGCTATTGGTAGTTAAAACAGCCATTCGGGTGAAATTTAGGTTAAATTGCACTATTAGAGGTTGCATTATTTCTTGAGTGGAGGCGTATTGATTAGTGATTAGAAGTTCTTTTTCTAGCTTATTAAGCTTGGCTAAATCCTCACTTATTTCAGCCCTACTTGCGTGTATGTCCTTTTCATAAGCCTTTATTTTCTTAAGCATAGGCTCTACATTTTTATATAAAATCTCCTCCTCATAAGAGCAGTGTGCCATAGAAAGCAACACTTTGTAGTAAGATTTTAGCATTCGCTCATCTTGCTTTGCCTTACTTGTTTGATTTATAATCCTTGCAAAAGGCTTAGCCAAATTTTCATCTAGCATTTGTTTGCACTCACTAAAGGGCTTTTCTATGCAGTGTTCTATCCTTGCACCGCCCTGCGTGGCATTGTAGATATTAATACTGTGATTAAAATGCATAAAACTTTGCTCTAAAACCTCTTTAAAATACTGCCAAAACATATGAGTTTGCACCTCACCCTCGCCACCATAAGCAGTAACTGCGAACTTAGTATACATATCATCTTCGAATTTCTCTCCATGCTGATAATTCACAGTATGAGAAGAGCCATCATCTGCATAAGCTAAGTCTTGTCCTATGATAATAACATTTTTATAACCTAAGACATGTGCCATTAAAAAGGAAAAATGCGACACAGAAGGAGCTAGATTTAAAAGACCGTAAGCACTCAAGTTAAGATATAGGGCAAACTGTGATACCTTTGGTATTAGCACGATTTGCTTATTTCTGTTTTTAAGATAAGAAATGGCATTTGGATGAACCAAGGCTGCTAGAACGAAAACTGTATCATCATCTTTTGAACCAAAATCGTGCTTAAAAAACTCAGCTGTAAAGTCAGTTCTTTCAACCATACAAACATAATCAGGCACAATGTCATTTTGCATAAGTATAGGATAAGCAGAATCCGCACAAAATATAGTTGAGTTTTTAGCGTATTCTTTAAGAAGTGGTAATTGCTTGTGTAAAGAGGGTCCAGTTGCTACTATGATAGCTGTTTTACCTAAATTTCTTCTTTGCTCTAAGACATCTTTAAAGCAAGGGTTGCTAATCATATCTTTTAGATTGTAAGTAAGCTGTGATACACCTTGTAAGCTATCTAGCGGGTCATTTCCGTATAAAAATGTGGTTTTTTTAATGGCAGAAATTATCTTTTTATTAAGCTCTATAATATCTTGTGAGAATTTATCATAATAATCGCAAGCTAAGTCAAGAAAATACACCCTACTATACCTAAAAAATACCCCCTGAGCCTCGTAAAGAAATTGCAAGGTTTTGTATATATTTTTTTTGCTATGTATGATAAGAAGTCTATTTGAGGAAAGCTCATCTGAAAAATCTATGTAGTGAAAGCAAAGATAGATAAGCTCTAACTCGTGTTCAAAAACTGCTATGTGGAGCAAATTTTTATTTTGCAATAAAGCCTTGTATAAAATTCCATTTGCAAAACCGTAAAATAAAAAGCATTTGTAATGCTTGTATTTATCATTGTAAAGATTGATTTTTGCTTGAATTTCAGCTAGGGTGTTATTAAAAAGCTTTTTATTATCCCTTAAATCAAGAAAATTTATATCCAAAGAATCAGAACCAAAAATGCTCTTATAAAGCCTAACTTCCTTTATCTTTGCTAACTCATCTTTTAAAAGAGGGTTGTTTAAAGCTTTTAAATTTTTCCTAAATAAATCCTTTTGTTGCTTAGTAAATTTCATCTCTATCCTTCAATATATCGCTTAAGCAAGGCATTTTGCTTAGATAAGAGCTCTGCAAGTTCTGCGAAAAAAAGCAGAGCCTCTTTTTTGCACTCTAATTTTAAATCAAATACTTTTAGCTTTGTAATCTTGCTTGCATAAGCAAAATAACTTGGCATAAAAAGTTCGTTAAAACAGTCACTTTGTCTAAACTTAAGCATTAAAAGTTCCAAATTCTCAAAATCCTCATCATTTATCTTTGAAATAATGCTTAAAAAGTGCTTTGAGGAGGTGTAAATTTTTTTCATCCTTTTTTTTGTTTGTTTTTTAAGGCTTGAAATTTTAAGACTATCGTTTTTAAAAAGAAAGAATCTTTTATCTAAATCCTCGCTTAAAAGCTCCTCACAGCATTCTTTAAAAGGCTTTTCTATACAAGCTTTTATCCTCGCACCGCCCTGCGTAGCATTAAAAACCTTTATATTAAGCTTAGAACTGACTAAACTTGCATCTTTTTGCAAGCTTTGCCTAAAAAGTGTCCAAACCAAAGAACTTTGCACCACACCAAGCCCACCGTAAGCCTCGCACTTGTATAAATTCTCATCTCTTTCATAATCATTTTTGTGCAAGCTTTTATACATATAATCCTCGCTGTGTGAGCTTTTATCCTGTGCATAAGCTAAATCCTGGCCTATTAAAATGATGTTTTCAAATCTTAAAGAAGCAGCTAACTCAAAAGCCATATTTGCCACGCTTAAACCATCAGCCAAATAACCATACTCATCAAGTTTTAGGCTAGAATGAAAGTGCAAGGGCCTTAAAACAAGCATAAAATCTCTTTTGGCCTCCTTTAGATACTTAACAGTATTTGGATGAGTTAAAGCAGAAACCACAAAAACAGTATTTTCATCAAATTCTTTATAATCATTATTAAAAAATTCGGCACTTTCTTTAACCCTTTCTAAGGATAAAACAATATCTGGCTTAATGCCATGCTTGTGTAGTATCTTGTAAGAAGAATCAAGGCAAAAGATAATGGCCTTTTTATGATAGCTCTTAAGCAAGGGAAGCTGCTTATCTAAAGAAGGGCCTGTTGCCACTATGATAGCTGTTTTAAATCTAAATTTATTATCCTTTAAAAAGTTTTTAAAGACAAAATTTTCAAGCATAGTATCTAAATTTGCTAAGCTATTTTCTATGCCTACATAACCATCATCTGCACTTGTGCCATAGTAAAAAACTGAATTTTTTAAAAGATTTGTAAGTTTGAAATTTAAGCTCTTAATTTTATCAGCAAAAAAATTCATATAAAAATCACTATGCACATGAAGCTCGTAAAGCTCGTAAGCAAGAATAATATCTTCTATCTTTAAAAGCTCATACAAGGAATTTTCATCCGTACTTAAAAGTATGAGTTTTTTTTGTATTAATTGCTTGCTAAAGTCAAAAAGACTTAAACAAAGCTTTATAAGCTCTAAATTATCCTCAAAAACCACCAAATGCTTTAATCTGTCATTTTCAAGCAAAAGCTTATAAAGCATAGAATTTCCAAGCCCGTAAAAATACAGCACAGGATAGGAACTAAAATTTTGCTTAAAAAAAGAAGCTCTGTTTAAAAGATCTTCCTTTGGATTTTCGTATAAAGCTATGTCATTAAGGATGAAATTTAAGCCCTTTTCATCCTTAATGCTGCTGATATTTTTTATCTCAAGTTCTTGCAAAATATCTACAAGCGGCGAATTTATCCGCCTTAAAGCTTGTAAGTTTTGCAAGAAGATATTATTCAACAGTGACACTTTTTGCTAAATTTCGTGGCATATCCACATCGTTTCCAAGTCTTATTGAAATTTCCATTGCTAGAAGCTGTATGATTATCATCATTTCAAAAAATTCACACATAAAATGCTCTTGCTCGCTAGTTTTTATAAAGTCATCTCCAAGCTCAAATTCAAGCGGAGAAAGACATAAAACCGTGGAATCTCTAGCGATTAGCTCCTCTACATTTGACTTAGTTTTATCATACAAACAAAGCTTAGGCATCAAAGCTATAGTGTAAAGTTTACTGTCTGCTAAGGCGATAGGGCCGTGCTTCATCTCTCCTGCTGGATAACCCTCAGCGTGCAAGTAAGAAAGCTCTTTAAGCTTTAAAGCACCCTCTAAGGCAAGAGGATAAAAAACATCTCTGCCTATAAAGAAAAAGCCGTGTCCGTCTAGATATCTCTTTGATAGTCTGTGAATTTTATCGTGAAGCTTTTGAGAAACCAAGCTTACATTCGGGCTGTGCCTTAATGCCTTAAGTTCCAAGCTCATATCAAAGCCCTTTTTTTGAGCCATAAAAATAGCTAAAAGCCACAAGCTTAAAACCTGCGTAGCAAAGGCCTTGGTAGAGGCAACGCCCTTTTCTATCCCTGCTCTTGTTAAAATGCTAATGTCTGCTAAGCGAACTATGCTTGAGTTATCGACATTGCAAATCGCTAAGGTCTTTGCCCCATTTTGCTTAGCTATCTTTAAAGCCTCCAAAGTATCGGCTGTTTCACCGCTTTGAGATATGACTATAAAAAGTGTATTAGGCTTTAAAATCGCTTCTTTGTACCTAAATTCACTAGCAATCTCAACAGTACTCTTAATCTTAGCAAGTCTTGCGAAAAGATAGGATGAAACTAAGGCCGCATGGTAGCTAGTGCCGCAAGCACAAAGACTTATCTCATCTATATCAGCAAGGCTTTCTTTGCTAAGCTCGTCAAAAACGACCTCTTCTCCATCAATCCTACCCATTAAAACCTCGCTCATCACCCTACTTTGCTCGTAAATTTCTTTTTCCATAAAAAATCTAAAGCCGTCTTTTTGAGCGTAGGCCTTGTCATTTGTGAGCTTAACAAAGGAATTTGCCTTTAATTTATCATTTTCATAAATCACAAGCTCGCCCTTGCTAACATAGCCATAACTTAAATCCTCAAGGTAAATAACCTCGGTGCTATGGCCTATTAGCGGTGCGTCACTTGAACTTAAGTAAAATTCATCCTTATCTTTAGCCACTATAAGAGGTGCGGCGTTTTTAGCGAAAAATATTTTATTTGGATCTTTTTTAGAAATTAACAAGGTAGCAAAAGCACCTTTTAGCTTGGAAACTAAGGTTTTAAAGGCTTCAAAAGCATCCAAATTTTTTGCATAATACTCAAAAAGCTGAACTATAACCTCCGTATCAGTTTGCGACACAAAGCTAACCCCTTCTTTTTCTAAAAACTCTTTTAACTCCTTGTAATTTTCAATAATGCCGTTGTGTATAACGCAAGAATACTGCCCTAAATGCGGGTGAGCGTTTATCTCAGTAGGCTTGCCATGGGTTGCCCATCTTGTGTGGCCTATGCAAAGACCAAAACCATCACTGCTAAAAGCTGAGCATTTATTTGCCAAATTTTCAAGCTTTCCTACAGCTTTAAAAAAGCTTAATTCTCCATCTTTTAAAACTGCAAGCCCAGCACTGTCATAACCTCTGTACTCTAACTCCTTAAGTCCTTCTAGGACGAATTGTTTTTTTTCTTTGTTGCCTATGTAGCCTACTATTCCGCACATTTTCACTCCATTGTTAAAGAATTTATTAGCTCTTGTTTAAAGTCTAAAAGCTTATCTGTTTTTTCAAAGATAAAGGTATTTCTAGTCCTTTGCCTTACAGTTTGTATCTTTGCTGCACTAAGTTTTAAGTTAAATTTAGCAAAAACACTCATCACAAAAGCCATCAAGCCCTTGCTGTCTTTGGTATTTAAACTCAACTTAACATAGTTTTTAGAATACTCTGGCACGAATTTTAACTCATCTTTTTTAATCATCGGTTTTTTAACTTCGTTTTTACCTATATTTAAAGCCCTTTTTTCTAAAATTTTGTAAAGTTTTTGTATATCCTCATCGCTTAAAACATCGCTATATTCAAACCTTAAGTAAATTTTATCATCAAAAAGTTCGTAAAAATTCATGGAAAGCAAATTTAAATTTGCAAGCAAAAACAAGATGTTTTCAACCCTAAAATCACTCTTGGCAAAGAGTTCCACAACCAAGTTTTTTTCGTTGTTTAAGATAATTTTGTATGAGTTTTCATCAGCCATAACAGAAACAAAAATAATCTTTTCAAAGCTATTTTTTATAAAAAATAAATTTGATTTTATATGGCATATCTTATTTTGCATGCTGCTACTTAGGGCTAGAAAATCTTTGTTTCTTTTTAAAATTTGCTCTTTTTTAAGCCGTCTGGTGCTTTCATCTAAGAAACTTTCATCCAAAAAGGCGTTTAAAGAATTTTCTAAAAGTTTATTTAAAGAATTTAAAAAAAAGCTATCAGCATAGTTTAAAGCCTTGGCACTTAGCTTTGTTAAAAGATACAAAAGTCTTAAATCCTCTTGCTTTTTAAACCTCGAAATAAGAGAAAAAATAACAGTTTCATTATCTATATCTTCTTTAAAAACTATATCTTTCATAAGATGAAAATTCTTGCAAAAGAGCAAGGCTTTATCTATGTGGCTTGGCTTGAAATTTAACTTACTAGCATAGGCTCTATAAATATTGGCTAAAGAAAGCTCGTTATCCTCTTTTAAAAAAGCTAGCAAAATGCTTAATTTTAGCAACGCAAACTCATCTTGGCTAAGATTAAATTCATTAAAATCCTTATAATTCTCCTCAACTTCTTTCACACAAAGCAAAGCATTGTCACAAGTGCTATACTCATGCTCATAATCCATCAAAAATCTAAGAGCAAAAAAAGGCTTTAAACAGTGCTTCATCTGCTTAGAATCAAGCAAAAGCCTTAAAAGATGAAAGCTATGTTCTTTGCATAAAATTTGTTTAAAAATATCTAAGTCAAAATTAGCAAAATCAAGCCTACTTAAATGCAAAACAAACTCGGGCCTAAAACAGTCATCTAAATTTAGGCATTTTTGCAAAAAGCTATTGCAGTTTATATCTTTTAATAAAAGCTCGTCCTTATTTTTCAGTATATTTAAAAGACACAGGCCGATAAAATGCCTACAAGCAAGGCTTTTTCTAAGTAAAATTTCATAAGAATGTAAATTTTTCTTATCTTTTATGAACATCAATTTCGCGATATTTTGCGTATCATTTAGCAAAAACATATCCGTATCTTTGCTTAAATTCAAATTCATAGCAGCCTGCAAAGATAGTAAAAAATCGCTACTTAAGCGAATTTTAGACAGCTCATCCTCGCTAAACATAGCCTTAAGCTCGTCTTTAAAAAGTATGAAAAGCTCGTCCAACTTTTTTATATCATTTAGGCCGCCAAAGTCTTTTTTGATATTAAATTCTTGCTTTAAAAATGAAAGCTTACATTCTGTATTTTTGCGAATTTCATCTAAAAAAGCACTCTTTTTTTCCAAAAATGACAGCCTAAACTCATCTTTTACGCTCTTAAATAGCTGCTTAGAACCACACAAAAAACGCGTGTTTATAATGTTTAATGTCTTATTTTGTATGGCGCTAAGCTCGTATATATCGTAAAATACCTTACAGCCGATATCTTCTAAAAGCCTTATGCTAGC
This sequence comes from Campylobacter avium LMG 24591, assembly GCF_002238335.1. Taxonomy (NCBI): domain Bacteria; kingdom Pseudomonadati; phylum Campylobacterota; class Epsilonproteobacteria; order Campylobacterales; family Campylobacteraceae; genus Campylobacter; species Campylobacter avium. Next base: position 1,178,394 of record NZ_CP022347.1, read on the forward strand.
TTTTATGATTTGCCTTAAATTATAAGCTTTTAAATCCTTATAAACAAAGAGCAAATCAAGCCCTTGATGAACTGTGAGCTTGTTTGAAGCGTAAAGTTTTGTAGCAAAGATACAAATTGGCACCGAGCTTGGCAAAAAATCCTCAAAAAAGTCTTTTAAAACAAGCTCATAACTTTCTTTAACAAAAAAATCCATCTCCTTGGAATAATACAAAGCAAAGGAACCCTGCTTGGCAAAATGCTTGTGGCAGCATTTTTGCGTATCTGTGAATTTTTGTTTTAATGTATTTACCGTGCTTATATCCAACAAGAAAAATCCTAAAAAATAAAAATAATTATAACAAATTTTAAATTCTTGTTGGTTTAAAAAAAATTGCTAAAATGCCTCCATTTTAAGCTCGGAGTTTGATATGAAAAGCCTTTTACAAGCTTTGGAAAATGAAGAAAGAATTAAAGAAGAAGATTGCTACAAACTGTACGATTTAGACCTTTTTACGCTAGCTAAATACGCACACAAAAAAAGACAAAATTTACACGGAAAAAAGGTGTATTTTAATGTAAACAGACACATAAATCCCACAAATATCTGCGCTGATACTTGCAAATTTTGCGCCTTTTCAGCTCATAGAAAAAATCCTAATCCCTACTTCATGAGCCACGATGAGATAATGCAAGTAGTTGATGAAACCGTAAAAAACGATACTAAAGAAATTCACATAGTTTCAGCACATAATAAAGACAGGTCTTGGCAGTGGTATTTAGAAATTTTTAAACTCATAAAAGATAAGTATCCGCACCTACACATAAAGGCTATGACAGCTGCTGAGATAGACTTTTTATACCGCCGTTTTAAGCTAAACTATGAAGAAACCATAGAAAAGATGATAGAGTATGGCGTTGATTCCATGCCAGGAGGCGGAGCTGAAATCTTTGATGAGGAAATTAGAGCTAAAATTTGTAAGGGCAAGGTAAGCAGCGAAAATTGGCTAAAAATTCATAAACTTTGGCATCAAAAAGGCAGACAAAGTAACGCTACTATGCTTTTTGGACACATAGAAAAAAAAGAACACAGAATAGACCATATGCTAAGACTTAGACGCTTGCAAGATGAGACAAAGGGTTTTAATGCCTTTATACCGCTTGTTTGGCAAAAGGATAATAGCTTTTTAGAGGTCGAGCAAAGCTTGCAAAGTGAGGAAATTTTAAAAACCATAGCCATTGCAAGATTAGTTCTTGATAATATCAAAAACATAAAGGCTTATTGGGCTACCATGGGCATAAATTTAGCTATGGTGGCACAGGAATTTGGAGCAAATGATTTAGACGGAACCATAGAAAAAGAAAGCATACAAAGTGCGGGCGGGGCAAAAAGCGCTAGAGGAATGAAGCTAAAAACCTTTATCGACATGATAAAAACATCAAATTTAATCCCTATCGAGCGGGATTCTTTATATAATGAATTAAAAAGTTATGCCTAATGCTTATATTTGACTTAAAAGGACACAAAACAACTGTTAAAACCGAGCTTGTAGCTGGCTTTACTACATTTTTAACTATGATTTACATCCTGCCTGTAAATTCGCACATCTTAAGTGGTGCAAACATGCCTGTTGAAGCCTTGGTCTGTGCCACCGCATTAATCACAGCTTTTTCTTGTATCTTGTGCGGACTTTTTGCCAACACACCTATAGCAATCAGCGTCGCAATGGGTATGAATGTGTATTTTGCCTACACAGTTTGCATAGCTTATAACATAGCTTGGCAGGTGGCCTTAGGAGCAGTGTTTTTATCTAGTCTTTTATTTCTTTTGTTATCTTTTACCAAATTTAGAATGTGGATAATAAATGGAATTCCAAAGGATTTAAGACTAGCTTTGTGTGCTGGTATCGGGCTTTTCATAAGCTTTATAGGGCTTTCACAAATGGGAGTGATTGTCAAAAACGAAGCTACTATAGTTGGCATTGGAAATTTTAGCGATGTTAATGTTTTGTTTTCACTTTTTTCGCTGGGCTTAATCTTGCTTTTTTACTGCCTAAACATCAAAGCAGCCTTTATCTTGGGAGTTTTGCTTTCTGCTTGTATAGCTTGGATTTTTAATATAGGAGGCGCGGCTTTGCCTCAGTCTATCGTATCCTTGCCAAATTTCAGCCAAGATAATGGGCTTGGGGCTATCTTTATGCAACTAGACATAAAATCAGCCCTTGAGCTTAGCATTTTGCCTATAATCCTAACCTTTTTTGCCATACAACTTTTTGATAGTGTTGGAACTGTAACCGGCCTTGCACAAAGAAGCAAAATTTTTGAGGATAAAAAAATATCTGAAAAAAAGCTTGGCAGAACACTGATAGCTGATGCGGCCGCTTCTACTTGTGCCGGAGTTGTTGGAACCTCTCCTGTTGTAACCTACATAGAAAGCGCATCGGGCATAGAAAGTGGAGGCAAAACAGGTCTTTGTGCCGTTGTAGTTGGGCTTTGCTTTTTGTTATCCTTGTTCTTTTTGCCGCTTTTTAAGGCCATACCTAGTGCTTGTATTTATCCTGTGCTTGTTATGGTTGGTATACTCATGTTTAGCGAGGTAAGACACATAAATTTCGACGATAAAGCAGTTTGCATAGCTAGCTTTTTCATGATTTTTATGATGCCACTTAGTTATTCTATAACAACCGGCTTTGCCTTTGGCTTTTTAGCCTATGTTTTAGCTTGTGTATTTACAAGGCAAAAAATAAGTCTTTTTTTATTTAGTCTAAGCCTTATATCACTTGCTATTTTTATCTTAGAAAATGTAAGGTTTTAGATGTATTATTATACTTATGATGAATTTGCAAAAGATTTTAAAGATTTAGCCAAAAATATAGACGCTTCTTTCAAAGCAGACGCTATCTTAGCTGTGGCAAGGGGCGGAATGTCCTTAGCTCACTGCCTCGCCTTAGCGCTTAATAACCGCCAAGTTTTTGTCTTAAATTCTATACATTACGACGACACCACAAAGCTTGATACTGTTGAAATTTTTAATGTGCCTGATTTAAGCAACTTTAAAACAGTTTTAATAGTCGATGACATAATAGATAGCGGCGAAAGCATGAAAGAAATAAAAAGACTTTTGCAGTCTAAATTTCCACACATCATCTTTAAGGTGGCTACTGTTTTTAAAAGAAAGCATTCTATTTTTAGTCCCGATTTTGTGGTAAGAGATATAGATGAGTGGGTTGTTTTTCATTGGGACATCAAGCTTTAATTTTAAAAAGTATTGCAAAAATACTTTTACTTTTAACACTTAGCTTTTCCTTTACTCTTTGTGATGAATTTGAGGATTTTGAGCTTGAATTTCAAAAAAAAGAAGTGTATGACCCGCTAAAATCCTACAACGAAGCCATGACTAAATTTAACATAGCTTTTTATAGTTATGTAATTAGACCTGTTTCTAAGAGCTATGCCTTTGTGGTACCTGAAAGTGCTAGGAATGGCTTAAGAAATTTCTTTTCAAATTTGGCCATGCCTCTTAGATTTAGCGGAAATTTACTGCAGTTTAAATTTAAAGAAAGCGGCGTGGAATTGCTGAGATTTACAGTAAATACCTTTTTTGGTTTTTTTGGTTTTAATGACACAGCAAGTGCCTCTGGCATAGCAAAATACGACTCTGATTTTGGCGTAGCCTTGGCTCATTGGGGTATTGGCGGGGGCTTTCACTTTGTATTGCCCATTTTAGGACCTAGCAACCTAAGAGACACCCTTTCCTTGCCTGTGAATTGGTATTTAAATCCGACCGGATACTTAGAACCTTTTTGGTTAAGTCTTAGTGTAAATTCTTTTGCTATAATGAACACAATGTCGCTTGAAAGTGACACTATAGATGAAATTTATTTTAATACGCCTAATGTCTATCCTTTCTTAAGAGACGCTTACGAAGCCCGTAGGATAGAGCTTAGCAAATAAGGAGTTTGTATGAAAAAAATTGCATTAATCTTGCTTTTACTTTGTCAAAGTTTTTTCGCCCTAGAGCTTGATAATATAGAAAAAACCATGCAAACAAACATCGACAAAGCCTTGCTAGCTATTAAAAATAATCAAGATAAAACAAAGGCTGCAAATGAAATTTTCACCCTTTTTGACCCGATTTTTGATTTTGAACTAATGGCTAAGCTAAGTTTGTCTAAGAAATTTAACTCTCTTAGCGAACAAGAAAAACAAATTTACAACAAGGCCTTTGAAAAACAGCTAAAAACAAGCTTTACAAACAAATTAAGCCTTTATACTAACCAAGAATTAAAGGTTAAAGGTGGCAAAAAAACCAAAGAAAATCGCTATGAGCTTTTAACGCAGATGGTGGTTGATGGCGAGCTAAAAAACATAATCTTTAAATTTTATGATAATAAAAAAAGCTGGCTAATTTATGATGTTGATTTGCTTGGAGTTAGCATAGTTCAAACTTATAGGTCCCAGTTTAAGGATTTGTTAGAAAAAGGCTCTTTTGATGATATTTTAAAAAGCCTTGAAAATGTAAGCTTTGATTAATGCTTAAATTTTTACTAAAAACCCTTATAAAATACAACAAAGCAGGCTTTATTCTCACAAGCTTGCTTTGTATTTTTTTGTCATTTTTTGCAACAAAACTTAACATAGACGCTAGCCCTGAGACACTGCTTTTAGAGGATGATAAGGACTTAAGGCTCTTTAGAGAGCTTTCCTCACATTTTAAAGATAATGACTTTTTAATACTTGCTTATGAAAATAAAAATGAAAGCTTATTTTCCAAGGCAAATTTAGAACTTATGCAAAAAATACACAAGGATTTAGAAAAGCTAGAAGAAAGCGAGAAAATTCTAAGCATCGTAAATGCTGTCTTGCTTCAAAGCAGCGACACTAAAAGCTTAGATGAGCTTATAAAAAATCCCCAAAATATCTTTGATAAAGATGTGAATTTAAGCAAGGCCAAGGTTGAAATTACTAACAATCCATTCTATGTAAACAATCTTATATCAAAGGATTTAAAAAGTGCGGCATTTATCATATATCTAAAAGCAGATGAAAGATATAAAGAACTTGTAAGATTAAGAGATGAGGCAAATGAAGAGGATAAAGATAAGTTTAGACTAGAGCTTAAAAAGCACCAAGAAAGCGAGCTTAAAAAACAAGAAAAGCTTATAAAAGATATAAGAGCCATCATAGAAAAATACCAAACAAATGATGTCGTGCTTCACCTTGGCGGGGTCAAGATGATAGTTAATGACATGATAAGCTACATCAAAAAAGACATGCTAAGCTATTCTTTAGCACTCATACTATTGCTTGCATTTGCTTTGTGGCTGTTTTTTAGGCAGCTTCGTTTTATATTGATTGCACTTTTTATATGCTTTATATCTTTATTTACTGTGAGTGGAATTTTCGCACTTAGCAATTTTTCTATAACGGTAATTTCATCAAATTTCGTGCCCCTACTTTTAATCATAAGCTTATCGCTAATAATACACCTAAACACGCATTTTATAGAATACTCTAACAAATTTAAAAAGGCTTCAAATTCTCACATAGTGCTAGCAACGCTATTATCTAAAGCAAAGCCAAGCTTTTACGCTATCTTAACCACGGCCATAGGCTTTTTAAGTCTCATTTTTTCAAACATCAAGCCTGTAATAGACCTTGGAATTATGATGAGCGTGGCTATATTCGTGGCCTTGATACTTTCTTATGTGTATTTTGCCTGCATTATGTCCTTGCTTAAAAAAAGAAAATATGTAAATACAGCAAATTTAAGCTTTTTAAGAAAAATAGCCAAATTTAGCGTAAAAAAATCCTCGATAATTTACTTTTTATCCTTGCTAATCATAACAATTTCGCTCATTGGCATATCAAAACTAAGGGTTGAAAATTCCTTTGTATCGTATTTTAAAGACAGCAGCGAAATCAAACAAGGAATGCTTGAAATAGACCAAAAACTGGGCGGCACAATCCCACTTGATATAATCGTAAAATTCAAAGATAAAGAAAAGCAAGAAGAAAATTTAGATAGCTTTGAGGCTGAATTTAACGAGCTTAGCAAAAAGGACACATACTTTTTTGACGCAAGAAAAAGCAGGATAGCTAAAGAGCTACACGAATTTTTGCAAAAACAAGATTTTGTCGCCTCTGTCATGTCTTTTAACAGCTTGCTAGAATTTGGCAAAATCTTAAATGATGGTAAAAATTTAGATGATTTTAGCCTAGCTTTTTTAAATGAAAATATGCCAGACAAACTAAAGCAAGATTTGCTAAATCCTTATATAAGTATGGAATTTAACGAATTTAGATTTGCGATGCGGATAATGGATTCTAACGAAAGCTTGGTTAGAGCAGAATTTTTAAAGAATTTAGAAAAAAATAGCAAAGAATTATTAAAAGATGAGGATGTAGAGATTTACATAACAAATATAATGTTACTTTATAACAACATGCTTCAAAGCCTTTTTTCATCGCAGTTTGATACACTGTGCTTTGTTGTAATAGCTATTTTTGTGCTTTTCATCTTTGTATTTAAAAGCGTGAAATTAGCTAGCATAGCCATCATTTCAAATTTAATCCCGCTTAGCCTTGTCTTTGCCATCATGGGCTTTTTAAACATACCGCTTGATTTAATGAGTATAACAATAGCAGCCATTTCAATAGGCATAGGAGTGGATGATAGCATTCATTACATACATAGATTTCAAAAGGAAAAGCAACGACACAGCACCTTAAAATCCATACTCATAGCACATTCTCAAATAGGTGCTGCACTGTTTTACACCACTGTTGCTGTTGTTCTTGGCTTTGGGATTATGCTAAGTAGTGAATTTATGCCTACTATTTATTTTGGCTTACTAACGGTGCTTGTTATGATTTTCTTGCTAAGCGGCTCTTTACTGTTGCTAGCTAGCTTGCTTTCAAGCTTTGTTAGGAAAAATAAATAGAAAAAGCCATATAAACCACATACAAAAATACAGCTATGGATATATAATACAAAAATGTTTTCATAAAATGCCTTTTTAAAAAAGTTTTAAAATTCTTTTCATTAGCTTAAGAGCCTTTGCACGGTGAGAAATGTTGTTTTTAAGCTCAGGGCTAAGCTGGGCTAAGGTTTTATCATAAGTTCTTGGGATAAATAAAGAATCATAGCCAAAGCCATTTTCGCCAAGCTCTTTATCTATAACAAAACCTCTTAAAACCCCGTTTGTAAAGCACTCGCCATAAAAAGAGCGAAGAGCTATAACACACTTAAAATAAGCCTTGCTTTTATTTAAATTTAAAGAATTAAGCTCAAAAATTAACTTTTTTCTATTTGCCTCATCACTTTTTTGCCCTGAAAATCTAGCTGAAAAAATGCCTGGACGCCCGTTTAAAGCCTCTACACAAAGTCCACTATCATCACTTAAAACTATAAATTCTTTCCTTTGCTTTTCGTTTAAGTTTTCATAAACAGCCCTTGCTTTTATAAGGGCATTTTCCCTAAAACTTGAGCCATTTTCCTCTATCTCGCCTTTGTAAAATTCAGCTAAAGAAAAAAGCTCAAAGCCCTTAAGCAAAGCTTTAAATTCATTTATCTTGCCTTCATTTGAGCTAGCTATTATTATCCTTTTCATAGCCTAAGTTTAAAAAAAATTTTTAAACTAAGCATAAATAGTACTTACCTTTCATAAGCTAAAAGATAGTAAAATCATCTTTTTTTAAACTAGGATTTGATATGTTAAAAAGTGTTTTACCTCTTTCTTTCATAGTGGCAACTAGGTTTTTTGGACTTTTCATAGTCTTGCCTGTGCTTTCTTTGTATTCTGCTGAGCTAAAAGGAGCTAATGACTTTTACATAGGGCTTTTAGTGGGACTTTATGCCTTAGCACAGGTGCTTTTTCAAGTGCCTTTTGGAATTTTAAGCGATAAGATAGGTAGAAAAAAAGCCTTGCTCTTAGGGCTTGTGATCTTTATAATAGGCTCTATAATTTGTGCAAATGCAAGCGATATTTACACTATGATGTTAGGGCGAACCTTACAAGGTGCTGGAGCGATTGGAGCTGTGGCAACCGCTATGATAAGTGATTTTGTGGTGGAAGAACAAAGAACTAAGGCTATGGCTATAATGGGTATGTTCATAGGACTTGCCTTTGCCTCATCTATGATAATAGCTCCTATTATGAGTGCTAAATTTGGACTAACAAGCCTTTTTAATCTAAGCACAGCACTTACGATACTTTGTATAATCTTGCTTTTTACCGCCGTGCCAAAGGAAGTGAAATTAAAACACGAAAACGCAAAAACGGGGCTTAAAAACTTTTTCATAGAAAAGAATTTCGCTATTATGAACTTAACAAATTTTATGCAAAAAATGCTTATGAGCATAGCTTTTTTTAGCATTCCTATAGTGCTTGTAGATACTCTTTCTTATCCAAAGGATGAGCTTTATAAAATTTATGCTCTTGCTATGATTTTTGGTTTTTTAGCTATGGGTATGGCTGGTGCTTTAGGAGAAAAAAGAGCTCTAGCAAAGCAAATTTTACTTTTTGGGGTGTTTTTATTTATCATCTACTGCCTTTTAAGCTTTGTAAGCATATACGCTTATGATTATTTTTTATATAAATACGCTTACACTCTTATAAAATATGACTTTGCCTTTGATTTATTTTTAGCAGCTGTCTTTGTATTTTTCATAGCCTTTAACCTGCACGAGCCTATAATGCAAAGCTGTGCTTCTAAATTTGCTAAGGTTAATGAAAAGGGCGTGGCTTTGGGTGTTTTTAATGCCTTTGGTTATCTTGGAAGCTTTCTTGGCGGGATTTTGATAGGACTTGCCTTTCATTATAAGCTTAGCATACAAGCCTTTTTAGCCCTAGGTATACTATCAGCCTTATGGCTTATAATCCTAGTCTTTTTAAAAAATCCAAAGGATTTTAAAAATATCTATCTTAATCTAGATAAAAGGCTAAATTTAAAGGAAATCAAAGCTCTTAAAGGCGTGATAGATGTGTATGAAAATTCAAAAAATCTTGTAATAAAATTTGATAGCAAAATCACAAATCAAGATGAAATTTTAAATAAAATCAAAGGATAAAAGATGAAAAAAACATTAGTATTTTTGCCTCTAGCCTTTAGCCTTGCTTTTTGTGCTAGTAATACGCAGATAAAAAAATTCTACGAGGATGCCTTAAAAGAAAGACTTGAGGGAGTTAAGGTTGAAATTTTAAAAAGAGAAAAGCTGCCAGACACAGACTTTGAAGCAGTTACTGTGAAATTTAGCGCCAAAGGTATGAGCCAAGAAGATTTGATTTTCACAAAGGATAATATCATAGCACCTGATATAATAGATGTAAAGCAAAATATATCTTATAAGCAAAGCTATGAATTAAAAAAGATGGAGAAAGAAAGAGAAAATTTTAGCAAAAAAGCCCTAAAAGAACTAGAAAAAGAAAAGATGATAATCTCTCTTGGAGATAAAAACAAACCGCTTCTTTATGTTTTTAGCGATCCTGAATGTCCGTATTGTAGAATGCATCTTAAAAATATAAGACAGGAGTTAAAAACTCATCAAATGAAACTTATACTAACGCCTGTGCATGGCATTAGTGCCTTTGATAAAGCCGCACTAATTTATAAAGAAAGCAAAAATGCAAAAAGCGATGAAGAAAAGATAAAAATCTTAGAAAAATACTACGATGAAAAGATAGCTCATTATTCGCAAAGAGGCACAAATTCTTTAAAGGTTGATGAAAAAGAGGTAGAAGCGGTAAAAAAATTATATGAAAAATACTCCTCTTTAGGTCTTAGAGCTGTGCCTATGATAATAGAGGCTAAGTAGATTTTAAAAGGCTTTGAAATTTTTTCAAGGCCCTTTTTTCCTTTACTCCAATTTTATAATAAATTAGTTCTAAATACTCCTTTATATCTTTTTTGCAAATTCCTCTTTGCTCTTCGTATTTTTCTAGTATGTAATTTGGAATTTTTATCTTCGCTTTTAGAAAATTCTTAAGCATTCTTTCATAAAAGTCTTTGTGTTTAAGGCAAGAAAAGCGTCCAAAGACAAAGGGTAGTCCTGTTTTTTCATACCAAAGCTCACATAAATCAATGTAAAGTTCTTTATTTTCAAGGTAAGCTTTCAAGGCTCTATCACCTATGATGACCTTGCCATCTTGTTTTAGAATTTTAGCAAGAGCATTTGAACTAGCTGAGCTGCTGTCCTTTTCATAGCTGGTGTTTTTGCAAACTAAAACGCTTAAGACCTTTTTATTCGCACAAATTCCCACATCAAGCGTCTTATATTTTTTCTTAAAACTCTCTATGCTAGAAATCATACTCGCATCAATTAACCTGTTGGCTAAAGCCTTATTCATCTTGCTTGGCACACCGCTTTTATAAGCCATAGCCTTTTTTATGCCACTTGGCAGGGGGTATTTTTTCATATAAATATGCAAGGGCAATAAATTTATATAATCAATCTTTGCAAAAATCAAAGCTCATCCTAAATCTTAGCTAAGAAGGCAAGAAAATTTTTAATCCTAGCCCTTAGCTCCTCTACTCCTAAAAACTCCAAAAGCTCAAAGATACTAGGACTAACGCTTTTGCCTGTGATAGCTAGTCTTAAAGGCTGTGCTAAGTCCTTTAAGACTAGCTTGTTTTGAGCTAAAAACTCATTTGTAAAACTTTCATACTCGGCTGCATTCTTTTTTTCTTCTATGCATTGTGAGTATTTTTCTAAAATTTTACCTGAGTTTTCATTTATGAATTTTTTTATGCCCTTTTCATCGTAGCTTTGAGGCTGATTTATAATGTCTTTTGCGCTATTTATAATATCTAGCAAGGTTTTAGCCCTAGATCTTAACATATCTAGTAAAAACTCAGCATTTTTAATGGCATCTAAGTCAAAGCCTAAATTCTTTAAATGAGCTTTTAAAGTTTCAAAAGGAAGAGTTTTTATGTAGTGCTCATTAAGCCAATCAAGCTTTTTGAAATCACAAGATGAGGCACTTTTGCTAATATGCTTTGGAGAAAAAAGCCTTTTTAAATCCTGTATAGAAAAAATTTCATCATCGCCGTGACTCCAGCCCAAACGCACTAAAAAATTTAGCAAAGCCTCAGGCAAAATCCCCATAGTCTTATACTCCATAACATCAGTAGCTCCGTCTCTTTTAGAAAGTTTTTTTCCGCTTTGAGAATGTATCATAGCCACGTGATAAAATTTCGGCACCGCAAAGCCTAAAGCCTCGTAAAGTATGATTTGTTTAGGCGTGTTTGATAAATGATCATCTCCTCTTATAACATCGCTAACACCCATTAAAGCATCATCAACAACAACAGTGAAATTATAAGTAGGGCTTCCATCACTTCTTGCTATAACAAAATCATCTACTATATCATCTGCCTTAAAGCATACCCTACCCTTTATACCATCATCAAAAGCTATTTCTCCGCTTAAAGGAGCCTTTATACGCACCACAGGATCCACTCCCTTAGGTGCTTCTCCTTTAAAATCTCTATAACGTCCGTCATATCTTGGTCTTTGCTTTGCTGCTTCTTGACTAGCTCTTAGCATATCTAGCTCGTCCTTACTCATATAGCAATAATAAGCCTTACCCTCATCTAAGAGCTTTTGTATGTATTTTTTATATATATCAAACCTTTGTGATTGATAAAGCACCTCAGAGTCATAATCTAAACCACACCACTTAAAAGCCTCTAATATAGCCTTTGTAGCCTCTAAAGAATTTCTTTTTAAATCTGTATCCTCTATACGAAGTAAGAATTTTCCCCCATTTTTTCTAGCATAAAGATAATTATAAAGTGCGGTTCTAAGCCCTCCTATGTGTAAGTATCCAGTTGGAGAAGGTGCAAAACGAGTTACTACTTTTTTCATTTATCTTTCCTTAATTTTTATACACTTAAAATTGTTATAATGCCTTTTAAACACTTAAAAAGGCTTAAAATGAGGATTTTTTTACTGCTTTTTATGATTTTTGCGCTTTCTTATGCAAGGCAAATCAACGCAATAGCTCTAACAGTAGATCAAGAAATCATAACAGAGTACGAAATTTCAAAGCTTATGCAAGAAAAAAAAATATCAAAACAAGAGGCTATCAATGAACTAATCGATGATAAATTAGAACTTGCAGAAATCAAAAAATATAAAATTTTCGTCAATGAATTTGAGCTTGAAAACGAAATGAATAAAATGCTTATGCAAAGCAACAGCTCCTTAAATCAACTAAAAGCAAATTTAAGTAAAAAAGATTTTCAAAAGGCTAAGGAAAATTTCAAAAAACAGCTTGAAAAAAGAAGGCTATACGAAGCTTTGGTAAGTGCTTATAAGGTGGATACTAGCGAGCAAGGCTTAAGGAGTTATTATGATAGCAATCCTGATGACTTTGTTATTTTCACGCAAATTTCAGTTGAAGTTTTAAGCTCAAGTGAGGCTAGCGAGCTTGAAAAACTAAAAACTAGTAAAAGAAAAGCGGCTTCTATACAAAGTGAAAGTGTAATCTTATCGCCCCAAAATAGCGACATTAGACTGCTAGCCTTTCTATCTCGCCTAAAGCCTGGGGAATACACTCCAATCATGCAAAATAACGATATTTTTATGATGTATAAGGTCAAAAATAAAGAGCAGGCACAAACCCTGGCATTTGATGAAATAAAAAGTGAAATAACAAATCTTTATGCAAGCAAGCAAAGAGAGGAATACCTCAGCGATTATTTTAACAAGCTAAGAGCTAAGGCCGATATAAAGTATTTAAGATGAATTTTAAGTAGCTTTAAGAGGCTAGACACAAAACTTTAAGTGTTTTGCGTTATGCTTTTTACTTCTTCATCAAAAGCTTTTTGTAATCTTTCTAAGATTTTTTGCTTTTCTTCATTTTTAATCTTTATCTCTTCATTTTCCTTTTCTATTTGTCTTTTTCGCCTTTCAGCTGCACTTGGACTAAACGCATCAAACATTCTAAATGCAAAATATAACAAAGCCAAGACTAGGCTTAAAACATCTGAATAGCTAAGCGATATGATAAATGATAGGAAAAACAAGATCACTCTAAGCAAAATATAAACCACAAAAGATTTAATGCAGATTGACATAAAGGTAGATATCTTATTGGTAGGCTCAACTTCTAATTCTTTTAAAGGTTGTATATAAGGAGTATTATACGAAAAATTTTTAGTATGATTTGTAAGCATACGCACCTTGTAATAACCCATGCCTGTATTAACAGCAAACAGAGCCACTTTATCTCCATCTTTAAAAACAAAATCTCCGTCTAATCTAAAAGATTTATTATCTATATCAAAATTTACAAAATGTTTGTGCACAGTTTTAATATCTCCATCAATTGAACCTGTAGTCTTTCCACGTATATTTCCTTTTACGCCAGCTGTGCCAAACAAATGTTTGTCTATGTAAGAGCTCTCAATTTTTCCGTCTGTATAACCCTCTATCTTACCCTTAACATAACCCGTTGTATCACTAAAAGTTTCCCTTTTACATTAGAGAAACTATTCCTTTAAAAAATTCCATTTTATTTTCCTTTTTGAAATTTAATAAAGGCTAATTTTAGTTTTTTTTTTTTTTGAATTTTGCTTAAATTTTTAAAATGATAAGTAGTATTAAAGAAAAAAAGCAAAACACCAAATCAGTGCTTTGCTAGGTAGGTTGTATCAAAGGTGTTATTTATGAAGTCCGGATTGTCCATCATCTTTCTATGAAAGGTTCTAGTGGTTTTTATGCCCCTTACTATAAGCTCATCTAAAGCCACTCTCATCTTTGCTATGGCGATATTTCTATCCTCGCCCCAAACTACAAGTTTGCCTATCATGGAGTCATAGTAAGGAGGCACGGAGTAATCCTGATAGCAGTGGCTTTCCATGCGGACATTTCTTCCAGCAGGTGCTACATATTTTGTTATCTTGCCCGGATTTGGCACAAAGCTTCTAGAATCCTCAGCTGTTATCCTGCACTCTATAGAATGCCCTCTTAACTTTATGCTATCTTGAGGAGGCAAGGCATAGCCCTCAGCTACCTTAATCATCTGTTCTATTATGTCTATACCGCTTACCATTTCACTTACGCAGTGCTCTACCTGTAAGCGAGTATTCATCTCTATAAAATAAAAGTCTAAATTTTTATCCACCAAAAATTCAAAGGTGCCAGCACCCTCATAACTTATAGCCTTAGCAGCTCTTATGGCAGTTTCGTGCAGTTTTTTCCTAGTTTTTTCATCAAGAAGTATGGCAGGGCTTTCTTCTATGAGCTTTTGATGTCTTCTTTGCATAGAACAGTCTCTTTCGCCTATGTGTATGACATTGCCAAAACTATCTCCTATGATTTGCACTTCGATGTGGCGAGGATTTAAGATACATTTTTCTATATACATAGAACCATCTCCAAAAGCACTCATAGCCTCGCTTTCAGCAGACCAAAAGGCTTTTTCTATATCCTTTTCGCTCTCAACCACACGCATACCACGGCCGCCACCCCCAGCAGCAGCCTTTAAGATAACAGGATAGCCAATTTCTTTTGCCATTTTTTTAGCAGCTTCTACATCTTTTAAGGCCCCATCACTTCCCGGAATTACAGGAATTCCAGCCCTTTTCATAACCTGTTTTGCCTTAGATTTATCGCTCATTAAAACCATAGATTCAACTGAAGGACCTATAAATTTTATGTTGTGCTTAGCGCAAATTTCAACGAAATTTTGATTTTCACTTAAAAAGCCATATCCAGGAAAGATAGCATCAGCCTCGGCTATCTCAGCAGCAGAGATTATAGAGGGTATGTTTAGGTAGCTTTCAGAACTTCTTGCCCCACCTATACAAATACTTGCATCAGCATATCTTAGATAAAGTGCGTCTCTATCAGCCTTTGAATAAACGCAGATAGCTTGTTTGCCCATTTCTTTTATAGTTCTTAAGGCTCTTAGGGCTATTTCTCCACGATTTGCTATTAAAATCTTTTTAATTTCCATACTTTATCACTTTTCAACTACAAATAAAGGCATATCAAACTCAACAGGCTGACCATCATCTACTAAGACTTCTAAAATTTTACAGTCATACTCAGCTTGAATTTCATTCATTATCTTCATAGCTTCTATTATACCTATGGTATCGCCTTTTTTAACAGTCATTCCAGCCCTTACAAAAGGTGCTGCACCAGGACTTGGAGCCTGATAAAATGTTCCTACCATAGGGCTGTTTAATGTCGGTTTATTGCTCTTATGAGGAGTGGCTTCATTTACTACATTTACATTGATTGGTTGTGGTATTGGCTGTGGGCTTGGAGGGCAAACTAAAGCTGCTTCTTGGATTTTTTCTGTTTTTAAGTCTCTATGTAGCTCTATTTCAAAGCCGTCTTTTTCTTTTATCTTTATCTTGCTTATATTTGCTTCTGAAAACATATTTATAAGCTCTTTTATCTCGTTTTTAGTCATAAAATCTCCTAAATATTTTTGGCAAATAATCATTATACGAAGTAAAAAATTAAATTTTAATTAATTTATGCCTTTTAATATTTTTAAGCTATAATTTACAAATATCATAAATAAAAGAGTTTATATGGGTTTAAAAGCTGATAAATGGATAAGACAAATGGCCTTAGAAAAAGAGATGATAAAGCCATTTTGTGAGACAAATGTAGGAAAAGGAGTTGTTAGCTACGGGCTTTCAAGCTATGGCTATGATATAAGGGTTGGTAATGAGTTTAAAATTTTTACAAATGTAAATACCACCGTGATAGACCCTAAAAGTTTTGATAAAAAAAATGTGGTTGATTTTGTGGGTGATGTTTGCATAGTGCCTGCAAATTCCTTTGCTTTAGCTAGAACGGTGGAGTATTTTAAAATGCCAAGAGATGTTTTAGCTATTTGTCTTGGAAAAAGCACCTATGCAAGATGTGGTATAATAGTAAATGTAACGCCCTTTGAGCCCGGATTTGAAGGGCATATAACCATAGAAATTTCAAATACCACTCCCCTACCAGCTAAAATTTATGCAAATGAGGGCATAGCACAGGTTTTATTTTTGCAAGGAGATGAGCCTTGCGAGGTAAGCTATGCTGATAAAAACGGAAAATATCAAAAACAAGAGGGCATAACCCTGCCTAGAATTTTAAAATAATCTTTGGAATACTTTTTGCTAAATTTAAGCAGCAAGGATTGAAAGGTAGCATTATGTTTAACAATAAAAGCATACTCATAACAGGAGGCACAGGCTCTTTTGGCAAGACTTACACAAGCTTACTTTTAAAGCATTATAAACCTGCAAAGATTATCATTTATTCAAGAGATGAGCTAAAGCAAAGCGAGATGGCAAGTCTTTTTAACGCCTCTTGCATGCGTTATTTTATAGGCGATGTTAGGGATTTTGATAGATTAAACACTGCTATGAACGGGGTTGATTATGTAATCCACGCAGCTGCTATGAAGCATGTGCCTGTGGCTGAGTATAATCCTATGGAGTGCATAAAAACAAACATCAACGGCGCACAAAATGTAATAGATGCTTGTATAAAAAATAATATCAAAAAATGTATTGCCCTTTCAACCGATAAGGCTTGCAATCCTGTAAATTTATACGGAGCTACAAAACTAGCTAGTGATAAGCTTTTCATCGCAGCAAATAACCTAGTAGGTGCTAAGCACACCCGCTTTAGCGTTACAAGATATGGAAATGTCGTGGGCTCAAGGGGTTCTGTGGTGCCTTTATTTAAAAGCCTCATTGAAAAAGGAGTTAAAGAACTTCCTATCACAGATGAAAGAATGACTAGGTTTTGGATAAGCCTTGAAGACGGGGTTAAATTCGTCTTTAGCAACTTTGAAAGAATGCACGGCGGAGAAATTTTCATACCAAAAATCCCCTCTATGAAGATAGTAAATTTAGCCAAGGCCATGGCACCAAATTTAGGCATAAAAATCATCGGCATAAGAGCAGGAGAAAAACTACACGAAATAATGATTTCAAGTGATGATAGCCACTTAACTTACGAATTTAAAGACTACTACACCATAGCACCTAGTATAAAATTTTGGGACGAGGAGCTAGACTACTCACAAAATGCCCTAAAAGAAAAGGGCAAAAAGGTGAAAGAAGGCTTTTCATATAGCTCTGATAATAATCCTTCATGGGCGAGCGATGAGGAAATTTTAAAAATCATCTCTCAAACAAAGGCTTTTTAATGCTTACTTATTCTCATCAAAACATAGACAGTAGCGACATAGAAGTTGTGATAAAGGCTTTAAAAGATGATTTTTTAACTGGTGGCTCTAAGGTAGAGGACTTTGAAAAGGCTTTAAGTGAGTATGTTGGAGTAAGATACGCAGCCGTGCTAAATTCAGCTACTTCAGCACTGCACTTAGCTTTCTTAGCACTTGATGTGAAAAATAAAACTGTTTTAAGCCCTGCCATAAGCTTTGCAGCTACTTCAAATGCGGCTATAATGGCTGGAGCAAAGCCTGAATTTATAGACATAAAATCAGATGGAAACATAGATGAAGTAAAGCTTGAGAAAAGATTGAAAGAAAAAAGCGATGATGTGGGTGCGATTTGCGTGGTTGATTTTGCTGGAAATAGCGTAGAAATAGATAAAATTCAAGAACTTGCAAAAAAATACAATATAAAAATCGTAGATGATGCCTCTCATGCTTTAGGAGCTGAATTTAAGGGCAAGAAACTTGGCTCTTTTGCCGATATATCCATATTTTCCTTTCATCCGGTAAAGCCTATAACAACATTTGAGGGCGGTGCTGTTGTAAGCAATGATGAAAGCTTGATAGAAAATGTAAAGCTTTTAAGAAGCCACGGAATTGTAAAAAAAAGGCTATGGGATAATGATATGATAGAGCTTGGTTATAATTATAGACTAAGCGATGTAGCCTGTGCTTTGGGCTTAAATCAGCTAAAAAAATTAGATAAGAATTTAGCAAAAAGAGAGGAAATAGCTAAATTCTACGATGAGGCTTTTGCTAAAAATGAGTATTTTTCGATTATAAAAATCAAAGAGTATAAAAAAAGCACAAGACATCTTTACCCAATACTACTTTATCCTGAGTTTTACTGCAAAAAAGAATTTATATTTCAAGAGCTTTTAAACAGAAACATAGGCGTTCAGGTGCATTACAAACCAAGTTATGAATACACATTTTACAAGAAAAATTTTAAAGAGATTTTTTTAGAAAATGCTGATAATTTTTACAAGGCAGAGCTTAGCATACCAGCACATCAAGAAATGAGTTTAAAAGATGCTGAATTTGTGAAAAAGAATTTGTTTGAAGTGCTTGATTTGGCTAAAAATACATATTGCGATAACTAAGATGATAAGAACTGTTGATGATTTTTTAGAGCAAACTTGCGAAAAATTTGCAAACAAAAAAGCTTTCGTTATGCAAGATGAGAGCTTGAGTTTTGGCGAATTTAATGAGTTAGCAAAGGCTTTAGCAAGTGAAATTTTAAGAAAAAATATAAAAAAATCACCCATTTTAATACTTTTACCAAAAAGCTTACAAGCTTTAATATCTTTTTTTGCAAGCATAAAAAGCGGGAATTTTTATAGTATTTTAGATGAAAAAAGTCCAAGAGAAAGGATAGAAAGAGTTATTAGAATTTTAAAGCCAGAACTCATAATAAAAAGCAAAAATACCCCAAATTTCAATGTAAACAGCATAGATATAGAGGATATAAAAAGCTTTGAGATAGATGAGCCTAGCTTAAACGAAGCAAAAAAGGGCATTATAGATACTGATTTGCAATATGTGCTTTTTACAAGCGGTAGCACAGGAGAGCCAAAGGGCGTTAGCATAAGTCATAAAAGCGTGATTGATTATACCTTATGGGTGTGCGAAACCTTTGATGTGAATGAAAAGGAAATTATAGCAAATCAAGCACCCTTTTATTTTGATAATTCTATCCTAGACATCTTCTCAAGCATAAAGGCTGGAGCTTGTTTGCACCTGCTTAAAAATAAAGACTTTGCCTTTCCGCAAAAAATCCTAAGCTATCTTAAACAACACAAGGTAAGCCTTATATTTTGGGTGCCATCGGTTCTTGTGTATTTTGCAAATACTGAGGCTTTTAAAGAACTTGAACTAAAGGAGCTTAAAAAGGTGCTTTTTTGCGGAGAAATAATGCCTAATAAGCAATTAAATATGATAAGAAAAGAATTAAAACACGCACTTTTTGCAAATTTATACGGACCTACTGAAATCACTGATGTTTGCTCTTACTACATTGTAGATAGAGAATTTAGCGATGATGAGCTTTTGCCCATAGGCAAGGCTTGTGAAAACACTGAACTTTTGGTTTTTGATGAGGATTTAAAACTAATTTATGAGCCTAATGTAAGGGGTGAGCTTTATGTAAGAGGCACATCTCTTTCCTTAGGATATTATGCAAATAAAGAGCAAAGCCAAAAGGCTTTTATGCAAAATCCTCTACACGACAACTACACAGATTTTGTGTATAAAACGGGCGATATAGTAGCTTATAATGAAAGAAAAGAGCTTATTTGTTATGGTAGAAGCGATAGCCAAATCAAATACCTAGGACACAGGATAGAACTAGGAGAAATAGAAGCTGCCATAAATTCACACGAAAAGGTAAGAAACTGCGTAGTGCTTTTTAAAGATGAAATTTTTTGTTTTTACGAAAGCGATGAGGATTTGAGTTTCAAGCACTTTTTAAAGGATAAACTAGCTAGTTTTGCAATACCTAAAAAATTCATTAGAGTTGATAATTTTGAGTTAAATGCAAATTCTAAGATAGATAGAAAGGCACTGCTTGAGCGAATTTAAAGAATTTGAAGAGGATTTTAAAAAAGGATTTTTGCTAAGTAATTTTACTAATTCCTTAGATGAGCTTGAAAAAATGAAAATAAAAAAGCTTAAAAACTCTTATTTTTTCAAGGATAAAAATCTAAATTTGCTATATTATTTTATAAATGAGGAAGAGAATTTTTACCTAGATAAAACCTATATAACTTTGTTTGCAAAAAATGAAAAAATGCTTTCAAAACATCAAAATTTTTTGAGAAAAAATTCCTTCGTTTTATGCGAACATTACAGGCAAATGAAGCTGGAAAATAAAGGGCAAAATTATGAAGCAAAAGACATAGAAAAGTGCTTAAAAGATGAAAAAAAAGAGCTTATAAGCTTTATGCTTGAGTATTTTAACAAGGATTATATCTTTTATTATAATGAGGAAAATTTAGACGAAAACAATGCCTTAATTTATAAAAAAAATGGATTTATAAAGGCTGGATTAATCTTTAGCACTTCCTTAAACCAAGCCAACATAGACTTCATAGCCTCAAGCGAAAAAGGCTTAGCCAAAGAGCTAATGCAAGGCTTTTTCAAACTAAACAAAGAGGCTAAATTTTTCAAACTTTTTGTAAAAGATGACAATGAAAGAGCCATAAAATTTTATGAAAAATTTGGCTTTAAATTTAACGATACTGTGCTAAATTTTTACAAAAATTTTTAAGGTTGTTTTATGCAAGAAATCAAAGAACTTTTCAAAAGCATAGATAGAGATGATTGTGATGAAAGTATGCAAGAAATGGTAAGCGATGACATCATAGATAGCGTAGATGTTATGGCACTTGTAGCTGCTATAGAGAAAAAATATCAGAAAAAATTAGCGCCAAAATTCATAGTAGCTGAAAATTTTGAAAGCTTTGACGCTATAAAAAAGATGTTAAAAGAAGCTATGTCTTAAGTTTTTTAATCTCTAGCTTAAGCTTTGTTTTCATATCTTTAAAGCTAAAAAGCTCATTATCGCACACATAACTTATGCTCTTATCCTCCGTGCTTGGCTTGTAATCTTGTAATTTTTCTAAAAGCAAAGGTAGTTCTCTTTTAAGCATAAGCTTGTTTGAAAGCCCTAGACCGTGTTCTGTATTTTTGATAAATTTACCGTCTATGTCCTTTTTAGAAAACAAAAGTAAGTTAGCATCAAAGCCAAAATGCTTTAAAAGTTCGTAAAATTCTCTTTTTTTATCAGGATTTGCATCTGATTTATCATCAATGCCTTGATAAGCTATGTAAATTGTCTTATTATTTTTTAAAGCCTGTTTGGATAAATGCTCCTTATCTAGTAAAACCCTTATGGCAAGATTTGATTTTTTAAAATAATAAGGGCTATTTTCATCTAAGCTCCACATACTTTTAGCATTTATAATAAAAAAGCTATCAATGGCGTCAAAATCGTAATACAGTTCGAACTTATCCATATACTCACCCAAAAAATACCAAAGCACAGGAGCCACAGGAGAGGAGTTATCAACAACAGCTTGAATGCCTAAGGGATAAAATTTTGCCATCAAATTTGCTATATAAGCACCGTAAGACCCCCCCCCCACGATTGTTGGGAGGTGGTGAAGTTTAAAGGTATTTTGTATAAATTTCAAGGCATTGATATGATCAAGTGCTGCCATAACGCCGTAGTTTTGATACTCATCATTTGGAGGAACGGCTAAAAATTTACGAACATTTTTAGCGCCTTTATCCTCAATCTTGCCCTCTTTTTTAAGCTGAACTAAAAGTTTGCCTAATTCTATGCTAATGGAAAAAGCATTAGCCTTACTTAAACCGTCTTTTGCCTTTAGATTAAAAAAGTTCAAAGCTATCTCTAGCTGTTTTAAACCCTCATCATTCATTTCAAATGTGCAAGAATACCTCTTATCTTGCTCGTTGTGCCTTATAGCAAAGCAATGATGAAAAACATGCACTACTAAGATATTAAATTTTTTTGCCAAGGCTACTCTTGCACTGTCTAAAAAGGATAAATTTGTATTAGCTCCAAAGCCTCCTATATCAAAAACTATGGCTTTAAGCTCCTTTGTATCATCATAAGAAATTCTAAACTCAAGCTTTGATTTTCTTTTTATATTAAGCTCATAATCATCACAAGAGTTTATAAAAAATGTTTCATTTACCAGCATAAACAACCTTTTTTTGAAAAAATTATAACCAAAGTTAAGAAAAATCAAGAAAAAAATTTATAAAATAAACTTATAAGAAAGGTTAAAAGTGAAAAATATCTGTATCATACCAGCTCGTGGCGGTAGTAAAAGAATTCCCAAAAAAAACATAGTAGATTTTTGCGGTAAACCCCTCATAGCCTATAGCATTGAAAACGCTTTAAATTCTAGTATTTTTGATGAGGTTTTTGTCTCAAGCGATGATGAGGAAATTTTACAAATTTCAGCAAATTTTGGTGCTAAAAGCTTTAAAAGAGATGAATTTTGCGATGATTACTCAAGTAGTTTAGAGGCTTTAAGATACAGCATAAAAGGGCTTTTAAAGCAAAATTTTAATTTTGAAAATGTTTGTCTTTTATACCCTAGCGCACCATTAATAAATGCTGAAATTTTAAAAGAAGCTTATGATAGTTTTTTGCAAAGCAAGGCTTTGTTTTTATTCGCAGCAAGTGAGTTTGATTATCCTATACAAAGAGCCTTTAGCCTAGATGAAAACTCAAGGGTTTGTATGTTTGATGAAAGCTTTTATAATGCAAGGTCGCAAGACTTAACAAGAGCGTATCACGACGCAGGAGCCTTTTATTTTGCTAGTAAAGATACTTGGCTTAAAGAAAATTTCATCTTTAAAAAACACTCAACAGTTTATATTTTAGCTAGAAATTTAAGCTGCGATATAGATACAAAAGAGGACTTAGAATTTGCTAAAATGCTTTATAAAATAAATCAAAACAAAGGATAATACTTGTATATAAGGGATTTAAAAGGCTTGAAATTTCCAGATAATGCCTTGATAAAATTTTTCTTTAAAAACAAGCTTGACAAAGAAAAAGGAAAAACCGTCTTGGAATTTGCCTGCTCAAATGGAAACAACCTAAGCCTTTTTGCAAACTATGATTACAAGTGCTTGGGTGTGGATTTTAACGCTGAAAATATAAAAAACGCAAATTATAACTTCAAAGAAGTGATAGCCGCTAAAAATTACGAATTTTTTAACGAAAATGTATTTGATTTTGTGCAAAAAAAAGAGGGAATTAATGCCGATGTTTTTTTAATGCCAAATTTCATAAATTATTTAAAAAGAGAGGATTTTTTAAGTCTTTTAAAACAAAGCAAGGAAGCTAAAATATATAAGAAAGACTCTATGTTTTTTCTAAGAACAAGAAGTATAAAAGACTATAGATACGGGCTTGGTGAGGAACTTGGCTTAAATAGCTTTAAGATGAGCGATGATAGCACTAAAGAGCTTAACTGTATAAATACCTTATACCAAGAACACGAGCTAGTGCAGTATTTGCGAGATTATTTAAATCTTTATGATTTTACAGTTTTAAATTATGATTCAAGCGCAGTGTTTGAAAATAGGATAGCCTTTGATAGCGATATAGTAATTTACGGGAGGATAAGATGAAAGTAGCCATTATGCAGCCTACTTTTTTGCCTTGGATTGGGTATTTTGCCATGATAAAAAGTAGCGATATTTTTGTCTTTTTAGACACGGTGCAGTTTGAGCAAAGATCTTGGCAAAGCAGAAATAAAATTTTACTGAATAAAAAAGAACATTTGCTGTCTTTATCTTGCAAAAAAGCTCCTCAAAAAACTGCTATAAATGATATGTATTTGCTAGATGAAACTAAGTGGAAAAACACACTTTTAAAAAGCATTCATCACGGTTATTCTAAGAGTAAGAATTTCAAAAAATGCTTTGAAATTGTAGAAAATGCTCTAAAAAATAATACAAAACTAGCCGACTTAAATATAAACATTATAAAAGAATTCGTAAATATCTTAGGCATTAAAACAAGACTTTTAAGGGCTTCTTCTTTACATTTAGCTAAGGCAAAAAAAGAGGGTTTGTTGCTTGAAATTTGCAAGGTTTTAAAGGCAACTGTATATCTTAGCGCGCAAGGTTCTAAGGCTTATTTGGAAAATGATGAAGCAAGGGCTTTGTTTGCAAACAGTGGTGTTAAGATAGAGTATTTTAACTTCACGCACCCAGTGTATAAACAAATGGGGGGGGGGATTGATTTTGTGCCATATCTTAGTATCTTGGATTTTTGTGCTAATGTTGATGATGCGAAATTTGAGTTTGAAAAAATTTAACAAGGATTTTTATGAAAGTGCTTTTTAGAAGTGATAGCTCATCTAGCATAGGACACGGACATATAAAAAGGGATTTAGTCTTAGCAAAACAATACAGCGATGATGAGGTTAGCTTTGCTTGTATAGATCTTGAGGGTTCTTTGATAGATGAAATCCCTTACACAGTCTATGAGCTAAGCTCTGCTAGCATTTATGAGCTTATAAATTTAATCAAAGATATTGGCTTTGACCTGCTTATCATAGATCACTACGACATAGATTATGAGGATGAAAGGCTGATAAAGATAGAAACCGGCATTAAAATTCTAAGCTTTGATGATACTTATCAAAGGCATTATTGCGATATTTTGCTTAATGTAAATGCCTGTGCTAAGGCAAGCGATTACGAGGATTTGGTGCCTAAGGCCTGCGAATTAAGGTGTGGCTTTTCTTATGCCTTGCTGAGGGATGAATTTTACGAGGAAGCAAAGATTAAAAGAGAAAAAATTTATGATTTTTTAATCTGTTTAGGAGGCGTTGATAGCAAAAATTTATCTATAAAAATCGCAGAGGATTTGCCAAAGGATAAGAAAATTTTAATCCTAAGCACGAGTGCAAACATAAATGCAAAGAAGCTAGAAGCTTATGCACAAAGCAAAAAAAATATAGAAGTTTTAATAGACGCACAAAATTTAGCCCAGCTTATGAATGAGAGTAAAAAGCTAATCATAAGTGCCTCATCTTTAGTAAATGAAGCTCTTATGTTAAAGGCAAATTTCAAGGCAATTTACACGCATAAAAATCAAGAAAAAATAGCAACTTGGCTAGGTCAAAGAGGCTATGAGGTGCAAGATTATGCTAGTATTTAAGAATTTTATCAATCTTTCTTTAGAGGAAAAAAAAGAAATTTTAAGACAAAGAAATAGCAGCGATGTGGCTAAGTTTTGTCTAAAAAAATACATAAGTTTAGATGAGCATTTAAACTTCATAGAATCCTTAAAAAATGATAAAACTAAGCTTTATATGCTCGTTTTAAAAGAGGAGGAAATGCTTGGAGTGATAAGCTTTAGCGAGATAAAAGAGCAGGAAGCCTTCTTTGGCTTGTACAAAATTTCTAAGGAAAAAATGGGAACTTTGCTAATGCAAGCTATGCTAGATAAAGGCTTTAAAGACTTAAAACTAAAAAACATAAAGGCTAGGGTTTTAAAGCAAAACACAAAGGCTATAAAACTATACGAAAAATTTGGCTTTAAAACAGTGGCTGAGGAAAAAGAGTATCTTATAATAGAATGTAAAACGGGGGGGGGGGATTAAGCTTTTAAGCTTAAACTCTCATCTTAAGGTGGCTGCATGAAAATAGCCATCTTAAGTTCGAAAAATCAATGGTTCTTGCCTTATGCCAAAAAACTAGCAAAAAGACTAAAAAATTGCGAACTTTTTACAGAGGAAAAAGAGCTTTTAAATAAAAACTTTGACATTTTATTCATACTTTCTTATCATAAAATTTTAAGCAAAAATATCCTTAAAAATAATAAACATAATATAGTAATCCACGCTTCAAATTTACCAAAAGGCAAAGGCTTTGCACCATTTTTTCATCAAATTTTAGAGGGAAAAAATGAGATAGTTTTTACTCTTTTTGAAGCAGATGAAAGTGCTGATCATGGCAAATTTTACATGAAAGATAAACTAAAATTAACAGGCTTTGAGCTGTATAATGAATTGCGTAAAAAACAAGGAGACTTTGTTATAAAAATGGCCTTAAATTTTGTAAAAAATCACAAAGTTTTAAAGCCCAAAGCACAAAAAGGCAAAGAAAGCTTTTACAAAAGGAGATACCCAAAAGATAGCGAATTAAACATCAACAAAAGCATAAAAGAAAATTTTAACCTGCTAAGAATTTGTAACAATACCGACTTTCCAGCATTTTTTTACATAAAAAATCAAAAATACATAGTAAAAATTTACAAAGAAAAGGATAAAATTTTCAAAAAAGAAAGGTAAAAGATGTTGATTAGGAAAGCAAAGGCAAGTGATGTTGATGTGATTTTTGAACTTATGCAAGAGTTGGCAAAACACGAGAATGTGCTTGAATATTTCACTTGCAAAAAAGAGGATTTAAAGAAACTTTTATCTGAAAATTTCGCTCAAGCCCTGCTTGTAGAGCTTGATAATAAAATCATAGCCTTAGCACTTTTTTATATAACTTTTGTTTCTTTTAGTGGTAAAAAAGGGCTTAGGTTGGAAGTTTTTTATGTCAAAGATGAGTATAGAAAAAAGGGTGTTGGAAGAGAGCTTTTCAAGGCTTTGAATGAGGAATGCTTGAAAAATGATTACAAAAATTTAGAATTTATTTGTATAAACTCAAACGCTCAGGGCTATGATTTTTACAGCAAAACCTGCAAACTAAATCCCATAACTTACACATACAAAACCTTTGTTTTAGAAAAAAACGATATGCAAAAAATGCTTGAAATTTTGTAAAAAATATTTTAAAAAATACGATTTAAAAGCAAAGGTTGTAGATGAAGATAGGAAATTTTGACTTAGATGAAAAGGTTTTAATAGTAGCTGAGCTTAGTGCAAATCACGCGGGAAGTCTTGATTTGGCTCTACAAAGCATTAAAAAGGCCAAAGAAGCCGGTGCTGACGCCATTAAAATTCAAACTTATACTCCTAATAGCATTACCTTAAATTCAAACAAAGATGATTTTATCATCAAAGGTGGCTTGTGGGATAAGAGAACTTTTTATGAGCTTTATGAGAGTGCTAAAACACCTTATGAATGGCATTCTTTGATATTTGAAGCGGCACAAGATGCGGGGCTTCTTTGCTTTTCTAGCCCTTTTTGCGAGGAGGATTTAACTTTCTTAACAAGGTTTGACCCTCCTGCTTATAAAATAGCTTCCTTTGAAGCAAACGATGAAAATTTCGTGCGTCTTGTGGCAAGGCAAAAAAAGCCTCTTTTAGTATCAACAGGCATAGCCTTAAAAGAGGAATTGCAAAGAATTTGTGAAATTTGCAAAGAAGAAGGCAATGAAGAACTTGTTTTCTTAAAATGCACCTCAAGCTATCCGGCTGATTTAAGCGATATGAATTTAAACTCCATAAAGCTTTTAAAAGATGAATTTAAGTGCGAGCTTGGCCTAAGTGATCATAGCTTTAGCAACATACCAGCTATCATAGCTATAAGCCTTGGCGCAAGGGTGATTGAAAAGCATTTTTGCCTTGATAAAAGTATAAAAAGCGAGGATAGTGAATTTTCTCTTGATTTTAACGAGTTTAAAAGCCTTTGCGAGGATATTAGAAAAAGCGAACTTGCACTTGGAAAAGCACTTTTTAACGATGAGTTAAAGGAGATTAAAAACCGCGAATTTGCAAGGAGTTTATATGCAAGTGCTGATATAAAAAAGGGAGAGCTTTTTACAAAGGATAATGTAAGAAGCGTAAGACCGGCGTTTGGTTTGCACCCTAAGTATCTAAATTCCTTGCTTGGTAAGAAGGCTAAAAGAGATATAGACTTTGCCTCACCCTTAACGGAAGAGGATTTATGAGTATATTAGTTAAGAATTTAAAGGCTATAAAATCGCCTGTGTTAAAAGACACCCTAAGAAGCATTCAAAACAAAAACTACAAAAGCATACAAGAAAATGACTGCCTAAATATCAAAACGGGGGGGGGCATTTGCATATATCACAATGCAAAAGCTGAGTTAGACGAGATGTTAGCTAAGTATGAGCAGTATAAATTCTATGAGGTTTTGTATTTTTATGGCTTTGGAAGCGGGCTTTTGTATAAAGAATTAGCCAAAAATGAAAACTTAAAGCACATCGTAGTTTTTGAAAGAGATATTGAGCTCTTGCTTTGCGTGCTTTCAAAGCTTGATTTTTCCAAAGAATTGCAAGATGATAAGATAATGATTTTTCACCCTAGCCAAAGTGATGAAATAGCAAATATATGCAAGATTGATAAATTTTGCTATAATTCAAAGCTTTATTTTTTAGATATACATAGCAAATTTTATGAGAACTTTGAGGAGGAAATTCTAAGGCTTAATAACTTTTTAATCTCGCAATTTTCATATTACATAAAATCTATAGGAAACGACCCGCTAGACGCCTTGCAAGGAATTTTACAGTTTATGCAAAATCTTAGTTTTATGTGTGAGAATATAAGCTGTGGCGAACTTTATAAAAAAAGATACAAAAAGCATGACACAGCCGTAATCGTCTCCACAGGCCCCTCTCTTTCTAAGCAGCTAGAGCTTTTAAAGCTCTATCAAGATAGAGTAAGTATCTTTTGTGCGGATTCTGCTTATCCTATACTTATGAAAAATGGCATTGTGCCTGATTATGTCTTTATGATAGAGCGAAGCGATTTTACGGCTGAGTTTTTTAATCACAGCTTCAAAGGAGATGAAAATACCATTTTTATGGTGGCCTCGCTAGCACACCCAAATGCTTTTAAGTATCTAAAAAGAGAAAACAAACAAATTCTAGCACTAACAAGAGCAAATCCCTTTGCCCTGTATTTAAATTTAAAAAACTTTGGCTGGATAGTTGAGGAAAGCAATGTGGCCGTATTTGCCTTTACCACGGCTGTTTATAGGCTTGGTTTTAAAACCGTTCTTTTTATAGGGCAAGATTTGGCCTTTGATGAGTCTGGGCATTCACATCCAAAGGATTATCAACACGGTGAGGATTTTGAACAAGGCTTTTATAAAGAAAAAGATTATGAGCAAATTTTAGGATACGGCGGAAATAAAACCGTAAAAAGCCATAAAATTTGGATAATGTTCAAGCAAAATCTTGAAAATTTCATAAGGCAAGCACCGGCTACAGTAATTAACTGCACCGAAGGAGGAGCTAGAATTTTATACTGCAAAGAAGCCCCTTTTAAGGACTGTTTGCTTGAGTTTGCAAAGCAAAAGAAAAGCTACATAAAGCTTGAAAAAACAACTTTGCAAAAAAGCCTTGAATTTAAATTACAAGCTTATGTTAAAACAAAAAAAAGCATAAAAAAGTGCATTGATTTTACAGAGCTTTTAGAAGAAAATTTTACTGCAATAAAGCAAGAATACGAAAACATACAAAAAATAGCAAACGAGCTAGAATTAATACAAAAGCTAGATGTCTTGCTTGAAAAAGCACAAAATTTCAAAAAATACCTAGAGGCAAATTCGGATGAATTTGATGAATGTTTAATGCAAACCAAAACGCAGTTTAACATAAACTTAGCAAAAATTTATGCACTTTATGTAAGCTCACAGCAAGATTATATAAATAAAAAATTATTTATCATAAAAGAACTTTTGGAGTATTTTCTCTTGCTTGATTCCTTACTTAAGGCCTTTTTAAAGGTGCTTAAAGAGCCATTTGAGAATTTAGAAAAAGAACTTTTGAGTAAAAATTTAAAAAAATATCTAAGGCTTTAAAGATGAAAAAAATTCTACTAAGCGGAGCTGATGGTTTCATAGGCTCTCATCTGTGCGAAATGCTTGTAAAAAAGGGCTTTAAAGTAAGGGCCTTAAGTCAATACAACTCCTTTAACTTCTGGGGACATCTGGAAAAAAGTGAGGTAAAAAACGATGTGGAGCTTATATCTGGGGATTTAAGAGATAGTTTTTTTTGCCAAAAACTAGCAAAGGGCGTTGATGCCATCTTTCATCTTGGTGCTTTAATAGCCATACCCTATTCTTACGAAGCGCCTCAAAGCTATGTAGATACGAACATACAAGGCACGCTTAACATGCTTGAAGCGGCGAAAAATGCAGGTGTGAGCAAATTTATCCACACCTCAACGAGCGAAGTTTATGGCAGTGCCATTTACACACCCATAGATGAAAAGCACCCCTTACAGCCTCAAAGTCCTTATTCAGCGACAAAAATAGCTGCTGATATGCTGGCACTGTCTTATTACAACTCTTTTTCTTTGCCTGTGATGGTGGCAAGGCCATTTAACGCGTACGGCCCAAGGCAAAGTGCAAGGGCGATAATCCCTAGCATAATCAGTCAAATTTTAAGCGGGGTTAAGGAGCTTAAGGTCGGGGATTTAAGCCCAAAAAGAGATTTAAATTTCGTTCTTGATACCTGCGAGGGCTTTTGTGAGCTCTTAAAGCTTGATGAATACGGAGAAGTCTTTAACATAGCCAGCCAAAAAGAATACTCCATGCAAGAAGTGCTTGATAAAATTTTAGACCTTACCAATGCAAAGATAGATGTTGTGGTGGATACTCAAAGACTACGTCCTAAAAATAGCGAGGTTACAAGGCTTTTAGGAGATAGCACTAAGCTTAAAACGCACACAAATTGGCAAAGCAAATTTAGTCTTGATGAGGGTTTAAAACTAAGCATAGAGTATATAAAAGCGAATTTAAACGAGTATAAAAGCGGGATTTATAATGTTTGAAAAGGAAATATCATTTATAAAACAACTTTTTAAAAAAGACAGCATTGCCCTGCACGAGCCTTGTTTCATAGGCAAGGAAAAGGAGTATTTAAAGGAATGTATAGATAGTGGCTTTGTCTCATCTGCTGGTAAATTTGTAGAACTTTTTGAGGAAAAAATAGCACTTTTTACGGGCTCAAAATACGCCATAGCCACCAACTCGGGCACCTCAGCCCTACATATAGCCTTGCTTGCAAATGGTATAGATGAAAAATGCGAGGTTATAACTCAAAGTATAAGCTTTGTTGCAACAGCAAATGCCATAAGCTACACGGGTGCAAAGCCTATATTTTTAGACATTAGCAAGGATAATTTCTCCTTAAGCCCAAAAGCTTTAGAAAAATTTTTAAAAAATGAAAGCTTTATGAAAGATAATAAATGCTTTAACAAAAAGACAAAAAAGCATATAAAAGCTTGTGTAGTAATGCATAGCTTTGGGCTAAGTGCAAAACTTGATAAGATTACAAAACTTTGTAAAAAATACAACATTATACTTATAGAAGACGCTGCACAAGCACTTGGAAGCTACTACAAAGGCAAACATCTAGGCACTTTTGGTAGCAGCAGTGCACTTAGCTTTAATGGAAATAAAATTATTACGGGCGGTTGCGGTGGCATTATACTTAGCAATGACGAAAAGATAGCAAAAAAGGCTAGACACCTAAGCACAACAGCGAAATTAGCACATCCATATGAGTATATACACGATGAGATAGGGTATAATTATAGACTTAGCAATGTAAATGCCGCTATTTTGGTAGCTCAGCTTGAACAGTTGCCATTTTTCTTAGAAAATAAAAGAGCCTTAGCACAAATTTACAAGGAATTTTTTAAAAATAATGATAAAATTAACTTCGTAGATGAAAATGCGCAGTCAAAAAGTAATTTTTGGCTAAATGCTGTTGTTTTTAAAGATGAAGGATTAAGGACCGTGTTTTTGCAAGAATGTATTAAAAACCAAATTTATGCCAGAGCTATTTATAAGCCGCTCAGTGCTTTAAAGCCTTTTTTAAACTGCCAAAAAGACGAGCTAAAAAACACTAAAAAATTTGAAAAACTTTTAGTGAATTTACCTAGTTCTGTGAGGCTTTAATGAAGGATGAAATTTTAATCATAGGTGCAGGTGGGCATGCACTTTCTTGCGTTGATGTTATAGAAAGTGAGGCTAGATTTAAAATAGCTGGCTTTGTGGATAATGAAGCTAATAAAACCGGGCTTGATTATGAAATTTTAGGCAATGACGATGAGCTAAAAAGCCTAAGAAAAAAGTATAAATTCGCCTTTTTAGCCATTGGTCAAACCAAGAGTGCAAATCCTAGAATAAGGCTTTTTGAAAAGCTCAAAAGCTTGGATTTTATTATGCCTACGATAATTTCTCCTCGCGCTTACATCTCAAAATACGCTCAAATAGACAGCGAAGCAAGTATCATAATGCACAATGTGCTTGTTAATGCCGGGGCCAAGGTTGGCAAGGCTTGTATCTTAAACACAAATTCGCTTTTAGAGCATGGCTGCGTTGTGGAGGATTTTAGCCACATTAGCACCTGTGCTGTTGTAAATGGAGACTGCGTGGTAAAAAGGGCTTCCTTTGTAGGCTCAAATACAAATTTAAAGCACGGTCAAATTTTAGGCGAAAATTCTATCTTTTACAAGGACAAATTCTATACGGGGGGGGGGTTAAATTTTTCGTATTTATTTTCCTGCCTCTTCTCTCACTTTTTTTTACCAAATCACAAAGGACATACTATGAAAAAATTTGTAAGCAATGCTGAAATTTCAAATAATGAAGGTACTAATGCTGAAATTTGGCAAAATATTTTCGAAAATAAGGAATGGGGCAAATACCCTAGCGAAACATTGATAAGATTTATAGCAAGAAATTTCTATAATGTAAGCGATAGAAAGGCTATTAATATACTTGAATTAGGACTTGGAACGGGTACAAATTTATGGTTTTGTGCTAGGGAGGGTTTTACTGTAAGTGGTATTGAATGGAGCAAGGCTGGGGTTGATAGATTTTTAAAAAGAATGGATGATGAGGGTTTAAAAGATAGGATTAAGGATATCAAGATAGGAGATTATTACACTATGCTTGATGAATTTGAGGATGAGAGTTTTGACTGCTTCATAGATAGCTACTCGCTTGCTTATAATGACTTTAAAAAAACACAAGATATAATCAAAAAAGCCGTCAAAAAGCTTAAAAAAGGCGGGAAATTTCTAAGCATAACACCAAGCTTTAACAACTTAGGTTTTTATAAGGATGAAAGCTTGCCTTATCATTCTTGCAAGCCAACTGAGGGCTGCGACGCTTTTACAGGGCTTATTAGATACTGCGATGATGAGGATATAAAAAAGCTTTATAATGGAGATAATTTTAAAATAACATCCATATCTTTAATCAATACAAAAGAAAACAACAAGCCTCTTACCGAACTTTACATAATACAAGGAGAAAAAGATGCCTAAAGAACTTTGGGAAGGAATTTTTTCAAGCAGGGAATGGGGCAAATACCCTAGCGAAACATTGATAAGATTTATAGCAAGGAATTTCTATAATGTAAGCGATAGAAAGGCTATTAATATACTTGAATTAGGACTTGGAACGGGTACAAATTTATGGTTTTGTGCTAGGGAGGGTTTTACTGTAAGTGGTATTGAGTGGAGCAAGGCTGGGGTTGATAGATTTTTAAAAAGAATGAATGATGAGGGTTTAAAAGATAGGATTAAAGATATCAAGATAGGAGATTATTATACTATGCTTGATGAATTTGAGGATGAGAGTTTTGACGCTATCATAGATGTTGCTTCTTTGTGTTGCAATGACTTTGAAAAAACAAGGGCGATATTTTTAAAATCCTTAACAAAGCTTAAAAAAGGCGGGAAATTCTACTCAAGCCATATAGCTAAAGGAATTTTAGGTTTTGATGAGAGTTTGGGCGAGTATTATGAGCCAAAAGAAGGGATTTATCAGCATGTTGGCAAACTTCGCTTTGAGGATGAGCAAAGTATAGCTATGCTTTTTAAGGCTGATGACTTTTCTTTTTCCTTAAGCAAGACGACACTTCAAAAAGACGGGGTTTTGCTTGATAGCTTGCTTATAGTTGAAGGAAGCAAAGCTTGAGTTTTAGCTTTGAAAAAGATATATATTTAGATAAAAACTATGTTGCTTTGTTTGGGGAGCTTTTTGAATTTGAGTTTAAAAAAGATGAGAAGTATTTTAAGCTTGTAGCCAATAAAAACAAGATAAAAAATAGCGAATTTTACGACTTAAGCTCTGCTTATGGATACAGCTCTATCTTTGCGAACACAAGCGATACAAGCTTTTTAAACGAGGCTTTGTCGGCCTTAAAAAGTAGATGTTTTGATGAAAATATCATAGCAATTTTTTTAAGATTGCACCCTTATGATGTAAATTTAAGCTTTTTTGAAAAGAAATTTGATTTTTTTGAGCAAAATAGAAAGCTTGTGCTGCTTGAGCTTAAAAATGATATCAACGAGACAAGAAGCTCTTACAGCCCTAGAATGAGAACCTGCGTAAGAAAAGCAAGAAAAGAGCTTAAGATAGAATTTGCCGATGAAAAAGACAAAGATAGCTTCGTTAAATTTTATGAAAAAAGCATGAAAAGTCTTGGCGCTTCAAGCTTTTATTTTTTTAACAAAGACTACCATAATGCCCTTTTTAATTTCGAGCAATACTACCTTTTAAAAGCCTCTTATGAAAATCAAATTTTAGGCTTTGTCTCATTTTTCTTAGGCGCTGATTTTTCGTATTATCACTTAGGTGCCACCTCAAAGCTGATGAATGCAAACGCTGCCTTGCTAGACTTTTCTTTTGAATTTATGTCTTTGAAAAAAAGCAAGATATGTATCTTGGGAGGAGGCTTAAAGGATGATGATAGCCTTTATAAATTTAAAAGCAAATTTTCTAAACAAAACGCTAAATTTTACATAGGCGGCATTATCACAAATAAAAAGGCGTATAATGAGCTTTGCAAAGCTCATTTAAATCCTAAATTCTTAAAATACAGATTTTAAGCTTAAAAAGGAATCACGCAAGGAGAAAAAGACCTTATATATTTTGCTGTTTCTTTTAGGCTTAAAGACCTTCCCTCTATATACACATAAGGTATGGTTAAGGCGCCGATAACATTTTTGCTAAATTTAGAAAACAAAGGTATGGAAATGTCAATTATACCCTTTGCGTAATAAGAATAATTCATATAATAACCATCTTTGCATATCTTAGCAAAGGTCTTTTCCAAAGCCTTATCAACCTTTAGCACAGCCTCTCTTTCCTCCTTGCTTGCAAACGCTAGCAACAAAAGACCTGAATTTGTATTTTGCATAGGCTTTGTATATCCTATACGCACGACAAAGCCGGCCTCATTATGCAAGTGAGAGCGTGCTATAACAGAGATGTTTTTATCAGTTTGTATGGCAAAATGGACAGACTGTTTTGTATAAGATGAAATTTCTTCTAAGATAGGAGATACCGCGTCAAATAAGGTGGAATTATCCCTAAAATTCATGGAAAGCAAAAAAAGTTTTGGCGTAAGTGCAAATGATTCAGTATTCTTGTCCTTTTTTATATAGTCGTGAGTATGCAAAACCTGCATAATTCTATATATATGTGAAACACTCATATTAAGCTGAGAGGCTATGGAATGCAAGGTAAGCGGTGTTTTTTGCGTTGATAAAAATTCCAAAATTTGCAAACCTCTGCTGAGTGCTGGGGCTGTGTATGACCTCATAAAGTACCTTTCTTTCAATTTTAGAAGTTTAAATTTATAACCAAAAATTATAAATAAATAACTAAATATATTTTTAACGCTATAATTAATTTTCATCCTGACAAAAAATTACAGTTTTAAGTTCTAATTAATACGAATTTTGTAATAATAATTACACTTGCCGTAAGCAAAGAAGCTAAGGTAAGTAAAGGGTAATTTTTTTCATACAGAGTAAGTAGGACTTAACTCCTACTTGCTTTTGTTTTATCACCTCTTTACATTTTTTAAATTTAAATTTTAAAATTGTTTTTATAAAAAAATAAGATTTTTTTTGTATAATATCGGCTTTTAACTGGGGGGGGGGGATTTAAATTTTGCTTTCAATTTTATATGTGGCTATCTTTTTAAGCTTTGTAGCCTTTGTTTTTGCTATCTATCAATTAAATTTCATCTTGGCTGGTTTTTTGATACTGATTTTTCTTTCTTGCTTGTATTTGGTGTTTTTAAAAAGAAAAGAGGATAAAACCTTAGACAAATTTTTAAGCCTAAGCTCTGAGTTAAAAGAGGGAAATTTCGACGGAAGAATAATTAACATAGGCATTAAAGATGAAAAATTAAGCCAAATTGCCGACAACATCAACGATACTTTAGACCAGCTTGAAGCGTATTTAAGGGAAATAAATACCGCTGTGTATTCTTCAGAAAATGGCATGTATTACAGAAAGGCTTTAGAACAAGGACTTAAGGGAATTTTCGCAAGTAACATCAAATTTATAAATTCCTCGCTTGATGATATAGAAGCAACAGCTAAAACGGTATTTAAAAACGCCTTGTCAAAAAATTTGATGAATATTTATCTAAACACGCAAAACAAAGACTTACTGCGAATTTCTGATTACTTAAACTCTGATATAGATGTGATGAAAAATTTGTATGAAGTGGTTGTTGATATTGAAAAAAATACCAAGCAAAGTACTGTTGATGTGAATTTATTGCAAAATGACTTAAATTCTTTGGTCGAGCTTACAAATTCAAGCAAAACTGCGGTGCAGGTTTTTGCGGATAACTCCCAAAACATAAGCTCCATAGTAGAAACCATAAAAGAAATAGCAGAGCAAACAAACCTACTAGCCCTAAATGCTGCCATTGAGGCTGCAAGAGCTGGAGAATACGGACGCGGTTTTGCCGTGGTGGCCGATGAGGTTAAAAACCTAGCTGATAAAGTAGGACACGCAACAAATGACATAGCAGCCGGCATACAAGGCATACTAAACGAGATACAAACCATACAAAACAACAGCGAAGAAGTTTTTAGCACCACAAAAGAATCAGAAAACAAGATAATAAAACTCTTAGAAACACTTAACAATTTCGCTACAAATTCAGCAAGCCTAGGGATGTCCTTTGATGAATTTGCAGAAAAAATAATCCTTACAGTAGTTAAGATAGAACACATACTTTACAAATCAGATATTTACTTGCAACTTAACGGCTCTAAGTCTTTGATAAGCGGCTTAAAACCTATCTCAAAACTTTTAGATGATGAGGGAATTAGCCCTGTGATATTTAAGTACGCAAGCAAAGATTTCTTAGACAAAGCACAAACATCGCTGGAGAAAAGCTCGCAAGCTGCCCTAGAACTTTCAAAGCAATTTATAGATAAGAAAGTCCATGATGAAGTGATTGCGAATGTAAAACAAGCAGAAGAAATTTCGCAGTCAATAGTTGAAAAGCTAGAGGTAAAGGAATAACATGGAAATAAAGCTTGAAAAAGAAACGCTAATCACCTCAAAAACAGACCTAAAAGGCTGTATAACATACGCAAATTACGACTTTATAAAATACGCAGGATACACGCTAGAACAGCTAATAGGCAAACCGCACAACATGGTAAGACACGAAGACATGCCAAAAACTGTGTTTAAATACCTTTGGGATTACATAAAAGAGGGGAAAGAAATTTTCGCCTTTGTGAAAAACAAAAGCAAAAACGGCGACTTTTACTGGGTTTTTGCAAATGTAACCCCGTCAAAAAACATAAGCGGAGAAATAGTTGGCTACTACTCAGTAAGAAGAAAGCCAAATGAGCTAGCCATAAAAAACATAGAAGAGCTTTATTCTAAGCTACTTGAGATAGAGAAAAAAGAGGGCTTAAACGCAGCTTGTGCTCAGCTGCAAGGCTTTTGCGATGAAAAACAAAAAAGCTATAATGAACTAATCTTTGCCCTGCAGCACTTACAAGAATAACACCCTTTGCCTTAATGCAGATATATCATCAAAGTTAGAAAAATCCGCATTTCTAGCAAGCATTTTCTTAAGCTCATCTTGTGAGTACTTATCATGGTTAAAAAGCATAATGCAAAGCTCATCGCCCTCTGTTAAAAAGGTGTGTTCATACTTTGGCATATATCTTGTGGCACCTATACTTATGAGCGCTTTTTTAGGATATTTAGCCTCCTTTAGCATAAGACTTAAATTTTCTAAGACGGCAAAGTCTTGCTGACTGTTTATCGTTTTTATCATCCACTCAAGCAATTTAGAGTAAAAATAGCTGTAAGTGCTTACCTTACTAACTTCGCCGTAATTTTCAAATTCAGCACTATCTTTATGTCTTATAAAAGAAGCTATGGAGTAAAAATCGCAAATATGACCCTTTTCAAAGACATCTATTGGAATTTTCTTATCACCAAAACCCTTTGAAGCTGTGGAAAAGTTCTTTTTTTGAGAAATTTTACTAGCCTTTATGCCCTCTCTTATGGATGTATCATTAAAAGCCATAAAATACAAAGGCTTGATAGAAAGTACTAACTCATCTTTGTAAGAGAGCTCACACTCAAGTGCTAACTCAGGTTCTGCCTGGACTTTACAGCCTTTTGGAATGATAATCTTTTCATTATCTATACAGTAACGCGATAAAAAGCTCGTAGAATTTGGCACATAAAATGCAAACATTCCCTTTGGTGCATCAGCATCATCAGTCTTAATTAAAACAAAGTCTTTTGCCTCGCCGGCTTGTTCTAAGTGCTTTGCAAAATTTCCAGCTAAAGCAAGTCCTATAATATCTTTCATTTTGAAACCTCACATCGTTAGATTGTATTCTTATAAGCATTAAAAATTTATATTTTTAAGAATTTTTTTAAAAAAATATTTTTTTAATTGTTTCGTAAATACACAAAAAAACTATATTTAAAAGCAATTTGTAATATTTTTTTAAATCTTAAAATGCTAAAATAATGCATTTAAATAAAGGCTTAATTATGCAAAACTCAGCTAAATTATTTTTCAACAGAGAACTTTCTTGGCTTAAGTTTAACACAAGAGTGCTAGATCAATGCTCAAAAGACATACCTTTACTTGAAAAACTTAAATTTATAGCCATTTATTGCACAAATTTAGATGAGTTTTATATGATAAGAGTAGCCGGACTTAAGAAGTTATTTAGCGCAGGCATAAACGCAAGCGGCGATGATGAGATGACTCCTTTAAACCAGCTTAAAGAAATTCGCTCTTACATAAGAAAAGAAAAGCCTTTGCTAGAAAAATACTTTAATGAAATTTTAGCAAATCTCAAAAAAGAAAATTTGCACATAAGCTCTTATGATGAGGTGGATGAGGCCTTGAAACAAAAATGCGATGAGTTTTTCTTTTCAAATATCTTGCCCCTCATCGTTCCAATCGCAGTGGATGCAACTCACCCTTTTCCTCATCTAAACAATCTTAGCTTCGCCTTGGCCGTCAAACTAAGTGATAATGCAAATCCTGACATAGTTAAATTTGGAATGATACGAATTCCAAGGTTGTTGCCAAGATTTTACGCAGCTAGCTCAAATGTCTATGTTCCCATAGAAAGCATAGTAAAAAATCACACTGAAAGCATTTTCCCAGGATACAAGCTAATCGCCTCAGCACCTTTTAGGGTTACTAGAAATGCAGACATAGACATAGAGGAAGAAGAAGCCGATGATTTTATGATGCTCTTAGAGCAAGGCCTAAAATTAAGGCGAAAGGGAGCTTTTGTAAGATTACAAATTCAAAAAAATGCAGATAAACAGATAATGGACTTTTTGGTAAATCATATGCAAATTTTTCCAAAAGATATTTACGAGTATTCTATCTTGCTAAATTTATCAACACTGTGGCAAATCGTTTCAAATAAAGACTTTGCTCATCTTTTACTGCCTCACTACACGCCAAAAACACTGCAACCCTTTAACGAAAATTCATCTGTTTTTGAGACGATAGACAAGGAAGATGTGCTGATTTTTCAACCTTATGAAAGCTTCGACCCTGTTTATAGGCTGATTAAAGAGGCTAGCAAGGATAATGATGTAATCTCCATAAGAATGACCCTGTATAGAGTTGAAAAAAATTCAAAGATAGTTGGTGCCTTGATAGATGCGGCAAATGACGGCAAGCAAGTTACTGTTATGGTGGAGCTTAAGGCTAGATTTGATGAGGAGAATAATTTACATTGGGCAAAGGCTTTGGAGGACGCTGGAGCACATGTGATATACGGCATAGCTGGCTTTAAGGTTCATGCAAAAATATGCCAGATAATTAAAAGAGAAAATGATAAGCTGAAATTTTACATGCACCTTAGCACAGGTAATTACAACGCTAGCACGGCTAGAATTTACACGGATGTGAGTTATTTTACAAGCAAGATTGAATTTGCAAGAGATAGCACGAATTTCTTTCACATACTATCTGGCTTTAGCAAGACAAAAAGGCTTGAAACGCTGTCTATGAGCCCGGGGCAAATCAAAGAAAATGTTATAAAAATGATAAGGCTTGAAACAAGCAAAGCAAGCGAGGGACACATAATAGCCAAGATGAATTCCTTAGTAGATAGTGATGTGATAAAGGCTTTGTATGAGGCTTCAAAGGCCGGAGTTAAGATAGAGCTCATCATAAGGGGAATTTGCTGCTTAAGGCCGAATTTGTCATTTAGCAAAAATATAAAGGTAAGAAGTATCATAGGTAAGTATTTAGAGCATGCTAGAATTTTTTATTTTAAGCACAGCGAGCCAAATTATTTTATCTCAAGTGCTGATTGGATGCCTAGGAATTTAGATAGAAGGCTTGAGCTTATGACCCCTATTTTTGATAAAAAGTCAAAGGCTAAGCTAGCGCAAATTTTAAGGCTGCAACTTGAAGATAGCGAACTATCATACGAACTTGATAGCAATGGGGATTATCACAAACTAAAAGAAAACGACAAGCCTTTAAATTCTCAGCAAAAATTAGAAGATTATATGAATAAAATATATAAAATTCTTAAAAAAGACACAGGGCAAAACCGTGCTGAATACCTTGCCTCAAAGCTATTTAAAGAAAGCTAGTCTATCTTAAGCACTGATAAAAAAGCTTCTTGCGGCAAATGCACTTTGCCTATAGCTTTCATACGCTTTTTACCTTCTTTTTGTTTTTCTAAGAGCTTTCTTTTTCTGGTTATATCTCCTCCATAGCACTTTGCTGTTACATTTTTTCCCATTGATTTTACGGTTTCTCTAGCTATTATTTTTGAGCCTATGCTTGCTTGAATAGCTACTTCAAAGAGCTGTCTAGGCACTATTTCTTTCATAGCTTTTACAAGCTCTCTACCCTTGCTTTGTGCCTCGCTTTTTGGCACTATTACGCTTAAAGCATCTACATTTTCTCCAGCTACCTTTATATCAAGCTTTACAAGATCAGCCTCTCTATACTCTATAGGCTCATAATCAAAACTAGCATAGCCCTTGCTTAGAGATTTTAGCTTGTCATAAAAATCCATTATTATTTCATTTAAAGGTATATCGTATTCAAGCAAAACCCTAGTGGGATTTATATAATCCATCTTTGTTTGTATAGCTCTTTTTCTATTTAAAAGTGTTATTAAATTTCCTACAAATTCACTCGGAGTGATTATTGTAGCCTTTACAAATGGTTCTTTTATAAAATTTATTTTATTTACAGGTGGAAGTTCGCTAGGATTTTGTATGTTTATTACCGTGCCATCGTTTAAATGCACTTCGTAAGTAACTGTTGGTGCTGATGCTATTAAATCAAGCTTAAATTCTCTTTCTAGCCTTTCTTTTATCACTTCCATATGTAAAAGTCCTAAAAAGCCCACTCTAAAGCCAAAGCCAAGTGCTAAAGATGTCTCTGGTTCGTATGTTATGGAGCTGTCATTTAGCTTAAGCTTATCAAGTGCATCTCTTAAATCTTCAAATTTATCAGTATCTATAGGGTAAATTCCTGCAAAAACAAAGGCTTTTGCCTTTTCAAAACCAGCTATAGCTTCTTTTGCTTCATTTTTTGTGCAAGTTATAGTATCGCCTACTTGTAAATCAGAAACATTTTTAAGCCCCAAAACTACAATGCCTACTTCCCCTGATTTTAAAATATTTGTCTTTTTTTGACTTATTGGGTGAGGGTATAAAAGCTCCAAAACATTGTGCTTTTTT
Organism: Campylobacter avium LMG 24591; assembly: GCF_002238335.1. Taxonomy (NCBI): domain Bacteria; kingdom Pseudomonadati; phylum Campylobacterota; class Epsilonproteobacteria; order Campylobacterales; family Campylobacteraceae; genus Campylobacter; species Campylobacter avium. Next base: position 1,220,047 of record NZ_CP022347.1, read on the forward strand.
CCAGAAGACATTATTAAAACTTCCTCATTTTTTTTAATGCTACCATCATAAATTCTAATCAAAGCCAAGGCTCCAAGGTAATTATCAAACCAAGAATCATAAATCAAAGCTTTAGTAGGGGAATTCTCATCTATTTTTGGAGCTGGAATTTTTTTTATTATATTTTCTAAGAGTTCTTTTATACCTTCGCCAGTTTTTGCACTTACGCAGATTGCATTTGAGCAATCTATGCCTATGATGTGCTCTATTTCGTGTTTTACTTTGTTTATATCGGCTGAAGGAAGATCTATTTTGTTTATAACCGGTATTATTTCAAGATTATTTTCTAAGGCTACATAAACATTAGCTATGGTTTGAGCCTCAACTCCTTGCGAGGCATCAACTACAAGTAAAGCACCCTCACAGCTTGCTAAGCTTTTGCTAACCTCATAAGAAAAATCAACATGTCCGGGAGTATCTATCAAATTTAGTATATATTTTTGCTCCTCAAATTCATACTCAAGCCTTACTGATTGTGCCTTTATGGTTATGCCTCTTTCTTTTTCTATATCCATAGTATCAAGCACTTGAGAGCTCATTTGTCTTTCATTTATGGCATTGCACTCTGTTATTATCCTATCTGCTAGGGTGCTTTTGCCGTGGTCTATGTGTGCTATGATTGAAAAATTTCTAATATTACTCATTTTACTTCCTAAATCGCACATTCTAGCAAAACTTGCTTTAAAGAAAAATTTAATATAATTAAACAAAGTTTAGGATTATTTTTATGATTAGAATCGCTATATTTGTTTTTTTGTCATTGTCGTTATATGCTGTAAATTTAGAGGATTTTATAGAGCTTAGTCTAAGAAATGAAACAAATTTGATAAAAGAAAACGAAATTTTAAAAGCAAATAATGAAAAAGACAAAGCTTTAAGTGCTTATTTTCCAAGTATAAGTTTAGAAAGTGCTTATAACGCAAATAATGGAGATGTTTTTATAGATAGGGCTAAAGAGAGTTTATATGCGGTTTTTTCTTTATCTTATATAATATATGATGGAGGTAAAAGAGAGGCACAGTTTAAAGGTGCAAAAAGTATGCAAAATTTAGCTCTTTTAAATTCACAATTTACAAAGCAAAATACAGTGTATAAAGCTTGTGTTCTTTATTTTAATTATCTAAGTTTAGAAAAAATAATATCAGCAAGCAAGGCTAAAGAAAATTTTTTGCAAAACAGTCTTAATAACGCTCAAAAGATGTTTTTAGCAGGTTTAAAAAGCAAAGAAGAATTTGAAAGCATAAAGGCTGTATATCATCAAAGCAAGATAGAGCGTATGAAAAATGAGCTTAAATTAAATGAGATTGAAAAGGAGATTTTTATACTTAGCAAAGAAAGGCTTGTCCCAAGCAAAATAAGCTCTTTGCAAGAACCAAAATACCATAGCACAGATAGCATAGAAGTAAAAATAGCAAGAGAAGAAGAAAATTTAGCAAAATTAAATTTAGATATAGCACGTTCTAAATTTTATCCAACTTTTTACATACAAAACAATTACGGTTTTTATCAAAATAATTTTGATTTTAGTATCCCAAACACCTTGCCGCCTTTTGCCATAAATTTCGTGGATAGGTATTTTAAAAGGCATTCACAAAATAATCAATTCATAATAGCTATGCAGTGGAAAATTTTTGATTTTAAGTTAAGAAGTTCGGAGCTTGAAAATAGCAGACTTGACTTTTACTCGAAAAAACTACAAACAAGATTAAATGAAAGAAAAAATAAGGCTGAACTTGAATATAGCTTAAAGGAATTACAGGTTTTAAAGGAGCAAATAAGTGCTTTAGAGCTAAATTTAGATGCTTCAAATTTAAGCTTTGAAAGTATAGATAAGAAATATAAAAGTGGATTAAAATCTTTAAATGACTATTTAAAAGCACTTGATGATAAGTTTAATTCTATAAGTAGGCTTGAATTGGCAAAAAATGAATACGAAATAGCTAAAGCTAGATATTATTTCTTAGCCGGACTTGACATAAGAGAAAGGATACAAAGGTGAGATTTTTTATATTTACATTCATGTTTATTTCTTGTTTAAAAGCGGAAGAGGTTTATGCTTATTTTGATGTTTATGCTATGAATCAAAGCTTTCTTGCTATGGAAACAGCTGGAGTGGTAAAGCAGATTTTTGTCAAGCCTTCTCAACTTGTAAAAAAGGGCGATGTTCTTTTAGAGCTTGAAAACAGTTCCGAAAAAATAGCTTTGCAATTGGCTAAAAATGACTACGAACTAGCTTTAACAGAGCTTAACAATAGCAAAAGCAAACTTTCTAAATTTAGCAAGGTAAAAGATGTCTTAGACAGTCAAAGTTTTGAAGATATGCAAGGTGCCTTTGAAGAAGCTAGATTAAAAGCAAAAAAGGCTGAATTAAACATAAAACGATATGAAGATGCTTTAGAAAAAAAGACCTTAAAAGCACCTTATGATGCTATAGTGGCAAATAAATTTATAAATGTAGGTGAAGGCGTTTCTCCGACTTCTCAAAAACTTTTTGAAATTTTTTCATATCCGCAAGTAAAACTTTTACTAAGCTTTGATGAAAAATACAAAGATAAAGTAAAAATAGGTCAAACATATAGATATAAGGTTGCAAACGAAGAAAAAGAAGCAAAAATAGATCTTATTTATCCTAGCATAGATGTCAAAAATAGAAAAATTTACGCAGAAGCCTATACCACAGGGCTTACAGTTGGACTTTTTGGAGAAGGGAGTATAATTATAAAATGATGTATAAAATAGCTATAAATAGACCTATAACGGTTTTAATGTTTTTTGTGGCTTTGATAATATTTGGCTTGATTTCAGCCTTTAGTATGAGTGTGAATTTGTTTCCTAGCGTCAATGTGCCGATAATTAAAGTAAGCACAAAACTAAGCGGGGATTTAAAATACATAGAATCAAAAGTTACTAAAGAGATAGAAAATGCTCTTAGCGATATAGATGGCATAAAGACTATATCTTCAAGTTCTTTTGATAATTTCACTGTAACCGTTATGGAATTTGAGCTTGATAAAGATTTAGAAGTGGCGGCAAATGACGTAAGAGATAGGATAGGCTCTTTATCGTTACCAGCAAAACCAGAAGTAGAAAAGCTAAATTCAGAGGCAGGTTCTGTTATATCTCTTTTTGTTTATTCAAAAAATAATGACAATATAGCATTAATGAGAGCTGTAAATGAAAAAATAAAGCCTAAATTACAAAGGATAAGTGGAGTAGGAAAAATCGATACAGTAGCTTATCTAGAGCCACAAATTAGAATAAAACTTGAACCAGCTTTGCTACAAAAATATAATCTTAATGCCTTAGAAATAGCAAATTTGATAAAAAAACAGAATTTCAAACAAGCACTTGGAGAGCTTGAAAATGATAAGAAAAATTATATAATAAAAGGTTATTTTGAAGCCACGTCTTTAAAAGAGCTAGAAGATATCATAGTATTACCGGGACTTTTTCTAAAAGATATAGCAAAGATAGAGCAGGATTTAGAAGATAAAAAACAAATCGCTATCAAAGATTTGCAAGAAGGGGTTTTGCTTGAAATAAATAAAGTCAGTAGATACAACGCTCTTGAAACTATAAGTAATGTAAAAAACGAGCTTTCAAATCTTGAAAAAATAGCTGGTAAAGATATTGGCATAGAAGCTGTTTATAATAAAAGTGAAAACATAAGCAAACATCTTTATCAAGTAATTTTTGATATGTTTCTTGGTATTATTTTAACTGTGCTTATAGTGTATCTTTTTTTAAGGAGTATAAGTGCTACCTTAATAGCTTGTGTTGCTATACCAACCTCTATAATATCTACATTTTTTTTGATAGATTTGATGGGATATGATTTAAATCGTTTAACACTTATAGCACTTACTCTTAGTATAGGTATATTTGTTGATGATGCGATAGTTGTTATAGAGCATATAGCAAAAAAAATAGATGAAAAGCTTCCACCTTTACAGGCGGCTTATGAAGGCATAAGCGAAATAGGCTTTTCTGTTCTTAGTATAAGCGTTGTTTTGCTTTGTGTTTTTGTGCCTATTGCTTATATGCATTCTATACCGGGACTTTTCTTTAATGCTCTTGGCATAAGCGTTGCTAGCGGCGTTGTAGTAAGCTTTTTAGTAGCTATATTTTTGATACCTAGCTTAAGTGCTAGATTTTTTTCCAGCAAGAAAAGCAAATTTTACTATAAAAGTGAGCCTTTTTTTAACAGCTTAGAACATAGATATGAAATGTTATTAGGAAGCATTTTAAAACATAAGGCTAAATTTTTATTAGCATCTTTTGTTGTCATTTTGCTTTGCTTTTTTTTAGCTACTAGATTAGGTCTTGATTTCTTGCCTATGGAAGATGATAGCGAATTTCAGGTTATGATAGAAAATAGAACAGATTTGAGTTTAGAAGCTATGAAAGTCAAATCTTTAAAAATTTTGCAGGAAATAAAGGCTGATAAAAGAGTTGAATACGCTTATTTACTCGTTGGATATACAGATTCTATGGAAAGTAAGAAAGCTAAAATTTATGTAAAATTAAAAGAACTTAGTAAAAGAGATGAAAGACAACCTAAGATAGTAGAAGAGTATAGAAAAAAACTAAGTTATAGCGATCTTAAAATAAGAGTTTTAGATATGCCTAAATTCGAAGGTGCTGGTGTGGATTCTCCTATACAATTTTTAGTTCTTGGAGATGATTTAAACGAAATTTTAAAAGCAAGTTCTAGAGCAAAAGAGCTTTTAGCAAAGAATCCTAACATCGTTAATATAGACGATGATGCTAATTCCACAAAGGAAGAATTAGCAGTTTTTGTAGATAGACAAAAGGCTACTAGGCTTGGTGTTGATTTAGAATATTTAGCTGGAGTTTTGTCTTATTCTTTTTCTCAACTTAGCGTAGGAAATATGGATTTAGGAGCTTTTAAAGATGAAATTATATTAAGTTTTGACAAAGATTATAAAAAAGACATAGAAAGCTTAAAAAAGATTCAAATAAAAAATGATAAAGGGCAAAGTCTTGATTTAGAATCCGTTGTAAGCTTGGTATATCAAACAAATTTAGCATCAATAAATAGATACAATAAAAGCACAAGCGTAAAAATCAATGCTAGTAATACTGATATAAGTTTAGGTGAAGTAAAAAAACTTATACTTGATAATATAGACTATATTTTGGGCGATAATTCAAATTTAAGTTATGATTTTGCTGGTTTTATAGATCTTTTAGATGAAACTGTTATGGGTTTTGTGATGTCCATACTTTTAGCTTTTGTGTTGATATATCTTGTATTAGCTGCACTTTATGAAAGCTTGATACTACCTTTTGTGATTATGGTGAGTATGCCTCTAGCATTTGCTGGAACTTGTCTTGGTCTATTTTTGACGGGAAATAATTTTTCTCTTTTTGTTCTAGTTGCAATAATATTACTTTTTGGTATGGTTGGAAAAAATGCTATCTTGCTTGTAGATGTGGCAAACAAAAAATGCAAAGAAGGCTTTAATGTAGATGAAGCCTTGATAATAGCTGGTAAATCAAGACTTAGAGCTATTTTGATGACCTCTTTTGCTATGATTTGTGCTATGTTACCACTTGCACTTTCAAGAGGTTCAGGCTATGAGGGAAATTCTCCAATGGCGATAGCTGTTATATTTGGGCTTGTTAGCTCCACCATTTTGACACTGCTTGTTGTGCCTACTATCTTTGAATTTGCTTATAAGCTTGATGTAAAACTTAGGAAAATTTATGAAAGAAAAGAGTTGAAATAATTGAATTTAGTTTTTTCTCAGTTTAAAAATGCTTACAGATACAACAGCGATTCCTTGCTTTTGTATGATTTTGTAGCTAAAAATAAAATAAAGGGCTGCGTGCTTGATTTGGGCTGCGGATGCGGGATTATAGGAATTTTGCTTAAACATAAATTTATAGATATAACTTTAAGCTTGCTTGATATTTTAGAGCAAAACTGCGAGCTAACAAGCTTAAATTTAAAGCAAAATAATATAAAGGCTGCCGTGTTTTGTGCTGATTTAAGAAATCTTAAGCTTAGAAATCATTTTGATTTTATAGTTTGCAATCCTCCTTTTTACAGACTAGGAGCGTATAAAAGCGAAAATAAACACAAAGAAATTAGCAAATTTCAAAGCTCTCTTTCTTTGGATGATTTTTTGGCGTATTCTTACAAGCTTTTAAAGGCAAAAGGCGTTTTGTATTTTTGCTACAGTAGCGACTGTTTGCAAGATATTAACACAAAACTTACTCAATATAAACTTAGACTTAGTAAAATTTGCTTTGTTCATAAGGATGTAAATTCCAAAGCAAGATTAGTTTTAATAGAAGCTAAAAAAGGTTCTAAAGCTATGTGCGAGGTAAAAGCACCTTTTATAATGTATGAGGATGGCAAGCAAAGCAAGCTTTTAACAGAACTTTTAGCTACTTTGAGGATAAAAAGCAATGATTTATGATAAAAATTTTGATTACAGCTTTGATGAAAATGCTTGCAAAAACTGCGACGCGAAGTGCTGCACGGGAGAAAGTGGCTATATATATGCAAATTTAGATGAGATAGAAAAACTAAGGGCTAAATTTAAACTAAGTTTTAAGGACTTTGAGGAGAAATATTTGCTGAAAGTTAATGGCAGGTATTCTTTTAAAGAGTACAAATACCAAGACGGCTTTGCCTGTGTATTTTTCGATGAGCTTAACAAAAACTGCAGCATTTATGAACTAAGGCCTGAGCAGTGCAAGACATTTCCATTTTGGAACTATTTTAAAACACATAAAAAGGAGCTAAAAAAAGAATGTATTGGCGTTTGTTTTTAGTTTTTTTAAGCTTGTTTTTTTTAGCCTGTGCCGCCAAAAAGGAAAATCAAGAGCTAGTAAGATATGAAACAAAGCAAGAAATGAGCTTTGATGAAAAGCTTTTTAATGCCTTGGCTTACGAGCAAGGTATGGATTTTAAAAATGCTAGTATCGCATTTTTAGAGCTTTATAAACAGTACCGCTTAGAAAAAATGCTTGAAAAGGCCTTTGCTTTGGGAATTTTAAGTGATACAGACAAAGAAAATTTAGACTATATGAATAATGAAAGTACCAAATACAGCGACACAAATTTAGTACTGCTAAGACTTCAAATTTCGTATAATGTAAGGCTATCAAATATAAAAGAGGCTTTAGAGCTGCTTGAAAAACTTATGCAAAAAGAAAAACATTATAAAAATTACGAATTAGCCGGGGATTTGCAAATTTATAATAAAAATTTAAAAGAGGCTTTGAGGTATTATAAACTAGCCAAACAAAACTACCCAAAAGATGAAGCACCAAGCGAGGTCTTAGCCATAAAAATATCCGAGCTTGACTTTGTGCTAAATGCAAATAAAAAATCCTCCCAAGCTGTGCTTGAAACCTTCCTTAAAGAAAATGACAATAAATGCACGGTCTTAGTCTGCACAAGGCTTTTAGCACTTTATGCGCAAGAAAATAATTTTAATAAATTCAAAAAAATCTCCACAGATCTTTACGAGCTTACATCAAATCAAGAATTTTTGTTTAACCTCATCTATGTTTTTTATAACGCAAAGAAAGAAAAAGAGCTTTTTAACACCATTTCTAAGTATTTAGAAAATAATACAAACCTCATATATTTTATTTCTAAGGTCATAAAAGACAATAAAACAGCCGAAATTTTCGCAAATAAAATGTATGATAAAACCAAAAAAAGAACCTTTTTAAGCATAGCAGCTATGATAGAATATGAGGATACGCTTGAAAAAGGTAGCATAAACGAAACAAAATTACAAAACATAATCAGCAAATTTGAAAAATCCATAAACGAGCAAAGCGAAGCCTTTGAGCTGAATTTTTACGGATATTTGTTAATTGACCATGATATAAATATCTCTAAGGGCATTGATTTAGTAAATTTGGCCTTAAAAAGCGAACCGACGAATGTTTATTATCTTGATTCCTTGGCTTGGGGATATTTTAAGCAAGGAAAATGCACTGAGGCTCTAGAAATCATGAAAAAGGCTACAACTTATGATGAAAATCAAGAAATGATAAATTCTAACGAGTACAAAGAACACATGCAAGCTATAAACTCGTGTCTAGGTTTAGAACAATGATACTACAAGAAATTTTTTTAAAAAACAAGCAAGATTTAGAATTTCAAAAAGAGCAAAAGCCCTATAAAATCTTAGAAAAAGAATTAAAAGAAAGAAAGATAAAAGATGTAGCAAGCTTTTTAAAAAAGAGTGATGAGAAATTTAAAATCATAGCCGAGCTCAAAAAGGCAAGTCCTAGCAAGGGCGTGATAAGAGAGGATTTTGACATACAAAGCTTGGCCACATCTTACGAGCTAGGCGGTGCGAGTGCTATTTCTATCTTAACTGAGAAATATTATTTTCAAGGCTCTTTAGACTATCTTAAGCAAGTTAGAGCACAGTCTAAACTGCCTTTGCTTAGAAAAGACTTTATCTTTGATGAGTATCAAATTTTACAGGCTCACATTTACGGGGCTGATTTTATCTTACTCATAGCAAAAATGCTTGAAAAAGAAGACTTAAAAAGGCTATTTGCTTTCGCAAAATCCCTAAATTTAGAAGTGCTTTTTGAAATACACGACTTAAAAGACCTTGAAAAGGCTATTTATGTAAATGCCAAAATCATAGGCATAAACCACAGAAATTTAGACGATTTTAAGATTAACACAAGGCTAAGTTATGAGCTCATAAAAGACTTTCCAAAAGATAGCATAAAGGTTGCTGAAAGCGGGCTTGATGACAAAAAAACACTATATGAGCTTGATGAACTTGGCATTGACGCCTTTTTGATAGGAGAATATTTTATGAGAAAAAGCGATACAAAACAAGCTTTAAAAGACTTTGTAAGGAAATAAATGCAGCACTTATACGCACCTTGGAGACAAAAATACTTCGAGCAAAAAGAGGACACTTGTGTCTTTTGCAACATAGACGAAAAAGAGGATGAAAAAAGAGGGGTTTTATTTAGGGCTAAAAAATGCTATGGAATTTTAAACCTCTACCCATACACGGCCGCGCATTTTTTGATAATCCCTTACAAACACTTAGCAAATTTAGAAGAACTTGATAATGAAACTTGGCTTGAAATGTCTTTATACGCAAAGTATGGGGTTGAAATTTTAAAAAAGGACTTTAAGGCAGGCGGCATAAATTTGGGGATGAATTTAGGCTCTGTTGCTGGTGCTGGTGTGGCCGCTCATTTACATTATCATGTCTTGCCTAGGTATTTTGGAGATACAAATTTTATAAGCACCATAGCTCAAACTAGAGTTTGCAGCGCAAATTTAGAGGAAAGTTATAGGCTTTTAAAGAAAGCCTTTGATTTAAAGATAAAGGAAAGTAAATGATATATTGCGATTTTTGCGTTATGCCAAATACTAGGGTTGGCATAAAATTTGAAAAAACAAAGGATAATAAAAACATCTGCTCTGCTTGTATTAACCACAAAAAGAAAAAAGAGATTGATTATAAGGCTAGATTTAAGGAGCTTGAGTCACTTTGTGATAAACACAGGGCTCGTAATGGCAAATTTGATTATGACTGTGCCATTGCTGTTAGCGGGGGTAAAGATAGCCATTATCAAGTTTATATTATGAAAGAAGTTTTAAAGATGAATCCTATACTTTTCACAGTTGAGGACAATTTTACTATGACAGAGGCTGGTAAAAAAAATCTTCAAAACCTCTCAAGCGAATTTAAATGCCATATCATAAGCTTAAAACCCGATATAAAAACACAAAAAGCCGTGATGTTAAAGGCGTTTGAGCTTTTTGGAAAGCCTACTTGGTTTATAGATAGACTTATATACTCTTACCCTTTTGCTATGGCTTTGAAATTTAACACACCCTTGCTTGTATATGGAGAAAATGTAAGTTATGAGTATGGCGGAAGTGATGATAAGGAAACTCCTAGCGCTAGAAATATCTTTGAAAACGGCGTAGCAAGTGATTTGGATATAAAAACATTTTTAAACGATGAGGTAAAAGAGCAAGATTTGCAATTATTTTTTAATCCAAGAAAAGATGATTTAAACAAATTAGAGCCTATTTATCTTTCATATTTTTTAGAATGGAACTCCTATAAAAACTATGTTTTTGCAAAAAGCAGAGGCTTTACGGATTTAAGCTCTGAATGGGATAGGAGGCACTGTGCTGAAAATTTCGACCAAATAGATAGCATAGCTTATATAGTTCATTCTTGGATGAAATACCCTAAATTTGGACACGCAATGGCTAGTGATTATGCCTCGCGTTTTATTAGATACGGACTTTTAAGCAGAGATGAGGCTGTAAAAATAGTAAATGAAAGGGACGCAAAGCTTGATGAGCGGTGCGTGGAGGATTTTTGCTCCTTTTTAAATATCTCAAAATCTAAATTTTGGCAAATAGTTGAAAAACACTACAACAAAGAACTTTTTTATAAAAATGACTTTGGCGAATTCAAGCTAAAAAATCCACTAAGGGGGGGGGGGATTGACTTTCATAAGTAAGCCTATCAAAAAGATAGCTTAAACAGTTTTTAAGACTTTAAAAATATTTATGAAAAACACCCTAATTAAATTTTAAAGGTAAAAAAATGCTAAATTCTCAAGACACATATAAGGAAAAATACGAAAAAAAAGACTACGGTTTAAGATATCCTGACGGACACATCATACGTTTTTATGAAAGGATATTAAGATACAAGCTAAATGCTAAGGCAGGAAATTTGCTTGATTTTGGTTGTGGCACTGGAACTCACTCAGCTTATTTTAAAAGCAAGGGTTATGAATGCTTTGGCATTGATATAGTAAAAAGCTTAAAGCAAAGCTATGAGGCAAATACGGGGGGGGGGGCATTTCATTTTATAAATGCAAATGAAAGTTTTAAGGACAAATTTAAGGTAAGTTTTAATCTAATCTTTGCAAATCAAAGCCTTTATTATCTTCCAAAACAAAGTTTTAAAGACTGCATAAATGAATTTTATGATTTAGCACACAAAGACTGCATTATCTTTGCTACTATGATGAGTAAGAAAAATTACTATTTTAAAGAAGCAAAAAACTACGACAGCAAAAGTGGGCTTTGGGAGGTGAGCTTAAAAGGTAGGTTAAACGAAAAATCTTTTATAAATTTTGTGGATAATTTTGAGGATTTGCAAGAGATGTTTAAGCCTTTTAAAAAGCTATTTATGGGAGAATATGACAGCTTTAATTTAAAAGAGTTTGAGGGAAGCGCTCATCATTTCATATACATAGGTAAAAAATGAAAAAAATTACAATCATAGCAGAGGCTGGGGTTAATCACAACGGAGATTTAAACTTGGCTAAAAAATTGGTACAAGAAGCGGCATATGCGGGTGCTGATTATGTTAAATTTCAAAGCTTTGACACCGAAGATATAGTTACAAAAGACGCAAAACAAGCAAGCTATCAAGAAAAAAACACAAAAACAAAGCAAAGCCAATACGACATGCTTAAAAAGCTAGAGCTAGATAAAAAGGCTCATATAGAGCTTATAAAAGAATGTGAAAAATGCGGCATTAACTTCCTTTCGACTGCTTTTGATTTAAAAAACATAGAACTTTTAAATGAACTGGGGCTTGAAATTTTTAAAATTCCAAGCGGAGAAATCACGAATTTACCATACCTAAAAGCAATAGCAAAACTTAATAAAAAGGTATTTATGTCAACCGGAATGTCTAATTTAGCACAAATTCAAGAAGCCTTAGACATACTTTATAAATACGGAACTAAAAGAAAAAACATCACCCTACTTCACTGCAACACCCAGTACCCAACGCCGTTTAAAGACGCAAATTTAAAGGCCATGCTCACCTTAAAAGAGGCCTTTAAGCTAGATGTTGGCTACTCAGACCACACGCAAGGTATATCAGTAGCCCTTGGGGCTGCGGCTTTGGGTGCTTTGGTTATAGAAAAGCATTTTACACTTGATAAATCTATGCAAGGACCAGACCACAAAGCTTCCTTAGAGCCTTGCGAGTTAAGGGCTATGATTAAGGGCATAAGAGAAATTGAAATGGCTTTAGGAGACGGCATAAAAAGAATTAACAAAAGCGAAAAAGAAAACGCGAAAATAGCTAGAAAAAGCCTTGTAGCCTTAAAAGATATAAAAAAAGGCGAAATTTTAAGTGAGGAAAATTTAGGCACAAAAAGGCCTGCAAACGGCATTAGCGCTATAAGATATGATGAATATATAGGCAAAAAAGCCCTAAAAAACTACAAAAAAGATGAATTTATATGAGAAAAATAGCTGTTGTAAGTGCAACTAGGGCCGAGTGGTATTTGCTTAAAAATCTTTGTTATGAGATAGAAAAAGATGAGGATTTAAGCTTGCAGCTTTTTGTAAGCGGGACGCATTTAAGCAAGGATTTTGGCCTAACTTATAAAGAAATTCAAAAAGAATTTAAGATAAGCAAAAAGATAAAAATTCTAAGCAAAAAAAATGACGCACTTGCACTTTGCAAAAGCTTAAGTAAGGCTATATCTAAATTTAGTAAGGTTTTTGCTAAATTTAAGCCCGATATAGTAGTAATCTTAGGCGATAGATACGAAATGCTAGGAGTTGCTAGCGCTGCTTTGCTTATGCGAATTCCCATAGTTCATATTTGCGGTGGAGAACTTACACTTGGAGCCATAGATGATAGTATAAGGCATAGTATAAGCAAAATGGCTTCCTTGCACTTTGTAAGCACAAATACATACAAAAAGAGGGTTTTGCAATTAGGAGAGCAAGAAGATAGGGTTTTTACTGTTGGAAGTTTAGGAGCTGAAAACATAGCTAGAATGAATTTTTTAAGCAAAGAAGAGCTTAAAAAAGAGCTAAAACTTAGCTTCGAAAAAAGGATTTTTTTAATCACTTATCACCCACAAACCTTAAATTTAAAGGATACCAAAAGGGATTTAGAGCTTTTACTAGCCTTTTTAGAAAAACAAAAAGATACAAGCTTGATTTTTACCAAGGCAAATGCTGATGAAAATGGAATTCTTATAAATAAAATAATTGCAAAATTTACACAAAAACATAAAAATGCGAAGCTTTTTGATAATCTTGGCTCCTTAAGATACCTAAGCCTTATGAAAATAGCTGATATAGTGCTTGGCAACAGCTCAAGCGGCATACTTGAAAGCCCTTTTTTTAAGACACCGTGCATAAATATAGGCTTAAGGCAAGCGGGCAGGTTAAGAGCGGCAAACATTATAGATTGTGAAATCACAGAACTTGAAAAAGCCTACAAAAAGGCCATGTCAAAAGAATTTAAACTTTCTTTAAAATCCTTTGAAAATCCATTTTTCCACAAAGACACAAGTTATCAAATAAAAACCGTGCTAAAAAATGTAAATTTAGATACAATTTTATATAAAAATTTTGTGGACTTAAAATGGACCTTGAAAGAATAAAGCTAAAAGAAAACTCAAGCATAAAACAAGCCTTAAAAATCATAGGAAATGAAAGGGTAAGGCTTGGCCTTATCGTTGATGATGATGATAAATTTTTAGGAGTAATTAGCGATTCAAACATAAGAAAAGCACTAATAAATGGCAAAAAACTAAATGATGATATAAAAGAAATTTACACAAAAAACGCACTTACAATAAGTGCTAACACAAGCGAAAAAAAGCTCTTAGAACTTAGTTCAAAAACCGATATATACGATTTTCCTGTGTTAGATAAGAACAAAAAAATACTAGGCATAAAATCAATAGCACAAATTCTTAATAAAAAAAGACTGGCTAATAAAGTAATTTTAATGGCTGGCGGGCTTGGAACTAGACTAGCTCCTCTTACAAATACCACTCCAAAACCCATGTTAAAGGTTGGTAAAAAGCCAATTTTACACACCATCATACAAAGGCTTAGAAATCAAGGCTTTGCCGAATTTATCATGTGTGTAAATTACAAAAGAAAAATCATAGAAAATTATTTTAAAGACGGCTCATCTTTTGATGTTAAGATAGATTACATAAGAGAGAGAAAAAAGCTTGGTACGGCAGGGGCTTTAAGCCTGATAGAAGATGTGCCAAATAAAAGCTTCATAGTTATGAATGCTGATATACTCACAGATCTTGATTTCACAGAGCTTTTAAACGCACATAAAAAAAGCAAGGCCTCTATGACTGTTTGTCTTAGACAGTTTTCTCATCAAATTCCTTATGGTGTTATTTACAGTAAAAAATCAATCCTAACGGATATAAAAGAAAAACCTATGCAAAGCTTTGACATAGCGGCTGGAATTTATGTTCTTGAAAATAAAATTTTACAGTATATCAAAAAAGATGAATACCTTGATATGCCTGATTTAATCAAAATAGCCCTAGCAAATAAAGAAAAAATTTGCACATACACCATAAACGATTATTGGATAGATATAGGAAGGCTTAGTGAGTATAAAAAAGCAAATGAGGAGTTGATATTATGAAAGCACTGATTATAGGTTTTGGCAGCATAGGCAAAAAGCATTTTATAGCACTTAAAAAGCTAGGTTATGATGTAGAAATTTGTTCTAAGAGCTTTAAAAAAGATAAATTTAAAAATCACAAAATCAAAATTCACAGCGACTTAAGCGATATAAATTTAGAAAATTTCGAACTTTTTATAATATCAAACATAACAGTTATGCACTTTGACACGCTTAGTTTTTTGGATAAAAACTTAAAAAACAAAACAATCTTGGTTGAAAAGCCTTTATTTGAGACATATAAGGATTTCAAAGCCTCGCAAAATAATAAAATTTATGTTGCATACTTGCTTAGATTTCACCCTGTGATAAAGGCTTTGAAAAAACTTTTAAGCTATGAAAAGCCGTATTTTGCAAATTTTGTTTGCAATTCTTATCTGCCTAATTGGAGAGAGCTAGATTACACGCAAAATTACAGTGCTAAAAAAGAGCTTGGCGGCGGCGTTTTGCTAGACTTATCACACGAACTTGACTTAGCACAGTATTTGTTTAAGGATTTAGAACTTTTATACTCTCAAAATGAAAAAATTTCAGAACTTGACATAAGTAGCGATGATTTTGCTTTCTTAGCACTTAAAGGCAAAAATGAAGAAAAGGTTTTTATAAATCTTGATTATTTTTCTAAAAAGAACTCAAGAACCATAAACATATGCACGGAAAAACGAAGCTTCAAGGCTGATTTAAACAAAAACTACATCAAAATTTACAAAAAAAGCGGCAAGGTTAAAAAGATTGAATTTAAAAATAGTACCATTAAAAATCTTTGCTTATTGCACAAAGCCATACTTAAAAATGATAAAAATATTTGCAGCTTAGATGAGGGATTGCAAATACTTAGGCTTACTGATAAGGTGAAAAATGGCTGAAATTTTGTGCAGCATTTGCGCTAGAGGCGGCAGCAAAGGGGTAAAAAACAAAAATATAAGGCTTATAAATGGCTTAGAATTAATAGCTTATAGTATTTATCAAGCCAAAAACTCAAAGCTTTTTAAACATATAGTTGTAAGCACAGATAGCGATGAAATAGCAGCTGTGGCTAAAAAACACGGTGCTGAGGTATTTTTCAAAAGAGAGGCAAAACTATCCAGCGATACGGCCGCTAAAGTGCCTGTGATAAGGGACTGTTTGCTAAGAAGCGAAAAGCATTATGGAAAAAAATTTGACTATGTAGTGGACTTAGACGCGACAGCACCGCTTAGAACAAGCACGGACATTGTAAAAGCTTACGAACTTTTTATAAAAGAAAAAAAAGAAAATCTAATCACAGCTTGCGAAGCTAGGAAAAATCCTTATTTTAACATGGTTGAAGTAAAAGATGACAAGTCCGTAGTTTTGTGCAAAAGAAGTTCTTTTCGAAGAAGACAAGACGCGCCGCCTGTGTATGATATGAATGCTAGCATTTATATATTTACAAGGGCAAGACTTATGAAAACGGATGTAGTTTTTGGCAAGCACACAGCCCTTTATCTCATGGATAAAACAAGTGCTTTTGATATAGACGATGAGCTTGATTTTAAAATAGTAAGCATGCTTATAAGTGAGAAAAATTTAAAAATTAAGGATTTTTAATGCTTAGTAAAAAAGTAATCTTAATAGCAGGAGCTTGCGGCCGCATAGGTTTGGCACTGAGCAAAATGGCTTTAAAATACAATGCCACTGTGGTTTTAGCTGACATTAATGAAAAAAGATTAGCTGAGCTAAGCAAGGAATTTAAGGACTTCAAAGACAAAACAGCCTTTGTAGTGCTTGATAGCACCTCTAAAAAAAGCATTAATGAAGCCTTTGAAAGCACTAAAAATAGCTTTGGTCAAGTGGATGCTTTCGTAAATGCCACATATCCTTTGGCCAAGATAAAAACAAAGCCTTATTATGAGCTAGAATATGAAGAAATTTGTGCCCAGCTAAACATACATCTTGGTTCTTTTATCTTAGCCTCGCAAGAAGCGGTTAAGTTTTTCAAGAAGCAAGGCTATGGAAATATCATAAATTTAAGCTCTATTATGGGCTCTTTTGCACCTAAATTTGAAAATTATAAAAATACAAATATGCAAAGCTCGCTTGAATACAGCGTCATCAAAGCTGGAATAAACCATCTTGGAGTTTGGCTCGCAAAAGAGTTATTTAATACAAATATAAGAGTAAATACCGTTGTAAGCGGAGGCATACTTGATAAGCAAAATGAGAATTTTTTACAAGCTTATAGAGCATGCTGCGCTTCAAAAGGCATGCTTGAGGCCGATGATGTGTGTGGTCTTATAGTATTTTTGCTAAGTGATTTAAGTCTTTATATAAGGGGACAAAGCTTGGTGGTGGATGATGGCTGGTCTCTTTAAGTTGCTTTTAAAAAAAATCAAGCTAAACTAAATAAATTTTTAGAAAGGACGAGAATGGGCTTTATTGTTGAACTCTTTTCCTTTTTATCTTCAAATTTCTTCAATTCCTTTTATCTGTGGCGTAAATAATCTTTCTCATCAAAAATAAAAATTTAATACAAAGGTTATTTTATGCTAAGTAAAAACGCACATTTTTATTATAAACAAATTATACAAAGATACGAGAATTCTTATCTCGCAGAGGATAAGGATAAGGTTATAATAGGCATTGACGCTACTTATCTTGATTCAAATGAGATGGATTTTAGCGAATTTAAGTCCTTATTTTATGAGTGTTGTGCCAAGGATCACGACTTTGATTTGGCCGGTTTTTTTGGGGTTTTTTCCTTTGATTTTATATCTTTGTTTGAAAAACTAGAGCCCTGCAAGAAAAAAAGCTATGATTTTCCCTTATTTTTATTTGCCAATGCTAAGGCATATTTGCTTTATGAAAAAACTAGCAAGATGTATTTTAAATTTGGAGATGAAAAGTATTTTTCTTTTTTAAAAGATGATTTTAAAGAGCAAAAAAGGCCTTGTGAATTCGAAATCACAAGCGATTTAAACAAAGAGGAAAAAGAATTTAAAACCATGCTTGCAAAAGCAAGGGAGTATTTTTTAAGCGGGGATGTTTTTCAGGTAGTTTTAAGCAAAGAATTATGTGTAAGGCATAATGTAAATAGCTTTGAGTATTACGAAATTTTAAGTACACAAAATGCTAGCGCTTATATGTTTTACTTCCCAAGCAAATACGGCGTGGTTCTTGGCTCATCTCCTGAACTTGTCTTAAGCATAAAAAATAAAGAATTATTCGTAGCACCGATAGCTGGCACAAGAAGACTTGATGAAAATTCAGACATTCAAAAGCTAGAAAAAGAGCTTTTAAGCGATGAAAAAGAACTTTGCGAACACAGAATGCTGGTTGATTTAGCAAGAAATGATATATCAAAATTTGGAGAAAAAACAAGGGTAGAAAATGCCTTTAGTATAGTAAGTTATAGATTTGTTATGCATATAGTAAGCTCTGTTTATGCTAGATTAAAACAAGATGCGAGTATTTTTGACGCTATTTCATCGGTCTTTCCGGCAGGAACCTTAAGTGGAGCTCCCAAAATAAGAGCTTTAGAAATCATTAATGAACTTGAGGACTCAAATAGAGGAGTATATGGAGGTGCTGTTGGCTTTTTAAGATTTAACGAGGATGTGCTTTTAGCTATCTTGATACGCTCTGCATTTTTTACAAAGGATAAGGCTTACATAAGAAGCGGTGCTGGCGTGGTGCATAAAAGCGATATTAACGCAGAATATGACGAAATAAAGGCTAAAAGACAAAGTCTTATACATAGTTTTGAACTTTTAAAGGAAAAAAATGATAGTGCTAATTGATAATTACGATTCCTTTGTTTTTAACATAAAAACAATGCTTGAAACCGTGTATAAAGGTGAAATAAAAGTTCTAAGAAATGACGCTTGCGATATAGAGTATATAAAAAAATTAAATCCTGATTTTATCATCCTAAGCCCAGGCCCAAAGCACCCAAAAGACAGCGGAATTTGCCTTGATATATTTAAAGCAAAACTTGAAATTCCAACCCTTGGAATTTGTCTTGGACATCAAGCTTTAGCCTTTTGTTTTGACTGCGAAATTTCAAGATTAAAAGAGCCTAAACACGCCATTACCTCAAGCATAGATGTCCTAGATGAGGGACTAATCTTTAAAAATTTACCAAAAAACTTTGAGGTGATGAGGTATCATTCTTTGTATGTGAAAGAAGCTAATGAAAATTTCACCGTTTTAGCAAGAAGTGAAGATGGGTGTATAATGGCTATTAAGCACAAGCACTTGCCGTATTTTGGCATACAGTTTCATCCAGAAAGTTATTTTAGTGAGTATGGACTAAAAATTTTTGAAAATTTCTTAGCCCTCAAAAAAGATGAGACAAAAGAAAAAAAGCAAAATTTAGCTTATTTTATAAACAAAATGCAAGATAATGAAAAACTGCAAAGTAAGGATTTTGAGCTAATATGCAAACTCATAGCAAGCAAAGATTACGAGCCCTTGCAGCTTAGTGCCTTGCTTGTGCTAATTACTGAAAAATCCTTGGATGAAAATTCTCTTTCTTCTCTTGTAAAATCCGTACTTAAGTATTCTCAAACCTTTAGTGATGAAAGCGATATGATAGATATAGTAGGCACAGGAGGCGATGGCTTTAAGAGTATAAATGTCTCTACAAGCGCAGCTTTTATACTTGCCGCACTTGGAGTTAAGGTGGCTAAACACGGAAACAAGGCCATATCAAGTTCAAGCGGAAGCAGCGATGTGCTAGAAGCTTTAAATATACACAGCACATCTAGCATTTTAAAGCAAAAAAAGCTTTTAGATGAAACGGGTTTGTCCTTTTTCCACGCCCCACATTTTCATTCTTTAGTAGGAGAGATAAAAGAAATCCGGCAAAGATTAGGAGTTAGAACTGTTTTTAATGTTTTAGGTCCCTTGCTTCACCCAAATTTAAAACTAAAATATCAACTAGTGGGCAATTATCACGCACCGGTTCATGAGCTGCTTATAAAAGTTCTTAAGCAACTTGGCAGAAAAAAAGCGCTCGTAGTTCGCGGAAATGACGGAATGGATGAGATTAGCATATGCGATGATACAAAAATTTATGAGTTAAACGAAGGAGAAATTAGCTCCTACACCATAAGCCCCGAACAATTTGGCTTTAAAAGAGCTATGCATTATGAAATCAAAGGTGGCAACGCTAAAGAAAACGCTAGAATTTTACTTGACACCTTAGAAGGCAAGATAAGTGGTGCAAAATTTGATATAGTCGTGCTAAATGCCATGTTTGCACTATATGCGACACAAAAGGTAAGCAACCCTTTAGTAGCAAAGGAGATGATTTTGGATGCAATTTACAGCGGCAAGGTCTTAGAGTACTTTACTAAATATCAAGAAAAAGTAAGTTCTATAAATGCAAATTAAAATTTGTGGGATAAAAAACGAGGAAAATTTAAGGCACTTGTGCAAGCTTGACATCGCATATACAGGCTTTATCTTTGCTCCTAGTAAAAGACAGGTTGATTTAAATTTAGCCACAGCTTTAGCAAAAATATCCAAAGAGCACGGCAAAAAAACGGTTGGAGTTTTCGTGGATGAAAGCGATGAATTTATAACTGAGTGTGTAAAAAAAATCGGCTTAGATGTAGCGCAGATATATAAAAAAATCAGCCAAAACTTGTATCTAAAACTTAAAGAATTTAATACTGAGGTTTGGCAGGTTTTTAGCCTAAAAGATAAGCTAGTTATAGATGAAAACTGTGCTTATGATTTGTTACTTTTTGATACAAAGGGTGATAAAAAAGGTGGAAACGGCTTTAGCTTTGATTGGTCTGTTTTAAAAAATTATGATAAAGACTTTGTTTTAGCCGGTGGCATAGGGCTTGACAATATAAAAGAGGCCTTAAAAACCGGGGCTAAAATTTTAGATATTAACTCAAAAGTTGAGAATGAGAAAATGCTAAAAGATTGTAAACTTATAGAAAAAATACTAGCGGAGGTGAAAAATGTCTAAGAGATATTACGGAGAATTTGGAGGTCAGTTTGTCCCAGAAACAGGAATATTCGCGCTTAAAGAACTTGAAAAAGCATTTCACAGCATAGCTTTTGATAAGGAATTTAAAAAAGAATTAAAAAATTTACTAAAAACTTATGTTGGAAGAAAAACCCCGCTTTATTATGCTAAAAATTTAAGCAAATACTACAAGCAAGACATATATTTTAAAAGAGAGGATTTAAACCACACAGGTGCTCATAAAATCAACAATGCCATAGCTCAAGCTTTGCTGGCTAAAAAAATGGGCAAGAAAAAGGTTATAGCTGAAACAGGTGCAGGACAACACGGCCTTGCAACAGCTACCGCTGCAGCACTTTTGGGCTTAGAATGCGAAATTTATATGGGCGAGCTTGATATAAAAAGGCAGGCTTTAAATGTAGAAAAAATTAGCTTACTTGGTGCTAAGGTAAATTCCATTACAAATGGCTTAAAAACCCTAAAAGAAGCCACCACAGCTGCCATACAAGCTTGGATTAATGAGATTGAGGATACCTTTTATATCATAGGCTCAGCAGTTGGTCCTTATCCTTACCCGCAAATTGTAACGCATTTTCAAAGGGTAATTGGCAAGGAAACAAAAAAGCAGTTAAAGCAACTTGGGAAAAAAGCTGATTATATAATAGCCTGTGTTGGCGGAGGAAGCAACGCTATAGGAATTTTTTACGACTTTTTAAAAGATAAGAGCGTGAAACTAATAGGAGTTGAAGCAGCCGGACTTGGCGTAAATACACCTTATCACGCAGCCACCTTAAGTAAAGGCAAAGTAGGCATAATACACGGCATGAAAACCATGGTTTTGCAAGATGAATTTGGAAACATTTTGCCCGTACACAGCATATCAGCTGGGCTTGACTACCCAGGAGTAGGACCCTTGCATGCATATTTGCACAAAAGTAAAAGAGTAAAATACTACGGCGTTACGGATGATGAGTGTATAAACGCCTTAAAACTTGTATCAAGACTAGAAGGAATTATCCCTGCGATTGAAAGCGCACACGCTCTTGCATACTTAGAAAAACTATGCCCTAAGCTAGATAAAAAAAATACAATCGTGGTAAATATTTCAGGCAGAGGAGATAAAGATATGCAAAGCATATTAAGCTATGAGAAAGGAAAAATTTATGGTTGATTTTAAAGCTTTTTACAAAGATAAGGCAAATGTGGCTTACATGGTTATGGCGTATCCAAATTTCAAGCTTTGCGAGGATTTTTTAAACAAACTTGATGAAAGCGATATTGATATACTAGAAATAGGCATACCCTACTCAGACCCAATCTCTGATGGTAAAATCATAAGCGAAGCAGCACTCAAAGCCTTAGAAGGCGGTGCTGATATAGAAAAAATTTTCACAAGCTTAGAAAAAATCAAAACAAAAAAAGCCTTAGTTTTTTTAGTTTATTACAATCTAATATTTTCATACGGCATAAAAAAATTTGTAAAAAGAGCAAAAGAACTTAATATAAAAGGTTTGATTGTGCCAGAGCTTGTTTATGAGGAGAATGAGGATTTGTTCAAAGAATGTGTGAAAAATGGCATAGCTCTAATACCTCTTATAAGTCTTACCACCCCAAAGGCAAGGATTGAAAAAATTTTAACAAGGGCCTCAGGCTTTGTTTATGCTGTCGCTAGCATAGGCATAACAGGCGGTGTGAAATCTGAGCTTGCTGTGATTGAAAAATTAGTAAAAGACATAAAAGAATTTACAAATTTGCCCGTTTTTGTGGGCTTTGGCGTAAAAACAAATGAGGATGTGAAAGAACTAAGAAAAATATGCGATGGGGTGATAATAGGAACGGCCATGGTAGAAAGCTTTAAGGATAATGATTTGGATAAAATTTTACAAACAAGTTCTAAACTTTTTGCCAGCAATTAATATATAGTTAATTTTGTATTTAATATAATTAAAACAAAAGCATAAGGAGTGTAAAAATGCTTAGCAACATAGAAAAATCAATAAAGCATTTTTTCGAAGACATTTTGAAAGAAAAAATAACAAAAGATGATAACATCAGCGGGGAACTTTACGGCTCATCTATCGTACTTAGCAGCGAAAGTGAGGGGGATTATGAATTTTACCTCTTTTTCCCAAAAGAAGTTTTTGAGAAATTTAGACAAATTTTTCTTAAAAATGCTGTATTTAAAGAGGATGATTTTTGCGACCTAGCTAAAGAATGTGCAAATGAAATTATAGGCTACGCAAAGGTTAAACTAAACGAAAATAAAAAAGAGTACTCGCTTGGAATTCCTGAGTATCTTGGTAGGGTTGATTTTGCTAATTTTAAGCTAGATGAGGAATTTACTTACAGTATGCAAGGGTGTAATTTTAGAATCGGTTATAAAAAAGCATGAGCGAACAACTAAACGAATACGGAGAGCATGTAGGTCTTTTAGAAACCTATGATGATATACTAGACATAACAGTTGATTTTGTTAGCGAACTTGGTATGACTAGCATGAGTGTTCATGATTTATTACAACTTGATGTGGGTTCTGTTATAGACCTTGAAAAGCCTGCCGGAGAAAGCGTTGAGCTATATATCAACAAAAGGATCTTTGGCAAGGGCGAAGTTATGGTTTATGAAAGAAACCTGGCCATTCGTATCAATGAAATTTTAGATTCTAAAACAGTGCTTCAGTATTTTAAAAAAGAATTACAATGAAATTTTTGCTCCCACTCTTTATTTGCTTGCCACTTTTTGGAGTAAATTTACTAAACTACAATGTATATGATAGGCAAGATAGGGTTGATATAATGCTATCATTTGATGCTGCTTATAGCGGCAATATCACTCAAGATATAAAACAAGGTATAGTCTTAATCAACCTAGATGGAGTAAGCAGCAAAAAAGAAGAAACCAGGGAGTTAAACTCTAATCTTGTTAAAAAAATTTTACTAAGCCCCCAAAAAAATAAAACCTCAATAATGCTTGAAACAAAAGAAAGCGTAGACATAAATTTCGCTAACATAAACAACAAAATAGGTCTTAGAATTAGGATAATCCCCAAGGGTGCAAACCTAACAAGCTCTACCCCTCTAAATTTGATAAATGAAGCAAATACAACGGTTGCGACTAAAAATTCAAGCCTAGATGGTGTAGATCTTACAAATTATATGATAGTTTTGTTTATCTTGCTAGCTATTTTAATTGCTTTGTGGTGGTTTAAAAAATACTACTTGTTAAAGGGAACTCCAAATTTTGCCGGGTTTAAGGTAATTTTTCAAAGGCCTCTTGATAGAAGCAATCAATTTATAGTTTTAGAGTATGAAAACAAAAGATACACCATGATAATAGGAAATTCAAATCTAATTTTAGAAAAAGAAGAATTAGCAGAAGAAAGCACAACACAAAAGAAAGAGTCAAAAGAAAGGTCTTTTGACGCCTTTTTTGAGGAAAATAAAAAAAGACTTCAAAATTTACTAAACAAGAAAACTAATTAGGCTTTTGATTTAAAACTATAACTATGCTTGTATTTGGCAGGGCTAGCTTTTTAAACTCATCCTTTGCTATGTCTATATATGCTTTTGAGTAAATATAAAGGACATTGTTTTTGTATTCAAATTCAACTCTTTCTTTGTTGCTGTAGTTTTTAGATAGCAATCTAGCCGTAGCTAGCATAAAATTTAACCAAGATATGATATTAACATCTGGCAGCAATTCCTTATACTCCTCTAGCAAAAAAGGGCTTATTTTTTTGCCTGAAAGTTTGATTAATATAGCAATTAAAGTTTTTTCCTCATGAGAGAAATTGTAATTAAGCGCATTTAGTATAAAATAAGTACTATGCTCATTTGCAAAATAAAAACTCAAATACGAGCCTATATTACACAACTTAGCAGCATTTATAAGCAAATTTTTATAAGAGGGGCTTAGGCCATGCAAGGAGGATAATTTATCAAAAATTTTGGCACAGTATATGTGTATATTAGTCTTGTCATTTTTATTTAAAAATCTATCTTGCAAAGACCTTACGCTAGGATTAAAATTATGTGGAAATTTCTTTGTAGGCGGCAAGATATCATTAAGATAAACGCCCTCTCTAACTCCAACCCCGCTAGTAAGCACATCCTTGACATTCAAAGCCTGTGCGATGTTTAAGAAAATCAAGGCTCCCTCTTTGATAGTATCAAAACGTTCTTTTTTAATGCCATAATCTGACAAGGAGTTAAAATCTGTATCTATAATCTTTTTTATGTGAGATTTTTCATCCGCCAAGCTATACTTAAATTCATGTAAAACCTTCAAAGGATAAGAGTTTTTTTGCATAATAGAGCTTGAAATAGCCCGCAAACTTCCGCCTATAGCTATTAAAGTATCGTTTTTAAAATGCTTTGGTATTAATTTAATGGTATCATTTAAAAAAGCGTGCAATTCTTGCATTTTATTTGTATCATAAAACAATTCTTTAAGTCTTACGGTGCCTATATCAAGGGAGATACAGTCTTCTATCTTTGAATTTCTAATCAAACAAAGCTCGCTTGAACCGCCGCCTATATCAAGAGTGGTAGCGTTTTTAATATTGCTCATCAAATTTAAGGCTGCAAGACCGCCCAAATAAGATTCCCTCTTGCCATCTATACATTTTATGTTTAAGCCCAAGTTGTTTTTAATTCTTTTAATAAAATCAGCAGAATTTGGAGCGTCTCTTAAGGCTGAAGTGCCAACTATAAGCATCTTAGCACATTTATGCTTAAAAGCCATATCTTTGAAGTATGCAAGAGTGTTTTCAGTCCTTTGCATAGACTCTTCTTGCAAAATTTTATTATTATTGTAGGCGTTTTCTCCTAGCCTAACCTTTCTTTTATATTCAGCAAATATATGAAAGGCGAACCTAGAAGTTTTTTCAAAAATAACTAATCTAACAGAATTCGAGCCTAAATCAACAACAGCAGTTCTTTTAGCCATAAAACTTCTTAGTTATTTTTTAGGATAACAAAAACGATATCCCCTTCTGCGAACTGTTTCTATTGTGGAAATATTAAGAGGTTTATCCATCTTTTGTCTAATCTGATTTATCGCAACCTCGATTACATTAGGCGTTACTAGCTCTGGTTCCTCCCAAATCGCATCTAAGAGCTGTTCTTTTGAAACTATTTGGTCTGAATGCCTTGCTAAGTGTGCCAAAACCTCAAAAGGCTTGCCCTTTAGCTCTATATCCTGACCCTTGTAGCTAATCTTTTCTTCGTCTGGATTTATAGTAAGGTCATTTATGGTTATGACATTTGAGCCACCCATTCTAAGTCTTATTTCTATCCTAACCAAAAGAACATCAAAATTCGTGTCCTTTCTTACATAATCATCAGCACCGGCTTTTAAAGCTTTAATCTCATCTTCTATAGAATTATTTGCCGAAGTGATAATTACGGCTGTTCTAGGTGATTTTTGTTTAATGGCATTTATTATGTCAACACCGTCGCCATCTGGCAAATTCCAACTTACAATAACCAGGTCATAATGCCTTACGCCTATATAATACTCACCATCTTTAAAATTTTCTGAAGTATCAGTCTGATAACCCAATTCGCCAAGACTGCTTACTATAGACTTGTTAAGAGAAATATCATCTTCAATAACTAAAATTCTCATTTGTAGCCTCATCATTTGCTTAAGTTTTAATTAATTAATCATAGCATAGTTTAAGTAAATATTTAAAAAAGTTTAAAAAAATTTTAAGAGATAATTATACGAATTTATTTTCTTCTTTAAAAATCATTCTTTTTATATTTGGTATATGTTTATAAAAGACTATAAGGCAGATTAGTATAACCGGTGCGTGCGTGTTTATACTCATATCATAATGTATGATGAAAGAGCTGGTGATAAAAACAAGTGCTGCTAGCAAAGACGCTAAAGACGAAATTTTAAATAATTTTATGCACACAAACCAAACACAAAGAGCAATCAAAAGCTCCAAAGGTAAAAGCACAGCCATTACACCTGCACCGGTTGCAACGCCCTTGCCTCCCTCTAAAGAAAGATAAAATGAAAAACAATGCCCCACAACAGCAAAAACCCCTATACTCCATAAAACATTATCATCAAAACCGGCAAATTTAGCACATAATATAGGCAAAAATGCCTTCAAAAAGTCCAAAGCAAATGTAGCAAAAGCTAGCTTTTTTGCCAAAGCTTTATCCTTTTCCTTAACCACTCTTAAAACATTGGTAGCACCTATGCTATTGCTTCCTAAAGTCTTTATGTCCACATCAGCAAAGACCTTGGCCAAAACAAAGCCAAATGGTATAGAAGAAAACAAATAAACGCAGATATAAAGAAGTAAATTTATGCCTCCAAAACTTAGCATATCAGCAAAGGCAAAGGTAGCTAGAAAATACAAAAAGCAAGCAAGGTATAATTTATTATCATTAAAATCAAGCTTTTTAAAAGTACAGTAATAAAACACAAAGGCAGCAAACACTCCATAAAGTATATGTGATACAAAGGCCGCCTCGTGAAAAGCCGGTATAAAAGCTATAACAAGTGATACAATAAATCCGATAAAAAATAATAAATAATTTTGCATAAATCCAACCCAAATAAAAACATTCTAGCCAAAAACCTCTTAATGCTTACTTAACAAAAATAGACACTTTTTTGTATAATTAAGCAAAAAAATATGAAAAGATTTTAAATGATTTATGATGAAAAACTTTTTGAAATTTATGATGATAAAAAAAGCTTAAAAGAAATACAAAAAATTCAAAATATAGACGAAATAAAATTCTTAAAAAGCTTTGCAAAATACAAGAATTTAGACTTTATAGACTTAGATAGTGAAAATATCAACCTAAATTTAATGCAAAAACTGCCTATGTCACTGCTAAATGATAAAAATTTCATACTCTTTAAAGACGATGAAAAGCACTATCACATAGCCACTGCTTACACAGTGCCTTTTTCATTTTTAGATAGAATTGGGCAGTGTCTAAAAGAAAAAATACTAAAAATACACATAGCCCACCCGTCTCAAATAAGCTTTCTTATAGATGAGTATTTGCTAAAAGATAAGATACAAAATTTGTGTTTTGAGTTAAAAGAGGAATTAAAAAATAAGAGCCACAAAGAACAAAGTGCTGTGTCAAAGCTGTTTGAACTTATACTTAACGAGGCGGTTAGACTAAAAGCAAGCGATATACATTTTGAAATAAATTCAAGCGAAGGTCTTGTAAGGTTTAGGATAGACGGGCTTTTAACGGTATTTTTGAAATTTGAGTATGAAATTTATAATGCCCTTATTTTTTACATAAAACTGCTAGCAAATTTAAATGTGGCCGAGCAAAGAAAGGCACAGGATTCTAGCTTTTCTATGAAAATAAGAGCTTGTGAATATGACTTTCGTTTCTCTTCGCTGCCGATTTTATACGGTGAAACAGTTGTGCTTAGAATTTTAGAAAGAAAAGAAACGGTGCTTAATCTAGATGAGTTAAATTTCAACAAAATAAATCTTGAAAAATATAAAAAAAGCATCGCCCTACCCCACGGCTTAATACTCCTAACAGGTCCTACGGGCTCTGGAAAAAGCACAAGTTTATATGCTAGTTTAAATGAAATAAAAGACGAAAATAAAAAGATAATTAGCGCAGAAGATCCCATAGAATACCGCTTAGACATGGTTCAGCAAATTGTTCTTAACGAAAAAATAGGACTAAGTTTTAATAATGCCTTAAGAGCCATCTTAAGACAAGACCCAGATGTGATAATGATAGGTGAGATAAGAGACGAGCAAAGCCTTGACATAGCCTTAAAAGCTTCATTAACAGGACATTTAGTCTTTAGCACGCTACACACAAATGATGCTATATCAGCCATTACAAGAATGATAGACATGAAAGCCCCGCATTATCTTTTATCAAGCGCATTAAAAGTTGTCATAGCGCAAAGACTTATAAGAAAGCTTTGTAAGCACTGTAAAATAAAAAATGAAGATGATGAATTTTACAAGGCCTCATCGTGCAAAAGGTGTAATTATACAGGATACGCTGGCAGAGAGCTTGTGAGTGAGTTTTTATTTATAGATGATGAAATTTCAGAGCTTATAAGACTTAATGCCTCAAAGGATGAAATTTTAAAACAAGCTAGAAAAAATAACTTTGAAACCATGTTTGAAAATGCGCTTAAAAAGGCCTCTTTGGGCATTAGTAGCCTAGATGAAATTCACAGGGTTTTAGGGTGAAAAGATACAAAATAACGCTTAAAAATGGCGATGAACTTATAATCAATGCAAGCAGCAAGCTAAAAGCTAGCGAGCTGGCCTTTAAAAAGTCTTTGCAAGTAGCTAGGATAGAGGAAGTGCAGTATTTTAGCTTCAAGCAGAAATTAAAAGATTATGATTTGCTTGTCTTTTTTAAGGAATTAGCCATTTTATTATCCTCTAATATAAGCTTACAAGTAGCTTTAACAGAGCTTGAGAAAAATTCCACAAAGAGCTTAAAACCTTTTTTGCAAAAACTAACAAAGCTAGTAAATAGCGCACAAAATTTACACACAGCCTTCAAAAATAGCGGCTTTAAATTCAGCAACACAGAGCTTAGTTTGATTGAGATAGCACAACACACAGGCGAACTCAGCCTAGTTTTTGAGAAACTAAGCGAACTAAGGCAAAAAAAGATTGAAAATTCAAAAAAACTAAAAAAAGCTTTAGCGTATCCTTGCTTTGTGTTTCTTGTTTTAATACTAGCCTTTTTTTTGGTAATGCTTTTTGTAATTCCGCAATTTAAGAGTTTATTTGATGAATTTAATGTATCTTTGCCCTTGCTTACAAGAGTGTTTTTAAGTTCTTATGAGCTGCTTGAAAAATTTTATATATTATTTATCGCTGTGCCTCTTATCACGCTTTTTGCGCTAATCATACTTTATAAGACAAATAACACTTTTTCTTATCTGATAGATAAAATAATAATGAAAATTCCAATACTTTCAAAGCTGATATTTTACACACAAAGTTCGCAATTTTTCTTTGTTTTTTCCCTTTTAAATGAAAATAAAATAGAACTTGTAAAGGCCTTAACTTTGGCAAAAACAAGCTATGAAAATAAATTCTTAGCAAGAAAGATAGATGAGTTGATTAAATTTGTACGACAAGGATTAAGCCTAGAAAAAGCCTTTGCAAAAATTAAGCTTTATGATGGGATAAGTCTTAGCATGATAAGCATAGCCATGCAAAGTGCAAAATTAGACGAACTTAGCAAGAATATATCGTTTTATTATGAGGATAAGGCAGATAGCATGATAGCTGTACTACTCACACTGATAGAGCCTATCATGACCTTTTTTGTGGCGAGTTTGCTTTTATTTTTAGCACTTGCGATATTCTTGCCTATGTGGGAGTTAAATAATATCTCAAATTTCTAGTTTTTTATGTAATAAGTTCCGCCCCTTGGCATAAATACCTTGCTCCAATACTCAGTATCAGGCATCAAATCAGCATTTCCTATATAAAGCCTACACTCAGAATTTGCCACCTTATGCAAATTTTCCACAAATTTCAGCCTTGACTCATAATCAAAATAAATCATCATATTTCTTGAAAAAATCACATCAAATTTGCCAAGCTCTAAAAATTTCTTATCAAAAACATTGCACAACTCAAAACGGCACCTACAAAGCTCGCTTGTCTTAAGAGTATAAGTGTTGCCATCTTTTTGAAAATACCTACTTTTCTCACCCTCACTAAGTCTATGCAAGCTTCTGCCTTGATAGACAGCTTCCTTAGCCTTTTGTATGGCTTTGCTATTAATATCTATGCCTAAAATTTGCAAACTATCCTTGGTGAAATTTGAAATAGCAAGCAAGGCTAGAGTATAAACCTCTTCTCCGCTAGAACAAGGAGCGCATAAAATATTTACCTTTCTATCCAAAGACTTAAGATAGTACAAAGCCTCTTTTAGCTGCGAAAGTTCTCTATAAAAATATGTCTCATTAACGGTGATAAAGTCGATGGTATCTTGCCTTAATTTTTTATCATACTGAAGACGAAGCAAAAACTCTTTAAAGTTA
Source organism: Campylobacter avium LMG 24591 (assembly GCF_002238335.1). Classification (NCBI taxonomy): domain Bacteria; kingdom Pseudomonadati; phylum Campylobacterota; class Epsilonproteobacteria; order Campylobacterales; family Campylobacteraceae; genus Campylobacter; species Campylobacter avium. The sequence continues at coordinate 1,250,551 of NZ_CP022347.1, forward strand.
GATACTTGAGTGTAATCTTTTAAAAAGCTTTTTAGCTTAACCGACAAAGCAGCTTTTTTCTCGCTTAAGTCATTGCCGCTAAGCTCATTCATCAACCTTATAAAGCTAGTTAATTCTTCATCTGTAAAATTAATCTCTTGATTCAATTTTCATCTTTCTAAATTTAATTAATGCGAAGCAAATTTTATAAGCTCATTTTTTATCTCAAACAAGCTACTTTGCTTTAAGTTAGGATTTAGCTCCTTAGCCCTTTTTGGCATACCATACACAACGCTATCTTCTTCACTCTCACAAAAGCACTTAACTCCATTTTTATACAAATCAAACAAGCCCTGTGCCCCATCATCGCCCATTCCTGTCAACAGTATGGCTAAAATTTCATTGGTTTTTGATATTTGAATAGCTGAGTTAAAGAGCAAATTTACATTTGGTTTAAAGGTGGTAACTTGCTCGCTAAAGTTTATAGTGATATTTAACGAACCGTCCAAAACTGAATTTTGCTGCAAGATATAAATTTTGCCTAATTCTAATTTTTCTTTATCAGATGCTAAAACAACAGTGTTTAAAGACTCTTGATTAAACTGTCTGACAAAAGAAGGTATAAAAGATGCACTCATATGTTGAGCTATGACAACGCAGTAATTTTCTATCTTCAAATCAGTAAATAAATATTTAAGTTGGTTTGGTCCGCCTGTTGAAGAACCTACTAAAACAATCTTCATTAAATTAATCCTTTGGATTTATTAAAAAGTGGGTTTTGGCATTTTAGCATTTTTTTTATAAAAAGATGTAGTAAAGACAAAAAATTTACATTTTTATATTACAATACAATTTCGATTTTCATAAGGATTTTGATGTTAAGAGATAAAATTTACATAGCAAGTGACCATGGGGGATACAAGCTTAAAAATGAGCTTTGCGCGTATTTTAAAAACAATGCTATATCTTATGAAGATCTCGGTGCTTACAATGACAAAAGCTGTGATTACGCAGATTATGCACATTTATTGGCTTCCAAAATAGACAGCAACAGCTTTGGAATTTTAATATGTGGCTCTGGAATAGGCATAAGCATAGGTGCAAACAGACATAAAAATATAAGATGTGCCCTTTGCAATGAAAGCCTAAGTGCAAAATTAGCTAGAAAACATAATGATGCAAATGTCTTAGCACTTGGCGGAAGATTATTAGGCACTGATTTAGCCATAGACATAGTTACAAATTTTATAAATACCGACTTTGATGGCGGAAGACATAAAAAAAGAATTGAAAAAATAGAGGTGTGCTAGAGTATGTTTGCAAACTGGATGGTTTTAACATTTTTAATTTGTTTGTGTCTTTATCTTACTGTTATGTTGCTTTACTACAAGACCTTGCTAAATAAAGAAAGAATTTCAAAAGACTTTGTAAAAAATAATCTTGATGATACAGAAATTGTAATTAGAAAACTACAAGTTCAATTACAACGAAGCCTTGGAAATATAGATATTTTAACAGAGGAACTAAGCAAGATAAAAAACGACCTTACCTCTCTTAGAACTAGAAATTCACAGTACCGTTTAGAAAACGACAAACTAAGACGCAAAATAAAAGAATTAGAAGCAAAAATAGAGGCATTGCTATGATGAAGTTAAAAGATGAAGAAAAAAAATATCTAGAAAATTCGATAAGAACCGTTTTAGACTTTCCTAAAAAAGGCATAGTTTTTAGAGACATAACAACCTTACTTAATGATAAAAAGGCACTTTCTTTCTTGCTAGAACACTTAAGTAAGTATTATGAAAACGCAAATTTAGACTTTGTTGTCGGCATAGAAAGCAGAGGTTTTATATTTGCTTCTATGCTTTGTGCTAAACTTAAACTTCCTTTTGTGCCCATTAGAAAGCCTAACAAACTGCCTTTTGAGACATTTTTTGAAGAGTATGATTTAGAATACGGCAAGGATAGGATAGAAATTCACAAAGACGCTTTTTTAGGTAAAAAAGACGCAAAAATTTTACTAGTAGATGATTTAATCGCAACCGGAGGAACCGCTCTAGCAGCCTATAAACTCATACAAAAAACAGGTGCAAACTGCGTTGAAGCTTGTTTTTTGATAAATTTAAAGGATTTATCTGGAGCAAAAAAACTACAAGAGTTCACCTCTGTATATAGTATTTTAGAGTTTTAGCCATGTTTGGTTTAGAAGAAACACTAAAAACTATACTATATGATTACAAGGATTTAGCCTACATTATAATATTTCTTTGGTGCACCCTTGAAGGAGAATTAGCACTTATACTTGGCGGAATTTTTGCACACGAAGGACATGTAAATTTAGCTTTAATCATCTTTGTAGCCGGGCTTGGCGGCTTTGTAGGAGATCAAATTTATTTTTACATAGGCAGATACAACAAAAAATACATACAAAAAAAGCTAAAAAAACAAAGACGCAAATTTGCGGTTGCTCACCTGCTCTTGCAAAAATTTGGTTGGCCTATAATTTTCATACAAAGATACATGTATGGCTTTAGAACCGTAATTCCCATGAGCATAGGCATAACTCGTTACAGTGCGAAAAAATTTGCTATTGTAAATTTAATATCTGCTTGGATTTGGGCTGCTATAACCATACTTTTGGCTTGGTATTTTGGTGAAACTATATGGAGTTTTGTGGCTTGGGCTGGAGAGCATTGGTATTACGCTGCCTTGATTATAGTATCATTCTTATGTTTGGTGATTTTTGCTTTCAAACAACTTGAAAAATCCATTCTTAAAAAAAGGACACATCAATGAAAATAGAATTTAGCACAAAAAAGATAGAACAAATAAAGGCTGATTTAGAACTTGTTTTTGTAGTTAATAAAAATATAAAAAAATTTAGCAAATCAAAGGCGGTATTTGACTTCACGCAGTATAAAGGCGAAGGAACTTGCCTTGATATAGAAAATAAAATTTTATATGTGGAGCTTAAGGAGCTTGATTACGAGAGCATTAGATTGGCCTTTAGCGACGCATTTAAATTTGCTAGCAAGCTAAACATAAAAAGTATCAAAAGTCCTTGTATATTACATGAGTGTGTTGTTAAAAGCTTTGTTGCTATGGCTGAGGGCTTTTTATTTGCCTCTTATGAATTTAACAAATACAAAAGCGAAAAAAAGGATAGCAAGGATTTAAAACTCATCATCTCAAGCAGTGAGATAAATAACAAAAATTTCAGTGCAAATGAAGCAAAAATTGGTCTTGAAAGAGGTGAAATTTTAGCCTTAGCTTGTGCTTTTACAAAGGATATTGTGAATGATATACCTCAAAATTACACTCCTTTAAAAATGGCCGAGGATGCTAAAAATTTAGCAAAAAAAGATAAAAACATTACTTGTAAAATTCATGATGAAAAATTTTTAGAAAAAGAAAAAATGAATGCCTTTTTAGCCGTTAACCGTGCGTCTGTACATCCTCCAAGGCTGATACACTTAAGCTATAAGCCTAAAAATGCCAAAAAAAGGGTGGTTTTTGTAGGCAAAGGATTAACTTATGATAGCGGTGGCCTTAGCTTAAAACCTGCTGATTATATGCTTACTATGAAATATGACAAAAGCGGTGGTGCAGCTGCTATGGGTATTATAAAGGCGATTAGTGAGCTGGGATTAGAAATAGAAGTGCATTCTATAATAGGAGCTACCGAAAATATGATAGGAGGCGATGCTTACAAACCGGATGATGTTTTAATCTCTAGAGAGGGTGTAAGCATAGAGGTTAGAAACACCGACGCTGAGGGAAGATTGGTTTTGGCTGATTGTTTATCTTATGCGCAAGATTTAAAACCTGATATTTTAATAGACTTAGCAACCCTAACCGGAGCTTGCGTAGTAGGACTTGGAGAATACACTACAGGAATTATGGGAAATAATGAAAAATTACAAAATGACTTTTATGAAAGCAGTAAGAAAAGCGGAGAATACGCGACAGTGCTTCATTTCAACCCATACTTAAAAGAACTTATAAAATCAAACATAGCAGATGTTAGCAACACTAGCTCAAGCAGATACGGAGGAGCGATAACCGCTGGCTTATTTCTTGAAAAATTCATAAGAAAAGAATTTAAAGACAAATGGCTACACCTTGATATAGCAGGGCCTGCGTATGTGGAAAAAGCTTGGTCTTATCATAGTTTTGGAGCAAGTGCAGCTGGTCTTAGAATGTGCGTGAATTTTGTTATAAGCTTATTAAGGAAAGAAAAATGAGCTTAGCAGTAGGCATAGTAGGCTTACCAAATGTTGGTAAATCAACTACCTTTAACGCACTAACTAGGGCGCAAAACGCTGAGAGTGCAAACTACCCCTTTTGCACCATAGAGCCAAATAAAGCACTTGTGCCGGTTCCTGATCATAGGCTTAAGAAATTAGCAAAGATAGTAAAACCACAAAAAATCATGTATTCTTTAATCGAATTTGTGGATATTGCGGGGCTTGTAAAAGGAGCTAGCAAGGGGGAAGGCCTTGGAAATAAATTTCTTTCAAACATAAGAGAAACCGAGGCAATTTTACATATAGTAAGATGCTTTGAAGATGAGAATATAAGCCATGTAGAAGGAACAGTAGACCCTATAAGAGATATAGAAATAATAAATACAGAACTAATCTTAGCAGATATAGAACAACTTAGCAAAAAGATAGAAAAGCTAAGCAAAGAAGCAAAGGCAAACACAAAGGGAGCAAAAGAAAGCCTAGAAATAGCACAAAAACTGCTAGAGCATTTAAATCAAAATTTAAGTGCAAACAGCTTTGATGAAAGAGAAAATCCGTATTGCAAGGCTTTATTTAAGGAGCTTAGACTGCTTTCTGCAAAGGAAGTTATTTATGGTGCTAATGTAGATGAGGCTCACTTGATACAAGATAATGATTTTGTAAAGGCATTAAAAGAATACGCTAAGAAAACAAACAGTGAGATAATAAAGCTCTGTGCTAGGATAGAAGAAGAGATGATAGCTTTGAGTGATGAGGAGGCAAATGAGTTGTTGCTGTCTTTGGGTGCTGAAAAAAGCGGCTTGGAGCAAATCATTAGAGTATGTTTTGCTAAGTTAGGGCTGATAAGCTATTTCACAGCCGGAGAAGTAGAAGTAAGGTCTTGGACTATAAAAAATGGATACAAGGCACCAAAGGCTGCAAGCGTGATACATAATGACTTTGAAAAAGGTTTTATAAAGGCTGAGGTTATAAGCTATGATGATTTTATAACTTATGGCGGCGAGGCAAAGGCTAAAGAAGCCGGCAAATTAAGGCTTGAGGGCAAGGACTATGTTGTAAAAGACGGCGATGTCATGCACTTTAGATTTAATGTCTAAAAAAAGCTTTTAAAATAATCGTAAGAAACCTTTGCTATCGTAGCACCAACAACCACTATAAAAAGTATTTTAATGAATTTTGTGTTGGTTTTTAGCACTAATTTAGCTCCGACAAATGCACCTATTATTTGACCACACCCCATCACAACACCAAGTAAAAACATGACCTCATAATGCCACAAAAATACGGCCAAAGACACTACATTGCTTGAAAAATTTAAAATTTTAGTATTAATACTAGCCCTTTTCATATCATATCCTAGCAAAAGCACACAAGCAAAAATCAAAAAAGAGCCGGTTCCAGGCCCCAAAAATCCATCATAAAAACCTATACTAGTGCCACATAAGATGTGAAAAAGTTTGATGTTTTTCATCTTTGGCTTGGATGCTTTTTTGCCCAAACTAGGTTTTAAAACCGTGTAAAGAAAGGTTATGGTAAGCAAAATCAAAATGATTAATTTTAAATGCTTATCATTTATAAGCAAAACAGTATAAGCTCCAAGACCAGCTCCAAGACCCGTAAAAAACACACCCCAAGCCAAATGAGGCATGCTTCTTGACTTAAAATAACTAGCACTTGCTGTAAAAGAACCAAAAACGCTTTGAAGTTTATTTGTAGAAAGGGCTAAGTGAGATGGAATTCCACTTGCCATAAGTGCTGGCAGAGTTATAAGTCCGCCGCCGCCAACTATGGAGTCTATAAAGGCGGCAAGTATTGCTATAAAAAATAAGATAAAATAATAAATAGTCTCAAGTTCGAAATTTGTTATATCCATTTAGAAATTATAGCTAAAAATTTTTATATTCTTTACTCTGCCCTAGCCTATAAAGAGCGAAATCGTATTTAATGGGGTCTAAATTATCAAATTCTTTTAGCTTTTGAGTTAGTTCAAGCACAGCCTTAAAATCATAAGTCTTTCTTTGCATTAAGCAAAAGGCTAAGGCTACCTTGTGCGTGTGGGTATCAAGAGGGATTAGCAAGTCTTTTTTATCTATCTTTTTAAACAAGCCCAAATCAAGCCTATCCTTTCTTACCATCCACCTAAGATACATATTATACCTTTTCATAGGAGAGCTTGGCTCTTGTTTGAAGCTTTTAGAAAAAAAGAAAGAATACCCGGGGCTTTCATAAGAATTTATACTATAAATTTTATCTATCAAAGCCTTTAAAGCAAGGACTATGCCGCCACTTTCATAAGGCTTTGCAAGTATATCCTCTATGCTACTTTCTTGCTTTAGCCGTCTCATGCTTATAAAAATTTGCCTTACATCCTCTTGGTTTTGAAAGCGGTATTTGAAATTTCTTAATTCCTTTTTTATGCTCTCCTCGCTCTCATCTAGCAAGTTGAAATTTAAGCTCTTTAGAAATTTTACTATAAGCTTTGCATTGCCATAAGCAAATAAAGCACAGAGCAAGGACACATACTCATCTTTATATACACTAGCTACCTGTAAGGGATCAGCGTGTTCAAACAATGCAGCTTGCGTGTTTTTCTTTGAGGCCAATTCATCTAAAATTTGCTTTGTAAGCATTATTGTTTAAGACCTAATAACGTATCAAGCATTTGATCAACAGTGGTAACAACCTTAGCGGCCGCACCGTAAGAGCTTTGAAACTGTATAAGAGCGGCTAGTTCTTCATTGGTGCTTACGCCGTTTTTAGACTGAAATTCATCATAAACGGTATTGTATAAGGTTGTATTTGTGGAATGAGTATTAGTTACAGCCTCGCCATCAGAAGCAATCCTACCTGTAAAAAGCCTGTAATACCCGTCAATTGAGACCTTATTAACAGTTCCATCGGCATTGTAAAAATTTAGTTCCTCATACTGAAGCTGGATGATTTGATTGGATATGTCATTATCCCCATCGCTTCCGTTTTTACTACCTCTAAGCAAACTAGGATCATTTAAATACTCGCTTTTAACAGACATACTAGTAGCATCAGTTCCGCTAAAAAATCCACCCACATTAAAGGCACCAGGGAAATTAGTACCATTATCCTCTATGGCTATCTTAAAACCAGGATTAATAAGTGAAATTTGGAACTGCCCTGAATTCGTCTTGCTATCTGTTGAAAATATAGCACTTACATAGTCATCCACGTCGTTTAAGTTGTTTAAATCTCCGTCATCATCTGTATTTGATGAAATTTGATTAATTATATCTTGCATGGTTGTATTAACATCTATATTTATAGTTTTTCTAGATGTTTCTAAGCCTGCCTCATCATATATAACTATATCAAAAGAACCAATTTGTACATTTTTATCATAATTCATCAAAACAGTATCAGCTCTAAGACCTTCGTAATAATCAGAGCTTACAGAGGACTTGGCAGAGGCAGCATATATGTTATTAGTATGAGTTATCATGGTTTTTGCAAAAGTATCTAGCATGTTTTTATACTCTTGCACACTACCTTTGCTCCATTCCTTAGATGAGGTATCAAATTCCCTACCCCTTAAATCAAGCTGTGCACCTAGTTTTCCACCGCTTATCCTACCTGTAAGATCTAAAATCTTTTCATCTATGCCTTGAACAACTACTTTGTGGCTGTTTGTTACCTCATCTGTCATTATTTTAAGAGGGGTAAAGGTTGAGCCATTTACTATAGAAACACCGCTAATGCTGAGATTATAGTATGTTCCCTTATCTGTCATGGTGCTATCTAATCTACTATTTTGCTCCATAATAGTCTTTGTTGCGACATTGCCAACTAGCTTTGATAAAGTCATTTCAAGCTCATCGCGTCTATCTCTTAACTCATTTGCAGTATCAGTTGGCAAAGATTCTTGCTTGCTTATTTCGTTATTAATATTTGCAATTTCTTTTGCAATCCTATTAATCTCATCAACAGTTAAAGCTATATCTTCATTTATAGCCTGTTCTATCTTCATCATATCAGCATAAGCATCGTTTATGTGATTTGTTAGGGTCTTTGCTACTGTTATTAAATTTTCTTTTACAGCACTGTCATTTGGTGAAGTTGAAAAGGAATTCCAAGCAGCATTATAAGCTTCTAAGTCTGCCAAGATACCATTAGTTTGTATATCTGGAAACCTCTTAGCAATTTCTTCGAGCTTTGTTTTCATATAATTTGTGTATTCTAGCTGAGTGGTGGAATCTTTTAGTTTTAAGTATGAGTATTCGTCATGAAGCCTTACTATGGATTCTATGGTAGTTCCCATACCAAGTTCTACGCCACCATAGCTGTTATAGTATCCAGCCGTAGTTTGCACAGCTCTTTGCCTTGTATAAAAAGTGCTACCCACATTTGATATATTGTTTGAAGTCGTAGAAATTTGGAGCTCTGAGGCTTTTAACCCAGAAACCCCTTTACTCAAAGTAGCAAATATACTCATACTAAAACTCCTCTACACATTCATCTTAAATAATGACTGAACATCTGTTTGTCTTTGAGAATAAGCATTATTTGTTCCACTTTCGCTATCAAACATGGTATTTAACAAACCATCAAAATAGTTCTTTACTACTATTACTAGTTTGGCGTATTCTTTATTTTTCTTATGCAATTCTTTTAATCGCTTCTTAAATTCGCCCAATTTTTCTTTATCAAGATCATCAAGCAAGACGCTTAAATCCTTCTTACCGCCCTCGCTAAGCTGTATTAAGGCATTGTCTAAATTTTTTTTAACAACATAAAATTCAGCTATTAGTTTATTTTTACTTTCCACGCTTTTAGGAACGGAGTCGTGTTTTGCTTGTTTTATGTTTTGGATATCTTCATCTGTAAGTGTGATAAGCTTATCTAGTATTTCGTTACTAGAATCTAGGTATTGTTTTATCATTAATCCTCCTTTTGATAGCTTTTTAAGGCTAGCCAAAGAGGAGAATTTATATAAGCTCCTCTGTGATAGCCTTTGCAGTAGCGTTTAAGTCCAGCTTATACTCGCCACTTTTAATTTGCTGTTCTATCTTAGAAAACCTATCGTTTTCAACCTTTTGACCTTGCTCTGCCCTACCCTCTTTGCTTACTTGAGCTGTATTGCTAAGGTTGGCACTCGCAACAAAACTTTGTTTGACTGGATTAATCATATTAAGCTCCTATAAAAACTTATCTAAGAGCTAAATCGACTAAAGCACAAAAAACTTAAGACCTTTCTTTTAAAAAATTAAACAAAAGTTCTGAAAAGCCCATTCCGCCGCTTAAAGCCTTGCTCATAGTATCATTATACATTGATGAGTAAATTTCATCACTTGCCTTGTCTTTTTCAAACACAGAGACCTTGTCTTGCAAAGATACATCAAGCACAGTCTTTACCATAAAGGCTTCAAAAGCGTCAGTTTGCTCTCTTAAAGCCTCATCAAATTTTTTCTCTTCTTCCTTACTTTTTACATCCTCTAGCTCTCTTTTTTTGCTATCTATTAGATGTGAATTTAAAGAAGAATTATATCTAGCTAAAAAATTATCTACTTGCATCATATCACCTCTAATTCTGCACTTATAGCACCGGCTCTTTTTAAATTCTGCATTATGGCTATTATATCTGTAGGACTTGCTCCTAGTTTATTTAGCATTCTAGCTACATTTGCAACTGTTGTTTTTTGAGAATTAATCTTAACCGTATTTGAGGCTGGGTCTATAACACCACCATCTTTCATGTCTAATTCATTTTGAGCCACAGTTGTTGTATTAGAATTTGGTTCTATCTTTATAGTTATATCCTTGTGTGTGATGAGTATTGGCTCTACTTCTATGTTTATGCCAGCTATTATGGTGCCAGTTCTTTCATCGATTACAACCTTGCTTTCTGGTGAAAAATCAACCTCTTGTTCCAAAACCCTAGCCATAAACTCAACCGCAGAAACTTCATCTGGCTTGCTAAGTCTTATGGTTCTTGAATCAATAGCTTGTGCAATCTCGCTATCAAAAGCGAAATTTAAAGCCTGTTGTATGTCGTTTGCTGTTTTAAAAGAAGCTGTTTTTAGGCTTAATGTGAGATTGTTATTTTCTGCAAAATTGTAAGGGATTTCTCTCTCAACAGTTGCTCCGCTCATAATAGTAGCACTTGTTGAGTGATTTCCACCCCTTCCTCCAACGCCGCCGCTAAGACCTCCAACAGCTACCACGCCTTGTGCTATGGCATAAATTTCGCCGTCAATCCCTCTTAAAGCGGTAAGCAAAAGTGTTCCACCTTGCAAAGACTTCGCATCACCCATGGATGAAACGGTTATATCTATCTTATCTCCACTCTTTGCAAAGGCCGGCAAATTTGCTGTAACCATAACGGCTGCTGTGTTTTTTGATTTTATATCATCTGGACTTATTTTTATATTCATTCCTTGAAGTAAATTTGATATGGATTGTATGGTAAATTCACTATTTGTTCCGTCTCCACTGCCGTTAAGACCCACAACTAAACCATAGCCAATAAGCTGATTGTCCCTAACCCCAACAGTATTAGCCAAATCCTTAACCTGTGCTGCTTTTAAGCTAAAAAGCATAAGCAAAAAAAGTGTTAAAATTCTCATATTTTTCCTTCAATCTTTAGAATTTCCACAATATAAAGCAAATTATGTTCCAAGATATTCATGGAAAAAATTTACAAATACAATAAAACTATTAAGCAAAATTTCAATAAAATAAGCTTTTTAATTTTAACTTAGGGGTTTTTATGCGTGGATATAAGATATTTTCTGGCTCGGCAAATTTGGAATTTGCAAAAAAAATTTCAAAGTATCTATCCTTGCCACTTAGTAATGCTAGCGTGAAAAGATTTAGCGATGGAGAAATAAGTGTTCAAATCGATGAAAGCGTTAGGGGAAAAGATGTTTTTATAATACAAAGCACCTGTGCTCCAAGCAATGACAATCTAATGGAAGCCTTAATCCTAACAGATGCGCTTCGCCGCTCAAGTGCTAGCTCTATAACTGCTATAATTCCTTATTTTGGCTACGCAAGACAAGATAGAAAGGCTATGCCAAGAGTTCCAATCACTGCTAAATTAATCGCAAATTTAATGCAAACTGCTGGCATTGATAGAGTGGCTACTATAGACTTGCACGCTGGACAAATTCAAGGGTTTTTTGACATTCCTGTTGATAATCTTTACGGAAGTATAGTTTTTAACGAATACATACAAAGCAAAAATTACAAAAATCCTATAATAGCAAGCCCTGACATAGGCGGCATAGCAAGAGCAAGGTCTGTAGCTAAGGCTTTGGATTTAGATATAGTTATCGTAGATAAAAGACGGGAAAAAGCAAATGAAAGCGAGGTTATGAACATCATAGGAGATGTCGAGGATAAAGAAGTAATCTTAGTAGATGACATCATAGACACAGCAGGAACGATAGTAAAAGCAGCCGAGGCCTTTAAGCAAAGAGGTGCAAAATCCGTCATAGCTTGCTGCACTCACCCTGTTTTAAGCGGCCCTGCTTATGATAGAATTTCTAGCGATTTTTTAGATGAGCTAGTAGTAACTGACACCATACCTTTAAAACAAAAAATGCCTAAAATAAAAGTTTTAAGCGTGGCGCCTATATTTGGAGAGGTTATAAGAAGAGTATATCACAATGAAAGCGTGAATTCTTTATTTGTGTAATTAGCACTATTGTTGTAGTGCTAATTTGCTTTTAAGCTCCTCGCTTAGGATTATCTTTTTTCCATGCTTATCAAGACTTACGAATGTGGCTTTTGCGCTTACTAGGTCTTTGATTTCACAAAAACCATCATCGCTAAGCCTCTTAACATCCACACGCAAAGCTATGTCCATGGAACTTTTGCCTACCTTTACTATATCAGCATAACACAAAACATAATCGCCCACTAAAATAGGCTTTTTAAAATGTATCTCATCCATGGCTATGGTAACGCTTCTGTTTTGAGTAAATTCTTTCACAGCAACGCCGGCGGCTAGGTCTAAGTTGCTTCATTATCCAACCGGCACTGATATTGCTTTCATTGTTTCTTTTATCGCTTGGCATAGCTATTGTTTTAATTCTTGCTTCTTGCATATAAGCTCCTTAAAAACCGTGCAGACGCTTAAGTTCTTCGTCTATTGGTTTTTTCTTGCCGTCTCTTGTTACGCTTACAAAGGTTAAAGTAGCAGATGTTACAGGAACACACATTGTAAAACCCTCTTGATTTACCCTATCAGCGATAACCTCAACATCAACAGTAATTGAAGTATTGCCAACCTTTACAACCTTTGCGTAACAAGAAAGTATGTCGCCAACGTAAACAGGTTGTTTGAATATAACCTTATCCATAGATATAGTAACGGTTCGTTCAGGTGCTAACTCTCTTGCTGCAACAGAACCAGCCAAATCAATTTGAGACATAATCCAGCCGCCAAAAATATTTCCAGCAGGATTTGTATCGCTTGGCATAGCTACAATTTTTAATTTGGGCTCACCCATATCCTTTATAGATGATTTCATAGCTAACTCAGCAGCCATTTTAACTCCTTGTTTTGAAAATTTTATTATAATCAATTTTCAAAAACTACAAGGACAAAAGCTATGAATAATTTTAAAAAAGTGGTAAAACTTACTCACAAAATGCAAAATCAAATGAATTTGGCTTTCGAAAATTTAGATAAAAACCTAAACAAACAAGGCAAAAACATACTAAAACTAAGCAAAGAAAAAGAAAGCAAAGAAAGCAAACTAGCTGTGCTTAAAAGAATGCTAAGTCTAAATGAAAGCGCCTTGGATGAAATTTTAAAGAAAAATTATAAGCAAGAAAAAATTTACAAAATAAAGAGCAAAATTTACAAAGAAGTGGCCTCTTTTCACATGAAAAAACACAAAATGCTTATAAAGGAAATCAAAAAACAAAAACTCCTTGATGATTTTTACACATCCTTGCTTGAAAACACTCACAAAATAGGGCTAATTATCAACAAAATAGCGTATAAATGGGGTAAAAAATTACATAAAAATCACAGTTTCTTAGAAAATAAATTTAAAAACCTTGATGAGAGCTTAGAATTTTTAAAAGAAAATAAATTTTACAATACCTACGCTGATGGCAAAATCTGCGAGCGTTCTTATTCCATACTAGATATAAAGGATGAAAATATTAGCTTTATACCTTATAGCATAGCTTTTAAAAAGGAGATGAAAGAGCTTGAACAAGCCTTTGATAATCTTTTAACAAAACTAAAAATAAGGTCTAAAAACAAGGAACATAAGAATTATATAAGCTATCTTACAAAACTAAAAAAGGCATTTTTGCAAAAAGATGATAAAAAGCTAGTAAGCTCTTGGCAAAATGCCGAACTTGCTTGGCTAAAGCTAAAAAGCCCCTTACAAATAGCACATCCTTTGGAATACTACGAAGATATTTACACAAAATCTGTTGCCTTTGAATTTGATGTAAGGATTAATGATGAGTATGATATAAATTCTAAAGATTACTCAAACTACTACGAAAACTCGCTTTTAAAGATATTTTCTAAGTTAAATTTTAAAGATGAGAAGCTACTAAAAACTTGCGTGGCTAACATAAACAAAACAAATCTTTATATCTGCACCCCTATGCTTTACTATGGTTGCGAGCTTAACGGACTTTTTTCAGCCCAAGTTGTGCCAAATGATGAAATGGTAAGCAAAAAACTTGGCAAAAAAATCTTTGCTTTCGTGAATTTCGTACATGAAAATAGCAAGAAAGCTCCATTTATGCAAATTTCCAGTGAAGTCTTTGATAAGGACTTTTTGGACTTTTCACGCAAAATTTTATTTCAAGATAAGGAAAAATGGAAAAAAGTTTATGAGATACTAACTATAGGACATGAATTTGGACATATCTTTTTCATAGATGAGGATAGCGAACTTAAGATGAATGAAAGTGCTGTCTTTAAAAACATAGAAGAATTTAAGGCCACCTCATCGGCACTTATGTGCTTTTTCTTGGATGAAAAGCAGGATTTAAAACTAGCTGTCTTAAATGATTTTATAAAAAGAGCCGTATCTTTAATAGCTTATCAAGAAATCGAAGATATAAAGCCCTACTACACCGAAGCCTTAATAAGCCTGCATATACTTTTTAAAGCAAAGGTTCTTAGCTTTGATACAAAATTACACATAGATTTTAGCTTGGCTGCTTATGAAAATTTCAAGGCACAGTTTATAAAAGTCTATGAAAAGCTAGCAAAACACTACATCGACAAAAAAGACGCGAAAAACTTTTTGTATGAATTTTGCACTTTAGAAAACAAAATTTTTCTGCCTAAAGATAAGGAGTGCAGGAATTTTGTCTTGTATTATTATGATTTGCACAAAAAATTAGCAAACAAAATAGATGAAAGCGTGAGCGCCAAGGACTACTTGAGTTCGTAGCCCTCTTTAAAGATTAGATAACTAAGTGCTTTAGCTATCTTTAAACGCTCGAAAAGTTCTTTTGCCAAGCTGATATCATCTTCTTTGCCTTGATTTTTCTCATCAAAGTATTGTAATTTATCAGCATAATATATAAAATCATCATTTGCCACAGCCAAATACCCCAAAGCCTCTTTAGAAAGTATCTTAGTCTGCTTTGTGCTTACAAGAGGGCTTCCAAAGGATACATATTTGTATTTATTTGGCGCTACTAAATTCACTATGCTAGGAAGTATATCAATGTGAGAGCCCGTTTTGCTCAAGCTTTTAATATCTAAGGCTGGGCTGTAAATTATCAAAGGAATGCTGTTGCTGTCTTTGAATTTAGGATTTGCAAAAGGATATTTCATATCATAATGATCCCCTGTTACTACAAAAAGCGAATTTGGGAATTTAGCAGAGGCTTCTTTTATAAAAGAACTTATTTGTATATCTTGATAAATTATGTGCGATAGTATCTTTCTTAGCATGGTTTTATCTGAAATTTTATGAGAATTTTTACTGATAAACTCATCTATTTTTTCAAAAGATATATTAAAATCCTGAAGCGGCACATCATAGGGCGGATGATAAGAGGTCGTAAGTATCATGTTAAAGCTTTTTTCATCTTCTTTTGTATTTGCTAACAAAAATTTATACAAATACTCATCATAAGCACCCCAAGCGTTAAAATACGGCTCTTTGAGCTTATTTTTCTTGGCAAAATCTATGATATGAGTGTTGTAAAAGATTTTTTCAAAACCCTGCGAAGCTGTGTAAACATCAATCTTTTGCCAGGTTCCAGAACCACCATAATAAAAATTACTCTTATACCCTAAGTCTTTAAGGATATAAGCAGGAGCACTCTTAAATACAGGGCTTTTACCCACTGATAAGCTTAGCGGAATTTCAAAGTTAAACAAACCGCTAATTTGCACATCAAGGCTTCTAATGGTTCCTGTGGCATTGTGCAAAATATCGCTTTTGTAGGCCTTGTATTCTTGTATAAATTTTTTCATATTATCACTTAGGCCAAGCTCTTTAAATTCATCATTAAAATGCCAGGCAGAATAAGACTCAGCTATGACGTAAAATATATGTTTTATCTCTTTAAATTCAGGGTTTTCAACCTCTTTGCTTAAAAGAGTGGCCAAATTTATGCCGCTTTGCTTGCTGTAATTTGTATCAAAAAAGAAATTCACAGACTCAAGCACAGTTTTATCGGTATAATCAGAAAAATCGGAATTAAAAATCTTTTTGTAAGATTTTATAACATAAGCAAGGTCTCTAAAAGAACCAAAGGTGCATTTTCTTAAAAAATCATTCTCAACAGGTATTAACTCCTTGCCCAAAGAAATTCCCTTAAGCCCTATTTGTCCATTGATAGCAAACAAACAAGCTAAGAAAAACACGGCAAAAACTATGGAATTTTTAGCTGTCTTTTTGCTTTCGTAATTTTTAACCTTAGAGATTAAAGAAAAAATCTTTGAAAAAACAAAATAAAACACCGTGCTAAGCAAGAGCCAAATTATCACCTTATAAGTGAAGTTAAAACCACCATTTAAAGCCGTTTCAAACATAGCCTGCTTATCATCAAAGATAAGCCCAAGCAAGGTAGCATTAAACACATCTTGATAAATTTCATAAAAGGCTATGTTTGCAAATTCTACAAATACCGTTATAAAAATCAGCAAAAAGGCATAAATTTTGGCTATTTTGTCATTTAAAATTAATAACAAAAAGAAAAAAACAGCCGCACAAGCACCTATTATCTGCCCATCATACCTAAAGGCATTTATGAAAAATGTAGCAAGATCATTAAAATTGTAAAGGCTTAAATTTCCTTGATAAAATCCCAGATAAACAACAAAAATAAGCCTTAATAACAAAAATAAAGAATACAAAAAAACAAGGAAAAATAAAGATTGATAAAGCACTGTTTTAAAAGTTTTCATCTTTTTTTCCTTAAAAAAACAATTATAAAAACTACAGTTTTAAACAAAGAAAAAAGCCACAAATACACGCAAAATAAGGAAAATAATGCATTTTCGAAACTCCCCCCCCCGCCAACAAAAACACTAAAAAGCGCTATAAAAGCCACCTTTTTATCGCAAAAATAAAGACAAAGCAAGAAAACAAAAATAAAAGGCATATAAAAAAGCTCATCATAAAAAAGTCTAGCAAAAACGAGGTCTAAATTTGACAAAAAGGCCACGGTGCCAAATATAAAAATGAGAACAAAGGCTAGAGGATTATAAGTTTTTTTAAAGAAAAAAACATTCAAAAAAGCAAAAATAAGTAAGCAAATCGCAAAAAGCGAAGGCTCATCAAAAAAGCTATAAAGAAGCTGTGCAAAGGAGTAACTTTCTAAAAAATCACTCTTATAAATAGGCACAAAGGCTAAAATACAAAGCAAGGCAAAAGCAAAGATTTTAAAAACAAATTTGCTAAAAACTGAATTTGCAAGCAAGGCTAAGGAAAGTATCAAAGCTAAGGAAGTTAAAAGCATTTTTTATCCTTAATCATATTTTCTATAAAAGCTAAGGTTTTTACATCTACCTTTATATTTTTTCTATTATAGGTGTAGCTTAAGTACAAAGAATTATCATCTATAGCAATGCTTGGGTATGAAACTTCATTCCCTTTATCTATGACATAAAGTTCGCAAAAATCGCTACCGTTAAGGTAATAAAGAGCAAGTTCTTTGCGTCTGTTTTTCTCATCATCGCTTTTATTTTGTATCAAAAAACTTCTAAGTTCATTATTTGAGTTATAAAAAGAAAAAAGTAAATTTGAGTTATCATAATTTTTAAGCTTAGTTCTTAAAGGCTCATCACAAGTAAGCTTTGTATCACACTTTTGCAAGAATATATCATTGTCATAAGAGTTAAAAGAACGAAAGCTAAGCAAAATTTCCTTTTCATTTAATGCACTTATGCTTGGTTGAAGCTGGTTTTTAAGCTCATTAATTTTTTTTGCATAAATAAAATTTCCGCTCTCGTCAAAATAAGCTAAAAGCGGAAATTTCATAGCAAATTCGTGATATATTGGCAAGATAAAGCCTTTATTCGCGCCGGAATTTGGCTCTTGTAAGGAGATTGGGTGATTTCTAACAAGATGAGAAAAATTAGCAAAAAGGCCTAATTTAAGCTCTCTGACAAAACTGAGCTTTTGCAAATTCTCATCAAAAACAAGATGATAAATTTTAGAAGTAGACCAGCCGCCAAGCGAAACCCCCACAACAAAAAGATGTGTTTTTGAATTTAAATCTGTAAAAATTACCGGATTTCCAAGTTTTTTTATGAATTTATTGCTAAATTCTGAGAGCATTTTAGCGTCTAAAATTTTTTCAGGCTTTTTTAAAGACTGCTCATCGCTTAAAAAGCTTCTATATATAGCAACATCAGTGGCACCCTCCCTGCTGCCAGCGAAAAATACTACCATTAAGCCCTTTTTTGTATGTGCTAATGATGAAGAGTGGGCTGAATTTAGGCTATTATCTAAGCTAAGGGTAAAATTATGTGCCGAGCTTTCATCCTCAAATTTAGGGCTTGGCACAAAGCTCATATTATTAAAATTCACATCTTTTAAAGGATTGTTCACAAACATAAAAATCATAAGTAAGATAAGCAAAACAAAAAAAATTACAAAAATTCTCATAAATCAACCTTAAACAAAAAGCTTGATTATACACAAAAAATCTCTAAGAAATCCTTAAACAAAATATAAACAAAGTATCAAAAACTAGGCATTTCACAAGCAAGCTGTAAAATATTTTGCAATATTTCTTTCTTTGTTAAACTTTTTTATTATAAAATACCCCATTGATAAAACAAATTTTTTTAGGGAGAAATAAAATGGCAACTTTTGATGATGTTAAAGCTGTTGTTGTAGAACAATTAAGCGTTGACGGTGATTCTGTAAAGATGGAATCTAAGATTATTGATGATTTGGGTGCTGACTCACTGGATGTTGTTGAGCTTATCATGGCTTTAGAGGAAAAATTCGGTGTAGAAATACCTGACAGCGACGCTGAAAAACTAGTCAAAATAGAGGATGTTGTAAACTACATAGAAAACCTCAAAAAATAAAACAAGTATAAATCCAAGGAGTTGGTTTTGACAAGAGTAGTAGTTACCGGTATGGGTATGATAAATGCTCTCGGTTTAGATAAGGATAGCTCCTTTGATGCTATTTGTAGTGGCAAAAGCGGTGTTGATAAGATTACTTTATTTGACACAAGCGACTTTCCTGTGCAAATTGCGGCTGAAGTCAAAGGCTTTGACCCTGCAACCATAATAGACGCTAAGGAAATAAAAAAACTTGACCGCTTTATACAGCTTGGCATTAAAGCTGCAAGAGAGGCTATGCAAGATGCAAATATCGAAGAAAACTGCGATAAGGAAAATTTTGGCGTAGTTTCTGGCGCTGGCATAGGCGGCTTACCTAACATAGAAAAAAATTCTGTAACCTGTTTTGAAAAAGGTGCAAGAAAAATAACTCCGTTTTTTATTCCTTCGGCCTTAGTAAATATGCTAGGCGGCGTTATCTCTATAGAACACGGACTTAAAGGACCAAATTTAGCCTGTGTAACTGCTTGTGCTGCTAGCACCCATGCTATAGCTGAAGCCTACAAATCAATCGTACTTAAAAGCGCTGAAAGAATGCTAGTAATCGGTGCTGAGGCTGCTATTTGTCCGGTTGGCATAGGTGGCTTTGCTGCTATGAAAGCATTATCAACTAGAAATGACGAACCAGCCCTAGCCTCAAGGCCTTTTGACAAGCAAAGAGATGGCTTTGTGATGGGCGAGGGAGCGGCTGCTTTAGTGCTTGAGGATTATGAAGTGGCTAAGAAAAGAGGTGCTAGAATTTATGCTGAGTTAGTAGGTTACGGAGAAAGTGCTGACGCACACCACATCACATCTCCAACACTAGATGGCCCTCTAAGAGCCATGCAAAAAGCCTTAAAAATGGCTAATAATATACAAATAGACTATATAAACGCCCACGGTACCTCAACTCCAGCGAACGATAAAAACGAAACAGCTGCGATAAAGGCTTTATTTAAGGATAAAATTCCACTTGTAAGTTCTACCAAAGGACAAACAGGACACTGTTTGGGTGCGGCCGGTGCAATAGAAGCGGTAATTTCTATAATGGCCTTAAATAAAAGCATAATTCCTCCTACCATAAATCAAATAGAAAAAGATGAGGATTGCGACTTAGATTATGTGGCAAATTCAGCTAGAAAGCTTGAATTAAACGCTGTTATGAGCAATTCTTTTGGTTTTGGCGGAACAAACGGCTCTTTGATATTTACAAAGGTAAGATAAATGGCATCTTACCTTGAGTTTGAAAAAAACATACAGCAAATTGATGAAGATATAGTTAATGCTGAAATCAAGGGTGATGCAGCCGCTATATCTATACTTAAAAAGAATTTAGAAAAAGAAATTTCAAAAACTTACAAAAATTTAAGTGATTTTCAAAGACTGCAACTTGCAAGACATCCTGATAGACCTTATGCACTTGATTATATAGAATTAATTTTAAGCGATGCTCATGAAATTCACGGAGACAGAGCCTTTAGAGACGACCCGTCTATAGTGTGTTTTGCTGGATACATAGGCTCTAGAAAAATTATAGTAATAGGCGAACAAAAAGGCAGAGGTACTAAGGATAAAATTTATAGAAATTTTGGTATGCCACATCCTGAAGGTTATAGAAAGGCTTTAAGGGTGGCTAAATTAGCTGAAAAATTTAACATTCCGGTGCTATTTTTGATAGATACTCCGGGTGCTTATCCTGGAATTGGTGCAGAAGAAAGAGGGCAAAGCGAAGCCATAGCTAGAAATTTATACGAATTAAGCTCTTTAAAAACCATCACAATAGCAGTTGTAATAGGCGAAGGCGGTAGCGGTGGAGCTTTGGCCATAGGCGTTGTGGATAAATTGGCTATGATGAAAAACTCTGTTTTTTCTGTCATCTCGCCTGAGGGCTGTGCTGCTATTTTGTGGAAAGACCCTGCAAAAAGCGAACAAGCAGCAAAGGCTTTAAAGATAACTGCTGACGATTTAAAATCTCAAAAATTAATAGACTTTGTGATAGATGAACCCATAAATGGAGCCCACAGAGACAAAGAAAAAGCCGCTGCAAATATAGCTTCTTATGTAAGCAGGTGTCTAGATGAGCTTGAAAAACTAGACAAAAGAGAATTAGTAGCAAACCGAATGCAAAAAATCCTATCTATCGGTGCCTTTTCTACCTCTAACAGCAAATCATAAGTTTAAAAAATTTAATAATTAAAAGACTTGGTAAAAAATTACAAAATTTTTATGATAAAGCCTTGACTGATACCAAGTCTCAAGCATTATAATACGCTAATTTAAAAAAAATTTTTAAGGAAATTTGATGAAAGAAATTAGCGAAGAAATTTTCACACAAGAAAGAGCCTTATTTAAACAACATGCAACAAAGATAAAAAACTGCGTTTTCAAAACAGGAGAATCAGCCCTAAAGCATGCAAGCAAGATAGAACTTATCGCGAGCTGTTTTGAGTATAAATACCCACTGTGGTACTGCGATGATATAAAGGCTACAAATATAAATTTTGCCCTGGAGGCTAGAAGTGGAATTTGGTATAGCTCTAACATAAATATGAATAACTCGAATTTATCCTCGCCCAAAAATTTTCGGCATTCTAAAAATATAAAGCTTGAAAACACTCATATGCCAAATGCAAACGAAAGCTTTTCATCTTGTGCTAATATAAGCTTAAATAATGTTTATGCGAATGGGGATTATTTTATAACGCATAGCAAGGATATAGATGTTAATAATCTAAATATAAACGGCAATTACTGCTTTGATACTTGTAAAAATATCACTGTTAAAAATTCTAAAATCATCAGCAAGGACGCCTTTTGGAATTGCGAAAATGTAGAAGTTTATGATAGTTTCATAATAGGAGAATACCTAGCCTGGAACAGCAAAAATATAAGCTTTATTAATTGCAAAATTCAAAGCCTACAAGCTCTGTGTTACATACAAAATTTAAGGCTTATAAATTGCGAGCTTTTAGATACTACCTTGGCCTTTGAATACTCAACGGTTGATGTTGATGTAAGCTCTAAAATTCAAAGCATTTTTAACCCAAAAAGTGGTATCATAAAGGCAAAAAGTATAGATGAAATACTCATAGATGAAGCAAATTCTAAGGATGTACAAATCATAACAAAGGACTAATATGAACTTTGATACAAAACACAACCGCTTTAGCACAAATTCTGTAAAATGGAATGTGCCTAAGGATGAAATTGCCATGTGGGTTGCTGATATGGACTTTAGGTGCTCAAAAGCCATTATAGACTCTATGCAAAAGAAGCTTGAATTAGGAATTTTTGGCTATGAATTTGTACCAAAGGCCTACTATGAAGCGGTGGTGTTTTGGTACAAAAGCAGGCATAATCTAAGCCTAAAAGCAAATAGCATTTTGTTTTGTAACGGCGTGATACCGGCTATTTCAAGCATGATTAGAAAACTTAGCTCTGTGAATGACCACATCATAGTGCAGTCACCAATTTATAATGTCTTTTACTCTTGCATAGAAAATAACGCAAGAAAGGTTGTTGAAAACCAACTCTTATACGAAAATGGCAGATACGAAATAGATTTTGCAAATTTAGAAAAAGAACTTAGCAATCCCAAGGCTTCGATTATGATTTTATGCAACCCGCACAACCCAAGCGGCAAAATTTACACACAAAAAGAATTAGAAAAAATTTCTAAGCTATGTAAAAAATACGAAGTCTTATTAATTAGCGATGAAATTCACTGCGATATCAGCACACAGCCTTACACCCCTCTTGCAAAGATAGATAAAAACTCTGTAACAGTAACATCTCCAAGCAAAGCTTTTAACATAGCCGCGCTTCACTCAGCAAGCATAATAACTGAAAATGAAAAACTAAGATACAAGATAAAAGAGGCCATAAACACAGATGAAATAGCAGAGCCAAATTCCTTTGCTATAGAAGCAAGCATAGCAGCTTATAAGCACTCGCACAAATGGCTTGATGAGCTAAATTTATACATAGAAGAAAACAAAAATTTCACAAAAAACTTTCTAAGCAAAAATACTGATTTGTTTGTAAGCGGAGGCGAGGCGACTTATTTAATGTGGATTGATTGTGAAAGCATTAGCAACAATACTGATAAGTTTTGCGAATTTTTAAGAAAAAAACACAAACTTTACGCGCAAAAAGGCTCTATTTACAGAGGAAACGGACAAAAATTTATAAGGCTTAATATAGCAACTTCAAGAGAAACCTTAAAAGAAGGATTAAAAAGATTAGAAAATGCTTTTAAGGAGGCTAAAAAATTAGCATAGTTGTTTTACAGGCTTGTTAATCCTTAGTTTACTATATTTTATCACACTACATAATAAAATAAAGGAAGTCTATGCCTGTTTTAATCAAAGCGCAAAATTTATGTCTTGGCTATGATGAGCTTGTGATTAATAAGGCAAATTTTACCTTTAAAGATAGTGATTTTATCTTCATCACAGGCAAAAGCGGCAGCGGAAAATCAACCCTGCTTAAGTCCTTTTATGGCGATTTAGAGCCACTTTCTGGCAAGCTAACAGTTTGTGATAATGAACTTGATAATATCTCCAATGCAAATTTATTACAACTTAGACAAAAAATAGGCATAATTTTTCAAGACTATAAACTCATCAAAGAATTTAATATAGAAAAAAATGTAATGCTGCCTTTAATGATAAAGGGTTATAGCAAGAAAATTTGCGAGGAACAAACCGCGAAATTGTTAAAGCATGTGGAATTAACCTTTAAAGCCAAGAAAAAGCCTGAACAGCTATCCGGGGGAGAACAGCAAAGAGTGGCTATGGCTAGGGCTTTAGCGCATAATCCTAAAATACTTTTATGCGATGAGCCAACGGGAAATTTGGATGAGTATTCCTCAGATATCATTTGGACGCTTTTAAAATCAGCTAAAGAATTGCTAGGAACCTGCGTAGTTGTTGTAACTCATAGAATTCCTACGAATTTAAGGATTGATTATCGCTTATTTAATATAGAAAATGGGAAAATGAATGAAATTTTTTAGGACGCATTTAGGGCTTATCTTTCCTATCTTTTTTATGATGTTTGCCTTTGAGTGTATCTTGATTGTAAATCAAAGCGTTAGAAGCTACGAACAGGCTTTTAATCAAGATTACAACATAATAATAGCAAGCACAAAAGAATTAAGCAAAGAAAACTTAAGCTCCACTGTGCCACAAATTTTTTCACTAAAACAAATCGAAGTAAAGGATTTGCTAAAAAAATTACAAAATGACATTTCCGCTTCGAATTTTGAGGCACTTGAAAAATCTTTGCCCAAATTTTACAGCATAAAACTTGATTATTTGCCAAATCAAGACGAGCTAGACCTTATAAAAACCAAGCTATCAACAAGTCCAAATATAACAAAGGTGGAAGTCTTTGCAAAAACCTATGATAATGTATATACCTTACTTGATTTGATTAAGTCTATTTTGTGGATATTTTTATTTATTATTATCATTTTAAGCTTGGTTTTGTTTTTAAAACAAATGCGACTTTGGCTTTATGAGCATAAGCAAAGGATTGAGATTATGTGCTTGTTTGGCGCGCCTTTTTGGTTTCGCTCGCTAATACTTTATAAGATAGTCTTGTTTGACTGCATTATCTCAGCCTTATTTTTGTTCGTATTTTTTGAGTATGTTTGCTCTCTTGATTTTATAAAAGATGTTCTTTTGAGCATAAATGTACAAAGTGCTGATATAAATTTCTTACTTCACATTAGCATAATATTTACAGCCACAGTTTTTGTATCCTTGCTATGCGTGAATTCAGTTATGTTTAGAGTAAAAAAATGAGAATATTTTTTCTTGTTTTTTTGTTTGTATTTGCACTGTGTGCAAATGATGAGCTAAATAAAGATTTAAAAGAAAACGAAAGAATTCAAAAACAGCTTAACAAAAAGCTTGAGGAATTGGCTCAAGACATAGTAAAAGGAGAGCAAAATTTAAAGCAAATCGCAAGTCAAATTCAAAGTCTAAGCACTAAAAGTACAGAGCTTAAAGCAACCGTAGACAAACAAAGCAAAGAACTTGATACGCTAAATTCGCAAAATCAAAGTTTATTAAAAGATAAAAATGAAATGGAAAACAAGCTTATAAGTCTTATAGCTAAGGATTTTTCGCTTGATTTGGCTATTCCAAGTGGTTATTTAGAAAGCGAGGAAAGCCTTATAATATTTGAGGTTTTAAATAATTTAGACCTTGTTTTAAAGGATGAATTTTACAAGCTTTCAAAGGATTATGAGCAAATTTCAAAACTCATTAGCCAAAAACAAGGTCAAATTGATAAAATAAATGCAAATTTAAATAATTACAAAGAGCAGCTAAGCTCGCTTGAAAGCCTTAAACAAAGGCAAATAAACGAGATTAAAGAGCAAAAAAGCAATAGGGTTATTTACAATAAAAGATTAAGTGATTTGCAAAAAAGGCAAGAGGAGCTAAGAAAGACCTTAGAGGACTTGCAAATCACCTCAAAGCCGCCCGCAAAGGCAAATCAAAATGTAAGACAACTAGGCTCAAGCTACCAAGGCAGCAAGGTTAAAAAATATAGCGGTAGAAAAACAATAGCCCCGCTTGATTCTTTTACTGTAAAACAAAAATTTGGAAATTTCATAGACCCAATTTACAATATAAAGCTTTTTAATGAAAATGTAATCTTAAAAAGCAATACAAAAAATGCCACAGTAAAAAGCGTTCTAGCAGGCAAAATAGTATTTGCAAAAGAAACAAATTTATTACAAAAAGTTGTAATCGTGGAGCATAGCAACTCCCTACACACCATATACGCACATCTAGATAAAATTTCACCCACCATAAAAACAGGCAAAAATGTCAAAAAAGGAGAGGTTTTAGGCAGGGTTAAAGATGATTTAAGCTTTGAGGTTACTCAAGAAAAATTTCACATAAATCCCTTAGAATTAATCAGTCTAAATTAGTTCGTTATTAAGCCTTTTAGAGTATAATTGCAAGACTTAAGGAGAGATAATGGATACACAAAAAAGAGTTTTAATCAAATTCTCAGGCGAAGCCTTAGCTGGACAAAACGGCTTTGGAATAGAAAACTCGGTATTAAAATACATAGCTTCAGAAATCAAAAAATTAATCTCAAACGATATAGAAGTTGGCATAGTAATTGGCGGTGGTAATATAATAAGAGGCGTTTCAGCGGCTAGAGATGGCCTTATAAAAAGAACAAGCGGCGATCATATGGGCATGCTAGCAACTGTAATCAATGCCATAGCCATGCAAGAGGCACTGGAAAGCTCGGGTCTTGATGTTAGGGTTCAAAGTGCCATACAAATGGAAGCCTTTTGCGAAACTTACATCATGAGAAGAGCGCAAAGACATCTTGACAAAAAAAGGGTTGTCATCTTTGCAGCAGGAACCGGAAATCCGTATTTCACCACGGACACCACGGCTATTTTAAGGGCTATAGAAATTCAAGCTCAAGTAATCATAAAGGCTACAAAGGTAAATGGGGTTTATGATAAAGACCCGCATAAATTTGAGGACGCTAAATTCTTAAGCACTCTAAGCTATGATGAAGCTATGAAAGATGAAATAAAAGTTATGGACAATACAGCCATAGCCTTAGCTAAGGATAATAAACTTCCAATTATAGTGTGCAATATGTTCGAGGAAGGAAATTTATTAAAGATAATTCAAGGTGATTACAGCACCTGTTCTGTTGTAAAATAAAGGAGATAAAATGACAAATATGGAAGAAATAGTAGCACAAGCACTCGCCAAGGTAGACAATGACAGATACAAGCTATCTTTAGTCGTGGCAAAAAGAGCTGAGGAGCTTGCAAACGGTGCTGCACCAAAGGTTAATCTTGATAAAAACAAGGTAAAATGTGCTGACATAGCACTTATTGAAATAGCACAAGATAAATTGCAAATACTAGAGAACAAAGTTGAACATTACAAATGAAAATCTTACACTAGATAGTCTAGTTGAGAGTATAAAAAGCTGTGTAGATGTGCAAAGAGCTAAGGAGATACTATTTTCGGTATGTCCGCCAAACGATAGGATAAAAAGTGCGGTTGATTTTTGCATAAAGGCACATGAGGGGCAGTTTAGAAAATCAGGCCCTGCTTATGCTACTCATCCTATCTTAGTTTCATCCTTGGTAGCATTTTTAAGCAATGAAGAAGCTATGATTATAGCGGCTTTATTGCACGATGTTATAGAGGATACGCCGTATTCCCAAGAGGAGCTTAAAAAAGAATTTGGGCAAGAGGTTACAAGACTAGTTCTAGGCCTTACAAAAATTACCGAAATAAGAGAGGATAAATTCAACTCAAAAGCCGATAAAAACGCTACAAAATCGGCATTAAGTTTTAGAAACATGCTCTTAGCAAGCATTAGCGATGTGAGTGTGCTAGTTATCAAGCTTTGTGATAGACTTCATAATATGCTAAGCCTTGAAAGCTTAAGAGAGGACAAGCAAAGAAGAATTAGCGAGGAAACCCTTGTTGTGTATGCTCCTATAGCACATAGACTTGGAATTTCGAGCATAAAAAACTACCTTGAGGACTTAAGCTTTAAGTATTTATTGCCAGATGAGTATCAACAAATAGACAGATACATAAACTCAAATGACCAAAAAATGCAAATCGCACTTAATGAGTTCATATCTAAGGTTGAACTACTTTTTGCCCAAAACCGCTTTAGGCCTAATTCCTTTGAAATTCACAAAAGAGTAAAACACAGCTACTCCGTGTATCTAAAAATGCAAAGAAAGGGCATAGGCATAGAGGAAGTGCTTGACTTGCTAGGCATTAGAATTTTAGTTGAAAACACCCTTGCTTGTTACGCAGCTTTGGGAATTTTGCATACAAATTTTAATCCTTTGGTAGCTAGATTTAAAGATTATATAGCCTTGCCTAAGCAAAATGGCTATCAAACACTGCATACAACTTTATTTGATACAAAAAATATCATAGAAACCCAAATCAGAACCTTTGATATGCATAAAATTGCAGAATTTGGCATAGCAGCACATTGGAAATACAAGGAAGGTATGCATGTTAGCAAACCTAAGCTTGATTGGCTAAATGATAT
Source organism: Campylobacter avium LMG 24591 (assembly GCF_002238335.1). Classification (NCBI taxonomy): domain Bacteria; kingdom Pseudomonadati; phylum Campylobacterota; class Epsilonproteobacteria; order Campylobacterales; family Campylobacteraceae; genus Campylobacter; species Campylobacter avium. Next base: position 1,278,391 of record NZ_CP022347.1, read on the forward strand.
TTCTATGCAAAGTGCAAATCAGATTGTAAATCCTGATAGTTACAGTGCTGTGGAGCTTTACGAGTATGCAAAAGATAGCTTATATACAGAGGATATTGCTGTTTATTCTCCTAAGGGTGAGATTTTTACACTGCCTAGGGGCGCGACTGTTATTGATTTTGCTTATGAGGTGCATACTAAGATAGGACTACATGCTGAAAGTGCTTATGTAAACCGCGTAAAAGTCCCGCTTTTAACAGAGCTTAAAAATGGAGATATAGTAAGGATAGTAACCTCAAACGAGAGATTTTATAGGTGTTCGTGGATTGATAGTGTTAAAACGGGCAAGGCTAAGGTTGCCATGAAAGAATTTTGCAAGCAAAAAATAAGAGAGATAAATTTGCAAAATGCTATAAATATCCTATCTTTTGTGTTTGATAAAAGTAGCGATGAAATATCTCAGTGGATAGAAAAAGAAAATTTAAGCAAAAAAATACGCAAACTATGCACAGATGAAACATATTTTAAAGATGTGGTAGCAAATTTAAAAAAATACGCTAAAAAATCTTACTTTTTTGAAAAATACGACATAAAAGAACAAGTATTTGACAATATAAGCTCTTATAGTAATCACAAAATTTCAAATTTATCTTTTGACTTTTGCTGCAGACCAAAAAGGGGCGATGAAATCGTGGGCTTTATAAACTCATCAAATGTAGTAATTCATAACAAATTATGCCACAAGGCTGAAAAACTCTTAAACGAAAAAAAGGCCATGGTTTTTGTAAAATGGAATAGCAAAAGCTCCAAAAACTACAAAATCATCTTCACCCTTGATAACAAAAAAGGTGCTTTGGCTGAATTTTTAACCTCTTTATCAAGAATGCAAGCAAATTTAATATCTATAAATCTTTCGGATTCTAACACAAACAATGATTTTTTCGAAGCAAAGATAGAATTTCCTGAAAATGCTAAGATAAATTTAATCAAAGAAAGATTGCTTTCAACTTATAAAATCATAGAATTTGCGTCCTTAAACGACGCATATAATCAATAAGGCTTAAAATGGACATAAAAGAAATTTTACAAGATATAAAAAAAGGCTGCGCTGAAATAATAGGCGAACAAAGGCTTGAGGAGCTCATTAAAAATTTCTACGAAAAGAAAGAAGTTTTTTTCGTAAAAGCAGGCTTTGACCCAACTGCTCCTGATTTGCACTTAGGACATAGCGTTGTTTTAAATAAAATGGCACTGCTTCAAAAGCACGGGGCTATTGTGCAATTTTTAATAGGCGATTTCACGGCTACAATTGGAGACCCAAGCGGAAAAAGTGCGACCAGAAAACCGCTAAGCAGAGATGAGGTTTTAAAAAATGCCAAAACTTACGAGGAGCAAGTTTTCAAAATTTTAGATAAAGAAAAAACACAGCTTTGCTTTAACTCAAAATGGCTAAACGAGCTAGGAGCAGCTGGCATGATACAGCTTAGTGCACAGTTTAGCGTAGCAAGAATGTTAGAAAGAGATGATTTCGAGAAAAGATTTAAGTCCCAAAATCCTATATCCATTTGCGAATTTTTATATCCCTTGCTTCAAGGCTATGATAGCGTGGCACTTAAAAGCGATATAGAAATGGGCGGCACCGATCAAAAATTTAATCTCTTAATGGGCAGACAGCTACAAAGAACTTACGGTCTTAACAAGGAACAAACTGTGATTATGATGCCCTTGCTTGTAGGTCTTGATGGAAGTGCTAAAATGAGTAAAAGTTTGGGAAATTACATAGGCATAACAGATAAGGCAAATGATATGTATGCTAAAATACTTAGCATAAGTGACGAATTAATGCTTGATTATTACGAGCTTTTAAGCGATATAAGCTTTGCAAAATTACAAGCCTTAAAAGATGAGCTAAAAAACAACCTTTTACACCCTAAAAAGGCGAAAGAAAATTTAGCACTAGAACTTGTAGCTAGGTTTCACTCCAAGGATGAGGCCTTAAATGCTAAACTTGAATTTGATAGGGTGCATAGCACTAATGAACTGCCTAGCGAGATTGAAAGCTTTGAGTGCGAAGGTGAAATTTGGATAGCTAAGGCTTTAACGCTTTGCAAGCTACACGAATCCACTTCACAAGCAAGAAGAGATATAAAAGCTAGGGCAATAAGCGTAAATTCGCAAAAAATAGACGATGAACAAATGCAACTTAAGCAAGGTGAATACATCTTGCAAGTTGGTAAAAGAAAATTTGCTAAATTAAGGGTAAGATAATGACTTTACATTCTTTACAAATAGGCAAACACCGCATAAAATATCCTATATTTCAAGGAGGAATGGGGCTTGGTATAAGTTGGGATAGACTAGCTTCGGCTGTATCTTTAAATGGCGGACTTGGGATAATCTCCTCTGTTGGTACCGGTTATTACGAAAATAGAACGCATATCAAAAAAGAACTAAATTTAAAGCCATATGGAAGTAATAATTTCTACTCAAGAGAGGGACTACAAGCAGTTATAAACAACGCTAGAAAGGTATGTGGCGACGCACCTTTGGGCTGTAATATTTTATGTGCTAGCAATGATTATGCCAGGATAGCAAGAGATGCTTGCGAGGTAGGCTTTAATGTCATAGTTTCTGGTGCTGGGCTTCCTACAAATTTACCTGAATTTACGGCTGAATTTCCAGATGTGGCCTTAGTGCCGATAGTCTCATCAGCTAGAGCTTTAAAAATGATTTGTAAAAGATGGCAAAGCAGATACAAAAGACTTCCTGATGCCGTTGTGGTTGAGGGACCAAAAAGCGGTGGACATCAAGGCTTTACTTATGAACAGTGCCTTGATCCTGAATATCAACTAGAAAAGATAGTGCCAAAGGTGGCCGAGGAAGCTAAAAATTGGGGTGATTTTCCTATAATCGCAGCTGGTGGAATTTGGGATAAAAAGGATATTGAAAATATCATAAGCTTGGGTGCAAACGGCGTTCAAATGGGAACTAGGTTTATAGGAACTGTTGAGTGTGACGCAAGTGATGAATTTAAAGAGGTGTTGCTAGCTTGTAAAGAAGAAGATATCGAGCTTATACATTCTCCGGTGGGCTATCCTGCAAGAGGCATTAGAACAAATCTTTTAAATTTGGTTGATAAAAGAATGGGACCTAAAATAAACTGCATAAGCAACTGCGTAGCACCATGCCAAAGAGGTAAGGAAGCTAGCATAGTTGGATACTGCATAGCTGATAGGCTTTATGATGCTTATAGCGGCAAAAAGGATACGGGCTTGTTTTTTACCGGTGCAAATGGATACCGCTTGCAAAAAATAATAACAGTAAAAGAGCTAATGGATAAGCTTGTAAATGGCGAAGATACTTAAATTTACAATCTTTTTTGCTCTTTTTTTTACAAGCTTTGCAAATTCAAACAATCTTTTTGTGCTTGATTCTAAAAAACTAAAAGACGGTGTAGAGCTTAGACTAAGTGATGATTTGAGCGAAAAAGAGTTAAAAATTTCGGAGCTAAAAGAAAAGGATAATTATAGAAAAATTATAGATTTTAAGGCTTCGCTAGATGGGGGTAGAAAAAACTACGATTTTTATGATGTAAAAATTAGTATAGCGCAGTTTAACCCGCAAACAACAAGGATTGTATTAAGCTCAAAAGATGAGCTGAAAAGCGAAATTAACATAAAGCAAAAAAGCTTAGAATTTAGCTTTGATAGCCTTAAAACCAAAGCTCAAAAAAAAGAAAAACCTACTCAAACAAATAATCAAATTTACATACTAAAAAGCTTAAAAGAAGATAAGGGCATAAGGCTTATCCTAAGTGATGAAATTAGTAAAAAAGACATAGATGATTATCTTATGAAAGATAAGGATGTGTATAGATTGGTGCTAAATTTTAAGGCCGTGCTTGAGGGCTCTAGAAAGAATTTTACCTTTGATAAAAACAATAACATAAGCCTAACTCAATACACCCCAAAAATAGCTAGAATAGTGCTAAATTCAAACAAAAAAATAGAAGCTGATATACAAATAGAGGGTAAAGAACTTTTTATAGGTTTTGACAAGCTAAATTTAAATACAAATTCAGCTAAGAGTGCAAAAACTAATACCAAAACAACTATAGCAAAAGAGGAAAAAGAGACAAAAAAACAAGTAATCACAGGAAATAAAATAGTAGTAATAGACCCTGGACACGGCGGCAAAGACGGCGGTGCGATAGGAGATAATGGCAAACTTTTGGAAAAAAATATAGTACTGAGCCTATCTTTAAAAATAGGGCAAGAGCTTAAGAAAAGAGGCTACAAGGTGTATTACACTAGAACAAAGGATAGGTTTATAAATTTAAGAGATAGAACAAAAATAGCCAATGAAAAAAGAGCGAGTATGTTCATCTCCATTCACGCCAATGCCTCGCCCAACAAAAAAAGAGCCTCATCCATGCAAGGCATTGAGACATTTTTCTTAAGCCCGGCGCGTTCTGAACGCAGCAAAGAAGTGGCAGAAAAAGAAAATAAATCAGACTTAGAAGAAGCAAATTATTTCTCAAAACAAAATTTCTTGCATTCTTTAAGCAGAGAAAAGATTATCGCCTCAAACCGCTTAGCAATAGACATACAAAAATACACTCTAAGTTCCGTTAGAAAAAGATACAAGGTAGAGGATGGCGGTGTAAGAGAGGCGCCATTTTGGGTGCTAGTTGGCGCACAAGATATGCCAGCTGTTTTGGTTGAAATTGGCTACATAACGCATCCAAGCGAGGGCAAAAGACTAGCTACTAAGGCGTATCAGGATTTAGTAGCTGAGGGCATAGCAAATGGGATACAAAACTATTTTTATAATAATCAATGAAAAAAGCTAATATAGAAATCAAAGAAAAAACGGTTTTTTCAAAAGACTTTGATGATATATATTTTGACGCCAAAGCTGGCATTGAAGAAAGTGAGTTTGTGTATATAAACGCACTTGATTTTGATAAAGAAAGCTATGTGGTGGCTGAACTTGGCTTTGGCATAGGTCTTAATTTCTTTTTAAGCTTAGAAAAATTTAAGCAGCAAAACAAATGCAAAAGACTTTTTTATCTAAGCTTAGAAGCCTTTTACATAGGTGCTGACGAGCTTTTAAAGATTTACAAAAGACTTGGCTTTTATGATAGATTTAAGGATGATTTGACTTATTTTTTGAAATTTTATCCAAAATGCAAGGAAGGAATTTACCGCTTTTATTTTAAAAACTGTTTTTTAGACCTTGTTTTTGGCGACGCAACTAAAAGCATAAAAGAGCTTGATTTTAGGGCTGATGTGTGGTTTTTAGATGGCTTTAATCCCAAAAAAAATCAAGAATTATTTGATGAATATATGATAAATCATATAGCAAGACTAAGCAAAGAAGGGGCTAAGCTACATTCTTTTTCAGCCTCATCTTTTTTGCAAAAAAACCTTAAAAAATGTAATTTTGAAATACACAAAACAAAGGGTTTTAACAAAAGAGAAATGATACAAGCTAGGCTTAAATCCTGCCCAGATATAACTGATACGAAGGCTTATTTTGCTAGGCTTTATACACAAAAGCAAGGCAAAAAAATAGCCATTATAGGTTCTGGCATAGCCGCCGTATCCTTGGCTTATGAGCTTTGTTTAAGAGACTTTGAGGTGGAACTTTTTGAAAAAAATGAAAGCTTAGCAAGTGGAGCCAGCGGGAATGATAGCGGAATTTTAAGCTCTTTGATACTAAAAAAAGATGTGGCCTTGGGTGAATTTTCTTGCTTTGCCTTTTATGAGGCCTCTAGATTTTACAGACAAATTTTGGATTTAAAAATGCACGGTGTCTTTGAATTCGCACACAATGAACTTATGCAAGAAAGGTTTAATTCTCAAAAATCAAATCCCTTGTTTAAAATCAAAGATAATGTCGCATTTTTAGAGGACGCAAGCCATATAAAAGCTAGGCAAATTTGCGAAAGCTTGTATGAAAAAAGCAAGGCTAAGCTAAATTTAAAACACCATTTCATAGGCTTTAAAAAAGATAAAAACGGCTTTACCTTAAATTTCAAAGAACAAGATTTAAGAAGTGGTTTTGATATATTAATTTACGCTATGGGTGCTGATACTGCCGATTTTGTGCAGTATGATTTCTTAAAACTAAGCAAGGTAAGAGGGCAAATAAGCCTGATGAAGCCTTTCTTAGACACAAAACACGCCCTGTCATCCAAGGGCTATATATGCCCTGTAAATGGCGATATACAAATAATTGGTGCAAGTTATGATAGAATGAATTCAAACCCACAAGCCCTAAAAAGCGATGATGAGGCCAATATAGAAAATATAAAGGAATTTTTAAAAAAAAATGAAAGCTTAGAAGTGCTTGCTTCAAGAGTTTCTTTTAGGTCCTATTCTAGCGATAGATTTATGATAGCTGGGGCTTTTTATGATGAAGAGTATTATAAAAATGCTTATAAAAAATTGTTTTGGAACAAAAATAAAGCACAGCAAATGCCTAAAAATATAGAAAATATGTATCTTAGCACAGCTCACGGCTCAAGGGCTTTTGCAAGTGCTATCATAGCAGCAAGATACATAAGTGCTTTAATAAATAACGAACCTTTAGCAGTAAAAAAAGAATTTATAGAGCATTTTCATCCAGCAAGATTTTTGATAAGAAAGCTAAAAAAGGGCTTGGCGTGAGCGAATTTTTCACTAGCTTAGAGCAAATTTTATATGCTGATGATATAGATAAAAAATTTAATGATTTTTTTAATTTTATAGATGATTTTAAAAGTAAAAAAATGCTTTTTAATCACGAAGCTGCAAATGTGCTTAAAGATAATTTTCACCCTAACTTGCGTTTAAAAGAAGTAATAAAAATCAAGCGCATAAAAGAGCCAAATTCAAAACAAAGCCTTGCCGTGTTTTTGCACGCCATAGCTCATATAGAATTTTCTGCCATAAATTTAGCACTTGATACGAGTTATAGATTTAGGTTTTTGCCATTTGATTTTTATAAGGATTTTTTGGAAGTGGCTGAGGATGAAATCAGGCATTTTAGCTTGCTTGAAAAGGCCTTAAATGAACTTGGGTATAAATACACTGATTTTGAAGCGCACGATACCATACATTCAGCCTGCAAGGCTACTGCGAATTCTTTAAAATACAGAATGGCTGTGGTGCACAGAGGGCTTGAGGCAAAAGGACTTGACGCAAATGTCTTTGTTTTAAAAAAGATACAAAACGAAAGTTTAAGTTTAAAAAAATTTCTAGAAGAGACCTTAAAAATTATACTTGATGATGAGATAAATCATGTTAGCAAGGGCGATATTTGGTGGAAGGCAAATAAAGACGAACAAGAAAGCTTCATAGAAATTTGTGCTAAATTTAAATCCTATGTTCTAGCAGGCAAGATACTTAACAAAGAGGCCAGACTAAAGGCTGGTTTTGATGAAAGCGAGCTAGACGAACTTGAAGATTTTTACAAAAATAAGCACAAATTCACATAAATTTTCTACTAATAATAGCCCAAACAGCCCTAAAAATTCCATAACACACATACAAGCTAACGGCTATTAAAATGCTTTCTAAGGTGTAAAGATAAAGCAAGGAAAGAAACATTATAAGCAAGATGAGCACTCTTAAAACATTAGTTTTGTCCAAATTCATCTTTTTAAAGCTTGGGTATCTTATATTGCTAACCATAAGCAAGGAAAGAACAAAATTTAAGCATAAAACAAACAAGGCATAGTCTTTTAAAAAACCATAACTTATATAAGCATAGGTCCATATAGCACTTACAACAGCTGCCGTTGGTATGGGTAGTCCTATAAAGACTGATGGTTCGTATGTTCCTGTAGTTACATTAAACCTGGCTAGTCTTATAGCTCCAAAAACTACAAAAAGTCCGCTGATTAAAGAGCCTAATTTTCCATATTCATAACCTATGCTAGTGTAAAACAAAACAGCCGGTGCCACGCCAAAAGCCACCAAATCAGCCAAAGAATCAAACTCCACCCCAAATTTAGAAGTGGTCTTTGTAAGCCTTGCCACTCTGCCATCAAGCCCATCGCAAATCAATGATAAGATGATATAAATGAGAGCGTGAGTAAATTTACCATTTATGGAAGCTATGATTGAGATAAAACCCAAAAAAGCTGAAGCTGCGGTGAAAAGATTTGGGATGATGTGAATTAATTTGTAATTATTTTGCATTATAAATCCTATGAAAAATAACCGAGTAAAGAAACAGCCTTTACCTTATCTCTTAAACCAACAACTAGCCTAGTATCGCTAGGCAAGAGTAAGCTAATGGTTGAGTTCATACTAAATGCCATTTCTTCGCCGGGTTTAAAAAAGCTTTTATCACTAAGCTTTAAAGCCCTATCAAGACAACCTGCGAAAATTCGCATAGCAAAGGCTTTATTATGTGAAGTTTTTGCAAATATAAACACCCTTTCATTCAAAGACCTTTGCTCGCAACCAAAAAGCCCATATCTTAATCTATAATCATCTATGCTCATATCAGTGCAAGCTCTTATAGTTCCTGGCTCATAAAAGGAATTTTTTATCTGAAGCTCTACGCAGGTGCCAAGAATTTTATGCTCTATCTTTTGTATGCTAATTATCTCGCCGTCAACCGGAGCTAAAATAGCCTTTTCATCAGTGCAAACCACCTCAACCTTAGTAATCCTATACATATAAAGGGTAAAAAGTATCAGCAAAAATAGCAAAACAGAAAAGCCGCTAAACAACCAAAACAAAAGAAATAAGACGGTTAAGGACACTAAAATCCAATTAGCATACCTTGAAATAAAAGCATTCATTTTGCGGTCTCTTTTTTATCCTCTTTTTCAAGCCTACTTGGCATGTTATTTTGCTCTTCAAAATCCTTTATGATTTCTCTTACCTTATCTCCGTCTATGGTCTCTTCCTCATATAATGCACTTACCATAGTTTCAATAGCACCTTTATAAGCACTAAGAGTTTCTTTTACATCTTTATATCTATCATCTAGGGTTTTTTTAACATAATCATCAAGCGATTCTGCCATTTTTTCTGAATAATCCTTAACGGTTTGTCCGCCTGTTAAAAAGGTATTTCTTTGCTTTTCAAGCACCATAAGACCGGCAATATCACTCATACCATACATAGAAATCATAGCCTTGATAATATCAGTAGCCCTTTCCAAGTCATTTGAAGCACCGGTTGAAATTTCACCTATAAAAACCTCCTCTGCCGCACGGCCACCCAAAAGCACATCAACTTCGGCTAAAAGCTCGTGTTTTTGCATAAGGAATTTATTTTCCTCAGGTGTGTTTAAGGTATATCCAAGTGCTGCTAAACCTCTAGGGATAACCGAAACCTTGCTTACTTTTTTAGCTCCCTTTGTGGTTTCAGCTATCAAAGCGTGTCCGCACTCATGATAAGTAACTATTTTCTTTTCCTTTTCATTTATACGGCGAGACTTTTTCTCAAGTCCAGCTATGGCTCTTTCAACGGCTTCTACTAAATCATTTTGCTCTACATATTTTTTAGAATTTCTACCTGCTAAAAGTGCGGCTTCGTTTATGATATTTGCTAAATCAGCACCCGCTAAACCAGCAGTAAGCCTTGCGATATCCTCAACCTTTACTTCAGGAGAAATTTTAACATCTTGCATATGCACCTTTAAAATATCACATCTTCCTTTAAAATCAGGCTTATCAACTAGAATTTGCCTATCAAAACGACCTGGCCTAAGCAAGGCTGCATCAAGCACCTCAGGCCTGTTTGTGGCGGCTAAAACTATAACCGGAGAGGCTTCTGTGCCAAAGCCGTCCATTTCGGCTAAAAGCTGATTTAAGGTTTGCTCTCTTTCATCATTTCCACCCATCATGCCAGCAGCACGAGACTTACCTATGGCATCTATCTCATCTATGAAAACTATGGCAGGAGCTTCTTTTTTGGCATTTTCAAAAAGGTCTCTTACCCTACTAGCGCCAACGCCAACAAACATTTCTATAAAAGCTGAACCCGAAACACTAAAAAACGGCACATCAGCTTCACCAGCAACTGCCTTAGCAAGCAAGGTCTTACCTGTGCCCGGAGGTCCCACTAAAAGAAGTCCTTTTGGAATTTTAGCACCAAGCCTTATGTATCTATCAGGATGTTTTAAGAAATCAACGATTTCCTTTATCTCCTCTTTTGCCTCCTCAACTCCGGCAACATCATTAAATTTAACCTTAGGCTTTTCAGAATTTACAAGCTTTTTGGAACTTCCTATACCAAGTATAGATGAGCCCATATTTTTTTGCATTCTTGAAGCCAAAAACATCCAAATTCCAAAAAAGATAAAGATAGGCAAAACCCAAGAAAAGAGCATATCAGTAAACCAATTGCTTTCAGAGTATGCTCCGTAAGAAATTTTCTTTTGATCTAGTAGTTCGATTAAGGTTGGGTCATTGCTAACTTTCTTGGAAACAACGACAGTGTTTTGCGTGGTAAGAGCTCTAATACTACTTTGGCCTATGCTCACTTGTGAAATTTGATTAGCCTCTATCATCTTTTTAAGCTCAGAATAAGGCACAGTTCTGCTTTCACCTCCGCCCAATAAACCGCCTGAACCATCTACAAAACTCTTAAATAAAAATATAGTAAGTATGGCAAAGATAGCAAATACTAGTATAGGATTTTTATTAAAAAAGTTATTGTTGTTATTGTTTTGTTGTTTATTTTGCGAGTTATTTTCCATATCATTCCTTTTCATAAACTAAAGAGGTCCACTCATGCATCTTTAAAGAATCTACAAGCTTTAAGGAAGCAAAATCCTCTTTGATATCATCCTCATATTTGTTTAATATACCAGATAATATTAAATAAGATTTATTATTTAAGCGGACACAAAGCTCGTCTTTTACAGTTCTTAACACTTCAGCTGTTAAATTTGCAACTATGATATCATATTTAGATTTTGTTTTATGTATGCTGCCTTGCCAAATTTTGTTCAACTGTACATTATTTAATTTAGTATTATTAACAGTGCTTTCAATGGCTATTTCATCTATATCGCAAGCATCAACCACACAGCCCATCTTTGCTAAAAGGATAGATAAAATTCCGCTGCCACAACCCAAATCTAAGGCTTTATAATCTTTTTTAGCATATTTTTGTATAAATTTTATGCAAGAATTTGTGCTTTCGTGATGTCCCGAACCAAAGGCTAAGGCCGGGTCTATCTTGATATTAGTGCACTCTTTTTTTGGCTTATGCCAAGAGCTGTGTATATAAACATTGTCAATTTGTATGGGGTTTATACTATTTTTGTATTCCTCTATCCAGTCTTTGTTGCGTTTTTTGGATAGAGTGTGATGAATTTTAATGTCTATTTTGTGTTTTTTGCGTATATTTTCCTGCAACATCTGTAAAGCCCAAAGCAAATCATCCAAGCTTTCATCCGACCTTACATAAAAACCGCCGTCCTTTTCCTCGACAGCATCAAAACCCAAATCAAAAACAAGCTCTACAAAGAGTTCATTATAATTATCATCACTGAGCTTGAAAAAAAACTCGTTGTAGCAATCTTGCACTATAAATTCCTTGCTCATTCAGGAATTGTATCGTTAACACCACCTAAAACATCTTCTAATTTCTCTTTTAGCACTTGTGGGGTGAAAGGCTTTACTATGTAGTTATTAACGCCTGATTTTAAGGCTGTGATAACCTCGGCTTTGCCACCCTCTGTCGTTACCATTATTATAGGCATATCTTCGTACTTTTGCTCGGCTCTTATTTTTTTAACAAGTTCCAAGCCGTTCATTTCTGGCATATTCCAGTCTGTTATAACTACTTTCACATCATCGTTTTGACTCAATAAATCCCAGGCTTCCAAACCATGTTCAGCCTCTAAAATATCCGTATGACCAAGTCTTTCCAATGTATTTTTGATAATTCTTCTCATAGTAGAACTATCGTCAACAACTAATAGTTTCACAGTTATTTCCTTTCAAAACTAAATTGTGTATCTTACAACTTTTAAACTTATTTTAAAGTTAAAACTAATCATTGATTATACAATTTTTTTACAAACAAAAAACCTTAAAATAAACGCTATTATAAAAAACAAAATATATAAGCTGAAAATACTTGGAGAGAAAATGGCTCCGGATGCAGGATTCGAACCTGCGACCAAGTGGTTAACAGCCACCTACTCTACCGCTGAGCTAATCCGGAATAAAAAGTGCAAATTATAGTGAAAAAAAAATATTTTGTCAAGCTTTGAAAGCTAAGCCCTGTAAAAATTCACACCGGCTAAATTTTCAAGCCTTACAAGTGCTTTGCTATGTAATATTTTTAGCCTTTGCTTGCTAAGTTCTGAAAGTCTAAATTCTATATCATCCTCACTCAAAGGCCTTAAGGAAAGCAGTTTTAAAAGCTCCTCTTCGCTTAAGTCTAAATTCTGTTTGATATTTTTTCTCTTTGCCACATAAACAGGGACGCAGTCTATAAAAGAAGCTAAAGAGGCTAGTTTTTCATCACTCACGCCCTTTACAGGATAAGCTGGTGGTCTATCTACGCTGCTTATATCCACTCTTTTTGCTTTTATCTTTTTAAAAGCTTCGTTTAAGGCCTTAAATTCAAGCTCATTGTCATTTAGTCCCTCTACCACAAGCACTTCCATAACTAACTCGCCCTCAAAAATGCGGCTAAACTCGCTCATTTTTTCTATCATAAGCTCTAAATTTATGCTTTTTAAAGCCCTATCTATCTTAAAAAAAGTCTTTGACTTTGCAGAATCAAGGCTAAATTTAACCACATCAAGATTAAGCAAAGCCTCAAATTTACTTTCATCTAAAACGGCAGAACCATTGCTTAAAATCAAGAGCTTTTTATCTTTTTTTATCTCTTTTATAGCAAAAATAAGCTCCTTTAACTTAGGATAAAGAGTTGGTTCGCCATTTGCCGTAAGGGTTATAAAATCAAAGTCAAGCCCTTTTTCAAAAGCCTCTTTTATCTCTCTTATAATATCATCAAAATTTATTAAATCCTTAGCCCTTTGAAGTGGCTTTTTTGCTACTAACTCGCAATAAACGCAATCATAATTGCACTGCTTTAAGCCCGGACTTAAATCAATACCCAAAGAAAGCCCAAACCTCCTTGAATTTACAGGTCCAAATACATACACTAAAGCTTACCTTGTGCTAGTTTTACAAAATACTTAGCATTTTCAACCGGTATATCAGGCAGTATACCATGCCCTAAATTTACAATATGTGGTAAATTTTTAACCTCATTTAAAATATTCTCTACACCTATTTTTATGGCTTCTTTGCTGTATAAACGGCAAGGCTCTAAATTCCCTTGCAAAACATAGCTAGGGCTTAGTTTTTCTAAGGCTAAGTCTAAAGGAGTGCTCCAATCAACCCCAAAAACATCAAAGTCCCCATTTATATCATCTAAAAAGCCAGAAATTCCTTTTGGAAAGAGGATGATAGGTATATGAGGGTATTTTGACTTGATATAAGAAGCTAAGTCTTTCATATACTTAAAAGAAAAGTCAAAAAAGGCTTCTTTTTCTAAGGCTGATGCCCAACTATCAAAGATTTGCACCACATTTGCTCCTGCTTTAATCTGCTCTTCTAAGTAAAATTTCAAGGCAAAATTTATCTTGTCAAGCAAAGAATGCAAAAGCTCTGGCTTTGTGTAAAGCATTTTTTTACATTTTGCGTAAGTTTTCGAGCCCTTACCCTCTATCATATAAGTTGCTATAGTCCAAGCAGAGCCACAAAAGCCTATCAAAGCTTTATCTTTGCTTAGTTTTTCTCTAGTAAGCTTTAAGGCATCATAAACATAAGTTAGCCTTTTAAAGGCATTTTCATCTAAAGCATTTATATCATCTAAGCTTGATATGGGATTATCAAATACAGGTCCTTCTCCTTGTATGAATTTTAAGTGCATACCCATTTCTAAAGGCACGACAAGTATATCAGAAAAGATTATGGCAGCATCCACATCTAAAATTTCAACAGGTTGCAAGCTAACCTCGCTAGCCTTTTTATAATCCTTGCAAAGTGCTAAAAAATCACCAACACTCTTTCTTACAGCCATATACTCGGGTAAATATCTACCCGCTTGCCTCATCATCCATACAGGTTTGTATTCGCTTTGCTTTTTAAAACAAGTATCAACAAAAATCATTTCTTATCCTTGAATAAATACCTTAAATTTTTAATATACCTAAGCTTTTTAGGTTGTCTGTGAAGATCTTTTAAAAAGAAAAAAATAATGGTTTTTTTATCAAAAGAAAAGGATTTTAGCATTTTTTTGATATTTAAGGGATCATTTTTTAAAGAAATTTTAAAAATTTTTATCAAATTTAATACACACTTATCAAAAAAAGCTTTGTGCTTCGCAAAAGATTTATCAATCTCTACGCTTTGCCTGTAAAATTTAAAAATATAGCCTGCAGCTACACAAAAAGAATAAATCTTGTAATACAATCTAAGTTCTTTGTAAGTTTTAAAATAATCCCTTAAATTTTCCAAATAAAAAGGCATAGTCTTTGGAAATTCCAATTCTTTAGTGGAATTCATAGAAGAGCCGCTCCTGCTTCTATAATACAGCAAAGCCCTATCATCTACAAAAAATTTTCCACTTAAAGAAAATAGTATAATAGCAAAGTCGTGATCCTCGTAATGCATATAGCTAGCAAATCTTAATTTATATGAATTTAACAAAGCAGCCTTAAACATACCCTGGCAAGAAAAGTAAAAATCATAAAGATTGTTTTGCTTTAAAAAATCAAGTCCGCTTTGATAAAAACCAGGTTTTTTGCTAACATCTATATATATATTTTCCTTTATTGTATTAGAATTCTCATCAACAGAGCTTAGATTATGCAGATATAAAGACAAATCTTTTTCTTGTATGTATCTTTTACAAGTGCTTATACACCTTTCATCTAAATAATCATCAGAATCTAAAAAATGCACATAAACATCATCTGGCAAATCTTGAACGATAAATTCATTTATCTCTTTTAGTTCTGTTTTATAAACTCTTTCATGTAGTTTAATAAAATTCTTATCTATATCTTCTTTGCTTAGTTTTTTGATATCAGTTTTGTCAAAACTACGAACATTTTTATAAGATTTTACAAATACATTCTCATCTTGTATATTTTTTTCTAAAAGTTCTCTTAGCTTTGTGCCTTTTATAAGTTCAAAAGCTGCATTTCTAGCTGTTGAAGCTCCGGCATTTGCCTTAGATAAGACAAAAATTCTTTCATCTTTTTTAGCATATTCTATAGCTATATCAAGGCTTTTATCAGTGCTGCCATCATCTACTAAGACTATGTCTAAATCTACATCTTTTATATCTTTTTGATTTAAAACAGAATTTAAACAGTGCCTTAGATATTTTTCTACATTATAAATTGGGATTAAGATAGAAATTTTCATATTTTTACTCTGTTTGTGGTGTGCCAAAAAGCTCGTCTAAAGTTTCTTTAGCTTCTTGCTGTGGGTTATAAACCTTTGCATCTTTTTTAAGCTCATCAAATTTAGCAAGCACATCTTGCTTGACATTTGTTTGCTTAATATCTTGCAATTTATCAAATTCTATTTCCTTTTCCTTATGCACTGCTATGCTTGCGCCTTGTCCAAATAATTCCTTTAATATAAGCTGTATAAGCTTAAAGCCATTATTTAGGGTAATTCTATCCTCATCTTTAGCGTTTGAACTTATATTTAAAACATTATTTTCAAAACTTATAAATTTAGTGCATTTTTTAAAGCAGTCTCCAAGAACAAAATCCCTATCATAAATACTATCTAATAAAAGCTCGTAAGGGTTTTTGCTACTATCTTTTTTATCATTTGTATAAGATATAGGCTGTGCCTTGCTTTCTTTTTGAACATCTTGCCTTTTGTAAGTTTCAATTTCCTCGTCAATTTCTCTTAAATAAGTAGCTTCCATCATCATAAAAGACATCACGCACAAAACAAAACTATCATCATCGCAAACAGCAAGCATGCTTTTAGCTCTTGATAAAATTCTAAAAAATCTCTCATAAATCAATAAAGAAAACTGCTTATCCTTGGCAAAAAAACTATCCTTAAGATAAAACAAAAGCTCATCGATAACAGACGAGGCCTCGTAATCTTGCAAGTCTTTTAAAAAATCAAGCATTTTATCCTTATCTCTTGCTAAAACACAAATATAAAATTCTTTAATCTTGTCAGGGTCTAAAAAACCCAACATAGAGGCTATTTTATCAGAGCTTATGTTATTTTCGCAAAAAACTATGGCTTGATCAAGCAGTGTCAAAGTATCTCTTAAAGAGCCTCCCCCGCTTCTTGCTATCATTTTCAAAGCATTTTCATCAAAAGAAACACCTTCTTTTTCCAAAACAAAGGCTAAATGTTTTAAAATTTCACTTTGTGGAATTTGCTTAAATCTAAAATGCTGGGTTCTTGAAAGCACCGTGGCAGGTAATTTTAAAGGGTCTGTTGTAGCAAGTATAAACTTAACATAGCTAGGTGGTTCTTCTAAGGTTTTTAACAACGCATTTGCAGCTTGAGGTGTAAGCATATGCACCTCATCTATGATGAAAATTTTAAATCTAGCCATGGAAGGAGCGTATTTGGTCTGCTCTATCAACTCTTGTATGTCATCAAGCCCGCGATTTGAAGCAGCGTCCATTTCTATTATATCTATATGCCTTCCTTCTAAGGCTGATTTGCACTGAGGACACTCACCGCATGGATTTGAACTAGGTCCTTTTTCACAAACCAAGGCTCTGGAAAAAATTCTAGCACTTGAGGTTTTTCCACTTCCCCTAAGTCCTGAAAAAAGGTAGGCATGGGCTAGTCTATCATTATCAAGTGCGAATTTTAAGCTGGTGCTAACAGTATCTTGGCCTATTAGCTCATCAAAGGTCTTTGGTCTGTATTTTATGGCTAAAGCTTGTAGCATTTTTACTCATTCATTACAGATAAAAGCTCGTCATTGTCTTTTGTTTTAAGCATTTTTGCATACAAAAATTTCAAGGCTTCGATATCATCCATTTGAGAAATCGCTGAACGAATAGCCCAAATTTTTTGCAAGGAATTTACATCTTGTAAAAGCTCTTCTTTTCTGGTGCCTGATTTTATGATGTTTATAGCAGGATAAATTCTTCTATCTGATATATTTCTATCAAGTATAATCTCGCTATTTCCAGTGCCCTTAAATTCCTCAAAAATAACCTCATCCATTCTTGAACCAGTTTCTATCAAAGCAGTAGCGATTATAGTTAAAGATCCGCCATTTTCTATATTTCTAGCTGCTCCAAAAAACCTTTTTGGCTTATGTAGGGCATTTGCATCAACTCCCCCACTTAAAACCTTGCCTGAACTTGGCGTAGCGGTATTATAAGCCCTTGCAAGCCTTGTGATACTATCAAGCAAGATAACCACATCCTTGCCCATTTCAACCATTCTCTTTGCCTTTTCTACTACAAGTTCAGCAACCCTTACGTGATTATAAGCTGGTAGGTCAAAGGTCGAGCTAAACACCTCGCCATTTACACATCTTTGCATATCAGTAACTTCTTCTGGACGCTCATCAACCAAAAGAACTATTAAATGCACTTCTGGATTATTTTTAGAAATAGCTGTGGCTAGCTCTTTCATAAGCTCGGTTTTACCTGTTCTAGGTGGTGCTACTATAAGCCCTCTTTGTCCTTTGCCAATAGGGGTAAATAAATCAATCACCCGTCCTGTAAGCTTGGTGGAATTATACTCTAATCTTATTTTTTCGGTTGGAAAAATAGGCGTTAGGTTATCAAATAACGGCCTTTGCCTAGCCTCTTGCAAGGTCATGTAATTAATAGCTTCTATCTTAAGCAAGGCATAGTATTTTTCTTGGTCCTTTGGTTCTCTAACCTGGCCTGTTACTATGTCGCCTACTCTAAGTGCGAATTTGCGAATTTGTGAGTTTGAAACATAAGCGTCATTTATGCTATCGCTTAAATTTGAATCAACCCCACGCAAAAAGCCATAACCCTCCGGTGATATTTCTAAAATCCCTGTAAATAGTATAAAGCCACCCTTTTTGGTCTGTGCTTTTAATATCTCAAAAATAAGCTCTTGGCGTCTAAATTCTCTTGGGTTTTCTATGCTAAGCTCATTTGCTATAGAAACTAAGCTTTCTAAGTCAAGCAACTTTAAATCCTCAATCTTATAACCATCAACAGGCACATGAGTTCTTTGTTTTTTATTGTTTTCCATAAAACCTCGTTAGTAAGTAAAAAGCAGTTTAAAAATACGATTTTAGAAAAAAAACATATTTTTGTCAAATTCAATTATACAAAAAATTTAACTTATACTTAGATTAAACATCCAAAATATCAAACAACTGTTAATTTTTTTATAAAACTTACGATTTGGTTTAAAAATGTTTAAATTTAAAGGCTAGGTGTGATTTCTTTTGTGTCAAATACTTCAAATTTATATAATGCAAATTTAGATAGCAAAAGCGTTAAAAGCTCATCTTTAAACACAAATTCAGCTTCAAATTTTCTAAAAGATAAAAGCGAAGCTGTGAGTGAAATTCTAGGTTACGGTGTAGATAACGAGGGCTTTTTTACAAGTGATTTTAACGAAGCGGCGGGCTTGCCAAAAGACTATAAAATTTACGCCAAAGATATAGAGGATTTACTAAGTTCTATCAAATTTGGAAGTTCTGCTAAAGATGTATTTTTCACAGAGATAAATTTAGAAAAAAGCTTAAACAATGCTTACAAAGTCTTTTCACAACTTAGTGATACTACGAACTTCTTTAGATACGACATAAACAGCTTTAAGATTGATAAAATTTACAAAGATGAGGCTGAATTTATGTCGCAAAACAATGAGCTTTTTAAGGTAAATGCAAAATTTGATTTTAAGGAAGGAGAAAGCAAAGGTAAGGCTTTGATGTCCTTTGTAAATTCTATGAATGGCAACTACGGGCTTTTTGAGGGGCAAACTACTATCATTGCTAAAATGGGCGGACTTGATAGAAGTATGAGCATAAACGAGATAAAAGACTTAAACGACTTTTTGGAAAAACACCCTATCACACAGGGCTTTAATGATGAAATAACTAGAAAAATTCTACTTTTACCTATGCAAATGCAAGATATAGAGGACTTTAAAAAAGAATGGCTCGAACTAAAGGCTTTAAATGATGAATTGTTAAAAAGCAAGAATGAAAATTTGCAAGAAACAAATTTAAATCAAAAAGATTTGAATTTGCAAGAAAATTCAAATTCGAAAGAAAAACCAAAAGAAAAACCTTTCGCCCCCATACAAGCAGAAAGCAAATCTCAAACCTTTACTTACGATGATATAAGAAAAAACTTCTTTCTAAGCTTTTTAGAAAATGAAAGAAAAAAGGGAAATGATATGCTAGAGCTCTTGCAGTCTTTGTTTAAGGTGGATAAGGTGGATTTAAGGACTTAGCGGATAGAAAGCTTGATTTAAACGAAGGGTAAATAAAGCAAATTCAAATTTTATGAAAGAAAAAGCCATAAAGCAAAGTTACTGTTTATGGCTAAAAATTATTTCGCAGTAAATTATCTAAATCACACAGGCAAGACCCTTAAATTCGGGCTTAACTCCTCTTGTAAGATATTTTCTATAGCATAAAGTGTAGCTCCGCTTCCGCTAGAACAGCCGCTGCAAGCACCAAGATATCGTATATAAACATCTAAAATTCCATTTTGTCCCTTTTGTATGTCTATAACCTCTAAATCGCCGCCATCGCTGTGTAGCATCGGCCTTACCTCGCTATCTAAAACAGTTTCAACGGCTTTTATCTGCTTAACCAAGGTCATATCATCAAAGGCCACATCATCTTTCATCGCCTCTTTTAGTCTTTCCTTATCCATTTCAGCCCTAGTTTCAGCTAAAATATCTACCAAGTAATACTCTCTGGCCTCGTGTCCGCCAGCTTTTATACAGGATTTGCAAAAACCGCCAGCCTTTGTATACTGGGTAATTTCTTCAACGGTTTTTAAATCATTAAGTTTTATCACTTCTTTTATGGTGCCAAGGCTTACTCTAGCACACTCACATACTATAATCTGGTCCTCAAAACTATCAGCATCCACTCCCTTATACTGTGCCGCAGCTTGCTTTATAACATCGTAAGCCATAACGGAACAGTGCATTTTTTGAGGCGGAACGGCTGGCGTGTCGGGATTATCTCTCATGGCAAATTCAACATCTAAATTTGTTATCTTAACAGCTTCATCCACAGTTTTACCTATGCAAAGCTCAACCATAGTCTCAGAACTTGCTATGGCAGTACCGCAACCAAAACTCTTAAATTTAGCGTCTTTTATGATATTTGTCTTTTCATCAACTAGCCAATAAAGTCTAACCGCATCGCCGCAGCTTTCAGCACCAAAATCAGCAATTATTAGCTTTGTGTTTGTTCTTTTCGCGTCCTCTTCGCTTAACTCACCCATGTGTTTTGGGTTATTCATAGCGTCTTGAACCTTTTGTGAGTACTCGTCCCAAATGGAACCACCTATTAAATTATGTTTTCCCATCTTTTATCCTTTATGTGCATAAGTGCTTGAAATAGCTCTTAGTCTTTTAGTAGCGTTTTGAATTTGAGTTATCGCATATTCAATCTCTTCCTCTGTGTTGTACCTTGACAAAGAAAGCCTTAAAGCCGTGTGTGCTAGGTCATTTTCAGCCCCTATGGCTTCCATTATAGGGTTACTTTCTAAATCCTCGCTAGCACAGGCTGAACCCGTACTTGCAGCTATGCCGTTTTTATTTAAGTCCCAAAGCATAGCCTCGCCTTCAACACCCTTAATGCTAGCTAAGATGGTGTTTGGCACTCTTTTTTCCCTACTGCCAACAACGGTCGTATCAGGAATTTTAAGAATCGCATCCTCTAATTTATCTCTTAATTTTCTTATGTGAGAATCCTCGAAATTTAGCATGGTGTTTGCTATTCTAAGTGCCTCAGCCATAGCCACTATAAAAGCAACATTTAAGGTTCCACTTCTGCGTCCGCCCATATGCTCACCACCGTGAAGCAAAGGGCTAAGCTCTATGCCATTTTTTATATAAAGCCCTCCAATGCCCTTAGGTCCGTGAAATTTATGTGCTGAAAAGGAAGCAAAATCAACCCAACTATCAAGCAAATTCACCTTAATCTTGCCAACAGCCTGAGTAGCGTCTGTGTGAAATAAAGCACCGTATTGGTGCGAAATTTCAGCCATTTCTTTAATGTCAAAAATCATGCCCGTTTCGTTATTAGCCCACATCACACTTACAAGAGCGGTTTTATCGCTAATGACCTCTTTTAAGTCCTTAGGAGTAGAAAGCCCTTCTTCATTTACGGGCAAATCTATAACCTTTACTCCAAGGGATTTTAAAAAATTAGCCGAAGCAACTACTGCTGGGTGCTCTACGCTAGAAATTATAACCTCGTTTCTATCCTTGTTAAAAATTCTATCAAAATACACACCTTTCATAACCCAATTAATGCTTTCAGTAGCACAGGAAGTTACGATTATATCGTCTAAATCGCTGGCATTAAGCTCTTCGTACAATGTATCCATAGCCTTTTTTAATGCCGGATGAGTTGCCGAACCCCACTGGTGCAAGCTGTTAGGATTGCCATAATTATCTTTTAAAAAGGGTAGCATAAGCTCATAAGCATTATCATCAAGCTTTGTTGTAGCGTTGTTATCTAAGTATACTTTCAAGATACAAACCTTTCTTTTATAATTAAGATTTTTTTTGTCCTAAAATATAACACAAAAAAATAAATCTAATCTTAAAAAAGCTAAATAATTATAGCGTTCTTTATATAAAATTATTTAATTTTTTTAAGCATTAAGGCTTAATTTGCTTAAACAAATTTCTGCTAAACTTTAGCAAAAAATTCAAAGGCTTTTTATGAAAAAAGTTATGATTTTAAGCGGTGCTGGGCTTAGTGCTGAAAGTGGGCTTAAAACCTTTAGAGATAATAATGGACTTTGGGAAGAATACGATGTGATGGAGGTTTGCTCAGCCACAGGCTTTAGAAAAGATCCTAAAAAAGTGCTTGACTTTTATAATAAAAGAAGAGTGCAGCTAAAAGATGTGAAGCCAAATCACGCTCACAAGCTAATTGCTGAGTTAAAAGCTGAATTTAAAGAGCAAATTTTCGTACTAACTCAAAATGTGGATGATTTGCTAGAAAGGGCAAAATGCGAAGATGTGATACATTTACACGGCTTTTTGCCAGAGCTTGTTTGCACTTCTTGTAAAAGCATTTTTAACATAGGCTACAAAGAACAAGTTAGCACAACTTGTCCTAAGTGCGAAAAGCCATCTTTAAGACATAATATAGTTATGTTTGAAGAAAGAGCGCCGCAGTATGAAAGACTATACGAGCTTTTAGAAAAAACCTCTCTTTTTGTTTGCATAGGCACAAGCGGAGCGGTTTTGCCTGTGGGGCATTTTGCTAGAGCTTGTGAAAAAAGCATTTTAAATAATTTAGAAAATGATGAAAATTTAAGCAAGTATTTTGATAAAATCTACACAAAAAAAGCTTGCGAGGCTATCGATGAGATAGCCGCTGATATAAGGGCTTTTCTTAAAGGATAAAAATGTTTGCTTCTTTTTTTCAAGGACTTATGCTAGGCTTTGGCGTGGCTGTGCCTTTTGGACCTATGAATATACTTATCTTAAGCAATGCTTTAAAATCTTTTAAAAATGCCTTTTTTCTGGGCTTAGGAGCTATGAGTGCTGATATATTTTACTTTTGTTTGCTTCTTTTTGGGCTTTTGAAATTCTTAAACAGCGAATTAATCCATAAAATTCTAGCAATTTTTGGCTTTTGCTTTTTAACTTACCTAGCCTTTTTAAGCATAAGAACAAAGCCTAAAAATTTAGAGTTAAAAGAAAGCAAGGACAATGAAAATATTTTTAAAAGCTTTTTCAAAGGCTTTTTCTTAAATTTAAGCAACCCCTACATCATAAGCTTTTGGATTAGCATATCCTCCTTTTTAAGCAAGGAAAAATACTACCTCGTGCTTGGTTTTGGACTTTTTATAGCTATACTTATCTGGGTTTTTTGCCTTAGCTTTTTTGTTTCAAAATTTGCTGATAAATTTAATGCCAAAGTGCTTTTTTACATAAATTTGGTCTCAGCCCTGATAATAGAGTATTTCGCCCTTGCGCTACTTTATAAGACATTTTTTGCACAATAAGGAGTTTTTATGAAAAATCTTTTACTTGAACTTTTAAAATTTAAATCGATCACTCCAAAAGATGACGGAGCGCTAAACTATATAGCTATGCAATTTGTTGATTTTGAAGCCTTTTTCATAGAAAAAGAAGGAGTTAAAAATTTAATCTTAACAAAGGAATTTAACAAAGAGGGAGAACACCTAGCCTTTTGCGGACATATAGATGTGGTGCCACCGGGCGAGGGCTGGGACAGTGAGCCTTTTAAACCTTTGCAAAAGGATGGTTTTATATACGCAAGAGGTGCTGCTGATATGAAAAGCGGTTTAGCTGCTTTTTTATCCGCTAGCTTAGAGGCTAAGAATTTCAAAGGCTCAAGACTTTCTATCTTAATAACCAGCGATGAAGAAGGAGAGGCAAAGTATGGCACAGCTGAAATTTTAAGCTTTTTAAAGGAAAAAAATCTTTTGCCTGATTATGTGGTGGTGGCTGAGCCAAGCTGTGAGCAAAAACTTGGAGATAGCTTAAAGATAGGCCGCCGTGGCTCTATAAATGGTAAAATTATCATAAAGGGCAAACAAGGACATGTGGCTTATCCTCAAAATGCCATAAATCCCATCCACGAGCTAGCTCCTGCTTTAAAGCTTTTAGCAGGATTTGACCTTGATCCGGGCGATGAAATTTTTGCTCCTTCTAAAATCGTTATAAGCAACATAAAAGCAGGTATTGGAGTAAGCAATGTAAGCCCTAATGAGCTTGAGTTGATGTTTAATGTTAGAAATTCGCCCCAAACTAGCCTTGATGATGTAAAGACTTATGTTGATAAAATTTTGGAGGGTTTAAACTATGAACTTGAGTTAAAACAAAGCTCAGAGCCATTTTTAACCAATAAAGACAGTAAGATAGTTACAAAGCTAAATCACAGCATACAAAAAATACTTAACGAGGTGCCTGAATTTAACACTAAGGGCGGAACTAGCGATGCTAGATTTTTTGCAAAATACGGCATAGATGTGGTTGAATTTGGAGCTTGCAATGAGAGCATACACGCTGCAAATGAAAGAGTGAGCATAGATGAGTATGAAAAACTTTGTCTTATCTTTAAGGATTTGATAGAGAATTTTAACTAGGAAAAAACATGGATGTATTTAAAAAATATACAAGTGAAATTCAAGCAATTTTTAAGGCAAAAAATTACAATGAACACAGCTTTAGAACTTGTTTTGAAAATTTGCTTAATGAGCTAAAACCCAAAGAAATAAAAATCATCCATGAACCAAAAAGCGAAAAAGGACAAGGTTCTATAAGACCTGATTTTAAAACTTATAAACTCATAGATAAAGAAAAAGAATTAAGTTATAATCATTTAATAGGCTTTATAGAGTGTAAAAATTTAGATGCAGATTTAAATTTACATCTAAAAGGAAAACAACTTAGCAAATACTTGCAAATCTCGCCTAATATCATCTTTACAAACTATAAACGCTTTATACTTTTTTCTTTTGAAAAAGTTGTTTTTGATATTGACTTGCTTGATGATAGTTTAAATTTAAAAGAACAAAACATAAGTGTATTTAAAAACCTTTTAAAAGCTTATTTTGATGATAATAATACTACTATCAAATCAAAACAAGAACTTGTTAAGGTTTTAAGCACACAAAGTTTTTATTTAAGCAATGCTTTGAAAATTTCTTTTGATGAAAGCGATACTAATTCATCTTTTAAAAGTTTTTTTGAAAGGACTAAAGATACTTTTAAAAGCATAGAAAAGATAGGTTTAGAAGATAAAGAATTTGACAAAGAGTTTTGCGATATCCTAGCTCAAGCTATAGTGTATGGAATTTTTGTTTCTTATATAGAAAATGATGATTATGATTTAGAAAAAATCCCTATAGAAAATTTCATTTCATTTTTACCTAGCACTTTTAGAACTTTAAGTGAATTTGTGTATTTTGCTGTACCTTCTTTTTCTTTACCGCAAGATATTAAATACACTTTAGAAAATATCAAAAAAACTCTATCTTTGATAGATAAAATAGCTCTTTGTAGCATTTTAAACCAAGACTTAGAAAGCATAAGTATATATTTGTATGAAGATTTTTTAAAAGCTTATGATGATCTAAGAGCTACACAAAAGCGTAAAGAAGGCGGTGTTTTTTATACTCCAAAAAGTGTAGTAGATATGATAGTTTCATCGCTTGATGAGCTTTTAAAAACTAAATTTAATAAAAATAAAGGCTTTAGCGATGAGAGTGTAAAAGTGCTTGATTTTGCCACAGGCACAGGGAGTTTTTTAGCTAGTGTTTTTGAAAAAATCATTTCTAAAGAAAGTGAAGTTTTTAAAAATGAAGCTATAAAAAATAAATTTTTAAAAGATATTTATGGTTTTGAACTTTCTTTTGTGCCTTATATTGTCGCAAGATTAAAACTAGGGCAAATTCTAAGAAAAAATGGTTTTATAAATTTTAGCGAAGCTGATTTTCAAATTTATCTTAATAATACTTTAGACTTAGAAAAAAATGCAAATCATGATATGTTTATGCCTTTGGTAAATTTAGATAATGAATGGAAAAAAGCAAGAGATGTAAAACATAGTCAAAATTTACTAGTTATTTTGGGTAATCCTCCTTATAATGCAAAAAGTAAAAATAAAGGTAAAGAGATTTTAGAGCTTTTGCAAACTTATAAACAAGGTTTAAATGAAAAAAACATACAGCCTTTAAATGATGATTATATTAAATTTATGCGTTTTGCGCAGTGGAAATTACTAGAACAAAAACGAGCCAATATTTTTGAAAATAATACAGGCTTAATGGGATTTATCACTAATAATTCTTTTTTAAATGGTAAAACTCATAGAAAAATGAGAGAAAGTTTATATAAGAGCTTTGATGAAATTTATATACTAAATTTACACGGAAGTGATAAAGATGTTAAAAATGATGAAAATGTTTTTGACATTAAAATAGGCGTTTGTATAAGTTTGTTTGTAAAAAACAAAGGCGAGCCAAGTGATGGTGCTAAGGTGTATTATTATTCTACGAGTGAAAATAATATCTTTTCAAGAAAAGAAAAATTTGCCCTTTTAGATGATATCAATCAAAATGGTTTAAATATTATAAAATGGCAAGAGTTAGTGCTAAATGAGCCTTATTATTATTTTGTATCAAAAAATTTTGAAAATGAAGAATATGAAGATTTTTGGGCATTAGCAAGCGATAAAGCCTTAGATGATAAAAAGGCTATATTTTTAAATTATAGCAGTGGAATTCAAACTGAAAAAGATAATATAGCTATACAGCTAAATAAAAAAGATATGGAAAATGTTTTATCTGATTTTAAAAATTTAACAAAAGAGGAAATTATAAAAAAATATAATTTAAAAAATTTAGATAATTCCATAATTTCAGATACTTTAACTCAATATAAAAATAATACAGGTTTTATTAGTAAAATACATTATAGACCTTTTGACATTCAATGGACTTTTTATTCAGAGAAACAAGGATTTTTAGGACGCCCTAGATATAAAACCATGCAACATTTTTTAGATAAGGAAAATTTAGGACTTTGTTTTATAGAATCATCAATTCATGATTATTTTTCTCATTCAATTGTTTGTAGCAATATAACGGATGGAAATTTTTTTGGATTTAGAAGTTTTACAGCCCCACTCTATCTTTATGTTAATAATGAAAAATTTCCTAATTTTACAAGTGAATTCTTAGCTTACAAAGAAAAACATAAAATTTTAAAAGATAAAAGCCCTGAGGAAATTTTATACTTTATCTATGCAAATTTATACGATCCAAAATATAGAGAAAAATACCTAGAGTATTTAAAAACAGGCTTTGCTAGGATAAATTTCGAAGTAAATGAAAATACTTTTAATGAATTTGTTAAATTTGGTAAAGAGCTTGTAGAGCTTCATTTGTTTAAGAAAGACTTGCAAGATGAGATTGATTTTATCTTTTTAAAAAAAGATAAAAAGACAAATTTTAAGATAAAAAAATACCAAGAAAAAGACCGTTTCCTAGATAATAAAATCATCTTAAATGAAGATCTAGCCATAAGTCCTATAAGCACTGAAATTTGGCAATTTACCATAGGTGGCTATCAAGTCATAAAACAGTGGCTAAAATACCGCAATGATTATGAATGTTCTAAGGAAGAATTGGAACATTTATTAAAAATGTGTAAAATTATCAAAGAAACTATGAGAATTCAAAAGGAATTAAATGATTATCAATGGAGAAAAAATTGAGCTTAAAGAGCTTAAATTTATGGATTATATAAAAGAAAAAAATTTAAAAATGGAATTTATAGCTTTAGAACTAAACGGAGAAGTCATTTCAAGAGATAAGTTTGAAACCTTGCTTTTAAAAGAAAACGATAAAGCCGAAATCGTAAGCTTTGTAGGCGGTGGTTGATGAAGATCAAATTTAATGGCAGGGATTTTGATACAAAGCTTAAAAATAGCTTAGATTTTTTTCAAACTGTAAGCAAAGATGAAAGCGATGTTTTTATAGTAAATGGCTTTGCCACAAAAGAAAACATAGAGCTTAAAGAAGGAGATGAGCTTTTTTGCATAAGCAAAAAAACAATGCCAAATAAAGACGAACTAAAAGCTATGATGAGAGCTAGACACACACCAAAGCTTTATGACAGCCTTGAAAAAGCCTCTGTTGCTGTGTGTGGGCTTGGCGGACTTGGTTCGCACATAGCTATAATGCTTGCAAGAAGTGGGATTGGGACACTTCATTTGATAGATTTTGACACTGTTGAACCTAGCAATCTAAACCGACAAGCTTACAATGTAGATGATTTGGGTAAATTTAAAACAGAGGCTTTAAAAGAGCAAATTTCAAAAATAAATCCTTTCATAAAAATAAACATAAACACCATTAAAATAGAAAAAGAAAATATAAAAGAGCTTTTTATAAACGATGATATAGTCTGCGAAGCCTTTGATAATGCTTATTATAAAGCGATGTTAGCACAAAATTTTCACCTCTTTTTTAAGGATAAAATTTTAATATCTGCTTCAGGTTTAGCAGGATACGGTGCTTCAAATTTGATAAAAACAAGGCAAATTGCTAAAAATTTCTTTGTCTGCGGAGACTTAGTAAGTGCGGCTGAGGTCGGTAGAGGGCTAATAGCTCCTAGAGTAAGCATTTGTGCTGCACATCAGGCAAATTTGGTGCTTGAACTACTTGCAAATAAAGAATACAAGGATTGTTAATGGATAGCTTAAAACTTGGAAAATATGAGTTTAAATCTCGCTTCATACTAGGCTCTGGCAAATACTCTTTAAAGCTCATAGAAGCTGCGGTAAATGAGGGCGAGGCTGAAATTTTAACCCTTGCGCTAAGAAGGGCAAACACAGGCAAGGTAGAAAATATACTTGATTACATACCAAAAAATGTTACGCTTTTACCGAATACCTCAGGAGCAAGGACTGCTGAGGAGGCGCTAAGGATAGCAAGACTAGCAAGAGAGCTTTGTCAAACTCAGCTTATAAAGATAGAAGTGATACGAGATAGCAAGTATTTGCTACCTGATAACTACGAAACTGTAAAAGCTGTGGAACTCCTTGTAAAAGACGGCTTTACTGCTTTGCCTTATATGAGTGCTGATTTATATGCAGCTAGGGCTATGAGGGATGCGGGCGCTGCTGCTATAATGCCACTTGCCGCACCAATAGGCACTAATAAAGGACTTTGTGCTAAAGAATTTATACAAATTTTGCTTAATGAAATAGACTTGCCAATCATCGTTGATGCTGGTATAGGCACACCTGCTCAAGCCTGTGAAGCTATGCAAATGGGAGTTAGTGCTTGTATGATAAATACAGCCATTGCAGAGGCTGATGATGTAGCCTTAATGGCTAAGGCTTTTAATTTAGCTATAAAAGCAGGACGAGAAGCCTTTTTAGCAGGATTAGCTCCTACAAATGAGCTTGCAAGGGCTAGTTCGCCATTAACCGGCTTTTTAGATGAATGAATAAGAAAGCCTTAACTTGAATGATAAATTTAAAATAAGCATTTGCAAATGAAACTTATTTTATGTTAGAATGAAGCCTAAATTTGCACGGTAAATGAAAAATCAAGGAAACTTATGAAAGGCATACTTTTAGCAGGTGGTAGCGGCACCAGGCTTTATCCTAGCACTCTTGCTTTGTGCAAACAGCTTTTACCTATATATGACAAACCCATGATTTATTATCCTATGTCTGTTTTAATGCTGGCTAAAATACGAGAACTTTTAATTATCTCAACCCCAAGAGATACTCCTAAATTTAAAGAGCTTTTTAAGGATGGCTCTTGGCTTGGCATGAAGATAGAGTACAAAGTGCAAGAAAGGCCGGAAGGTTTAGCACAAGGGCTTATACTAGCACAAGATTTTGTAAAAGATGATGATGTAGCCTTGATACTAGGTGATAATATCTTTTACGGGCAAGGTTTTAGCCATATCTTAAACATAGCCAAAGAAGATGCCAAAAATAATTTTTGCACCATATTTACCTACCATGTAAAAGATCCAAGGGCCTTTGGAGTGGCCGAACTAAAAAGCGTCAGGGGGGGGGGCTTTGAGGTTTTAAGCCTAGAGGAAAAACCCGAAAAGCCAAAAAGCAACTATGTAGCAACAGGACTTTATTTCTACGATAACGACGCCATAGAGATAGCCAAAAGTATAAAGCCAAGCGCAAGAAACGAGCTTGAAATCACTGATGTAAATAAAGAATACCTAAGACAAAAAAGACTTAAAGCCCAAATTTTAGGGCGAGGATTTGCCTGGATAGACACCGGCACACATACGAATTTACTCGAAGCTTCACATTTTGTCCAAACCATAGAGCTAAGACAAGGATACAAAATAGCTTGTTTAGAAGAAATAGCTTATAAAAATTCTTGGATAGATGAAAAAGAGCTTATTAAAAGAGCTGATGAGCTAGCTAAGAGTGGATACGGTGTATATCTTAGACAAATTTTAGAACAGGGCTTTTGATGAATAATATACTTGTAAGCGGTGGTGCGGGCTTTATAGGAAGTAATTTTATAGAATTTTATCTAGAAAACAACAAACAAGATAAGATAATAAATTTAGATTTACTAAACTACGCAGGTTCTCTTGAAAACACGGCCTCATTTTCTGATAATGAAAATTACACTTTTATAAAAGGAGATATTTGCGATGAGGTTTTGGTAAAAAACATCCTCAAGGATTATAATATCAACATCATTGTAAATTTCGCGGCACAGTCTCATGTTGATAACTCCATAAAAAACCCATATGTATTTATCCAAACAAACATAAATGGCACCTTCAACCTTTTACATAATGCTTATAATTTTTGGTTTGAAAGTCCTTTTAAGATAAAAAAAGCTTACCAAAAACATCTTTTTTATCACATTAGCACCGATGAGGTATTTGGAACGCTTGGCGAGAGCGGATATTTTAGCGAGGATAGTCCTTATGCACCAAATTCGCCCTACTCTGCTTCAAAGGCTAGTAGCGATATGCTAGTCAGAGCTTATCATCACACTTACGGACTTAAGGCTGTTATTTCAAATTGTTCTAACAACTACGGAGAAAAACAACATGATGAAAAGCTTATACCAACAATCATAAGAAAGGCACTAAAGGGCGAAAATATACCAATTTATGGAGACGGTAAAAATGTAAGAGATTGGCTTTATGTGAAGGATCATTGCAAGGCTATATTTGAAATTTTAAAATACGGCCTAAGTGAAAATTTTGGCTTTGACACCTTTAACATAGGCACAAATGAGGAATATAAAAATATAGACTTGGCCTTAAAAATTTGTGAAATTTTAGATGAGATAAAGGCAAAAGAAAAAAGTTATAAGGAGCAAATAACTTTCGTGCAAGATAGATTTGGGCACGATAAAAGATACGCAATAGACGCAAGTAAGATAAAAAGAATATTAAATTTCAAGCCCTCAAAAAGCTTTGATGAAAATCTTTTACACACAGTAAAATACTACATACAAAGGTACGAGGCTGTATGAAAAAAATACTAAGAAAAATAAGCACAAAGCTTCACAAATTAAAGATTTACTACTATAAACACATACTATCAAATTATAAGCTTAACTCAAAATGCAAAATTAACATGCCAACACTGTTTAACACCTTTAAAGGTTCTAATATACAAATAGCTGATGATGTGATTTTGGGCTTTTTTCCATCGCCTTATTTTTACGATTCTTATAACCATATAGATATTAGGCATGGGGGGGGGTGTTACATAAAATCAAAAACTGTGATTAATAATAATTTTTGCCTTATTGCTAATAAATGCGACATAGTCATAGAAGAAAACTGTTTTATAGGTACAAATTTTAAGGCTTTAAATTCTGATTTTCATGGACTTTTGGTAAAGGATAGAAATAATGAACAAGCCATTAAAAACGCTGATATAAACATAGGCAAAAACTGTTTTATAGGTGATAATGTAACTGTTTTAAAAGGCGTAAGCTTAGGGCAAAACTGTGTAGTGGCTGCAGGCTCTGTTGTTACAAAATCTTTTGCCAAAAACTCCCTCATAGCTGGTAATCCAGCTAAATTTATAAAAGAGATAGAAAATGAAGTATAAAGTAATAAATTTAGATACTTATAATGATAAAAACTCATCCCTTGTGGTTGTAGAATCCTTTAAAAAATGCCCTTTCGATATAAAGAGAATTTTTTATATCTTTGATGTGCCAAAGGGAGAGATAAGAGGACAGCACGCAAATTTAAATTCTCAGTTTTTTTTCATTGCCTTAAATGGAAGCTGTGAAATCAAGATAGATGACGGTAAAAAGCAAGTTCTTGTAAAACTTAACAAGGCAAACGAGGGTTTATTTTTAGATAAGATGTTATGGAAAGAGATGTTTAACTTTTCCAAAGACTGTATTTTGCTTGTTTTATCAAATACATACTATGATAAAAATGAATATGTGTATGATTATGAAAAATACCTTGAATTTACACGGGGGGGGGGGTTGTAAATAAGCCCTCTTTGGTGGCTTAAGTATGCAATATAAACTCTTAAAAATGGAAATTAATAAAGATAAAAGAGGTTCTTTAATAGCACTAGAAAATTTAAAAACAGTGCCTTTTGAGATAAAACGAGTTTATTATATCTATGATACTAAGCCCGATGTTGATAGAGGAGGACATGCTCATACAAATTTGGAGCAAATTTTGATAATGATGGACGGTGCTTGTGAGGTGCTTTTAGATAATGGCAAAGAAAAGAAAAGCATTATTTTAAACCGCCCTGATGTAGGGCTTTACATAGGAAAAAATATGTGGAGAGAGATGAAAAATTTTTCTTACGGAGCAAAGCTTTTGGTTTTAGCAAGTGATTTTTATGACGAGAAAGAGTATATTAGATCTTATGATGAGTTTTTAAGGGCTGTAAAATGAAAATATCAATTTTAATGCCTTGTTATAATTCTCATGCTTTTTTAGAAAAAAGTATAAGTTCTGTTATAAGACAGGATTACAAAGATTGGGAGTTAATATGTGTTGATGATTGTTCAAGCGATGATACTTTCGAGCTTTTACAAGAATACGCCAAACAAGATAAGAGAATAAAAATTTTTAAAAGTGAGAAAAATGGCGGCTGCGCCTCACCCGCCTTAAATTTAGCACTAAAGCAAAGTGAGGGGGATTTTATTTTTTTATTAGGACATGATGATGAAATTAGCACAGATTGCTTAAAGGGACTTGTCGAAGCTTATTATGAGCGGGGGGGGGGGATTGATGTAATAATCCCTGATACTATATTTATACGCGATGGCATTAAGATAGGAAGTATCTGTGGAATAAAATATGATAAAAACAGCAAGGATAAGATATTAACTGCACAAGAAGCTTTCGAGCTTTCTTTATTTTGGGATATATCTGGTTTTGCTTTATTTAAGGCTGATATAGTTAAAAAGTGCGGATTTTTGGTGGATGGTATGAACGGTGATGAGTATTCTGCTAGAGAATTTTTTCTAAATGCAAATAAAATAGCTTTTTCTAAGAAAGGGCAATATTTATACAATCAGATATCTGATAGCTTAACTAAAAAACTTAGTCCTAGAAAATTTAATATACATAAGGTTTTTTATAGATTAGAAAAATTGGCATTAGAAAGAAATATGGATAAAGGAATAATCAAAAAAATCAACAAAGAAAGATATGCACAACTTTATAATCTAAGTAAAGAGTATGTTAGCAACAAACATTTACTGTCTAAAGCGGAGCAAGAATTGATAACTTCGTATCTTGAAGAAAGCAAGAATCTTTTAAAATATTATAAAATTTCATTTTTTGATAATATTTTTAGAAAGGAAAAAGATGGATTTGGCAAATTTATAGTTTTATTTAATTGCTTAAAAATCTATTATAAAAAGATTAAATATGTTTAAATTTTATATATATAAGGACTATAAATGATACACAGCCTAGCAGATGTACAAAGTAAAGATATAGGCAAATATACTAAAATTTGGCAATTTTGTGTGGTATTGCCCGGTGCTGTTATTGGCAAAAACTGCAACATTTGTTCTCATTGCTTTATTGAAAATGATGTTGTGATAGGAAATAATGTAACGGTAAAAAACGGGGTTTATCTTTATGATGGCATACAGATAGAAGACAATGTTTTTATAGGACCAAATGTAAGCTTTACTAATGATAAATACCCTCGCTCAAAACAGTATCCAGATAATTTTGCAAAAATAATTATAAAAAAAGGCGCTAGCATAGGTGCAAATGCCACCATACTGCCGGGCATTACTATAGGAGAAAATGCTATGATAGCAGCAGGAGCTATAGTTACAAAAGATGTGCCGGATAATACTAAATTTATTAGTAAAAATACGGCCGTAAGCACTGAGTTAAACGGGGGATTAAGTCCTAAGCCTTTCTTAAGAAAGGCTGCTTGATGATACTGGTCAAAAAGAATATAAATTTAAGGTTAGTATCTTTAGATGATGCTGAATTTATAGTAAAACTTAGGAGTGATGAAAGAAAAAATAAATATCTAAACAAGGCAGATATAAACACAGAAAAACAAAAAGAATGGCTAAAACTCTACAAAGAAAGAGAAAAGCTAAGACAGGAATTTTACTTTGTAATAGAAGCTAAAGATGAGACAAAACTAGGGCTTGTAAGGCTGTATGATTTTAAGGGAGATTCTTTTTGCTGGGGTTCTTTTATCATAGTTGATGAGGCGCCGTTTTATGTGGCTATAGAAACTGTCTTGGCTGTGTATGATTTTGCTTTTTATGAGCTAAATTTCAAGCAAAGTCATTTTGATGTGAGAAAACAAAACAAACAAGTTGTTGATTTTCACAAAAGATTTGGCGCTTTAATCGTAGGAGAAGATGAACAAAATTATTATTTTAATATAAGTTTAAAAGAATACGAAAAAAATAAAAAAAGATATGAGAGATTTATCTAAGCAAAGAGATTTGAAAGGAAAATTTTACATTTTTTTTGATAGTATAAAGCTTTATTACAAAAGGATAAAGCTTGAAGCCTAAATTTTCTATACTGTGCCCGTCTTTTAATCACGAAAAATATGTAGGATTTTTCATACAAAGCGTGCTAGAACAAAGTTTTGATGACTTTGAACTCATCATAGTTGATGATTTTTCAAACGATAAGAATGTAGAAAAAATAAAAGAATTTAAAGATGAGCGTATAAAGCTTATACAACACGAATATAACAAAGGAATAAATGCTAGTTTAAATACAGCCTTTGAAAATTCTATGGGTGAATTTATAGTATTTAGCGCTAGTGATGATATGTTTGAAAAAGATGCTTTAAAGATATATTATGAAAGCTTTAAAGCGGATGAAAACTTGCTTTGCATTTATCCAAATTTACAAAATATAGATGAAAATAATAACTTTATAAAAAATGATAATGAGCAAAAATTTGGCTCGAGGGCTGAGCTTTTACATCATATTTTTTTTGAAAATAACTGCTTAAATTCTCCCGGTCTTTGCATGAAAAGAACCTGCTTTGAAAAAATACATCCTTTGCCAAATGCCCTTTGCAATCTGCAAGACATGGCTATGAATATAAATTTTTTAATAGATGGCAAGATTTTACAACTAAAAGAAAGACTAATTTTTTACAGAAAAAGCACAGATAAAAAGAGTGTAAGCTCTAATCAAAAGGCTAAAACAAGAGAAAGGCTGGAGCTAGAATTAGTTTTGGATAATTTTTTAAAATTAAAAGATATAAATTTAATAGAGCAAATTTTTAAAAAAGAATTAGAACAAAGCAAAATAAAGCCAAAAGAGTATAATTTAGACTTTCTTTTAGGAATGTTGGCTTTAAAATCTAACGATTTAAATAGGCAGTTTTGGGGATATCACAAGATGCTTAACTTTTATAGCGACAAAGAAAATGCTGATAGACTTTATAAAGATTTTGCCTTTTCTTTTAAAGATTTTTTGGAACTTAGCACCCTAATAAAAGATGAGCCTCACTTTAAAAAATATAAAAAATACAAGAAATTTTTTAACTACTCGTTAATTTTATCTTCCTTGTTGCTTGTGCTTTTACTTTTATCTTGGAGCTTAAGATGATTAAATTTCTAGACTTAAAAAAGATTAATGATAGATTTAACAAAGACTTTGAGGCTAAATTTAAAGAGCTTTTAGCGAGTGGCTGGTATTTATTAGGCGAGGAAAACAAAAGCTTTGAGCAAAATTTTGCCAAATACTGTGGTGTTAAAAACTGCGTAGGAGTAGCAAACGGGCTTGATGCCTTAAGACTTATAATAAAGGCTTTTGACTTTGAAAAAGATAGCGAAATCATAGTCCCAGCAAACACATACATAGCCTCCATTCTAGCTATCACAGATAATAACTGCAAACCGGTTTTAGTAGAACCTGACATAAACACTTACAACATAAATCCTAAGTTAATTGAAGAAAAAATCACCTCAAAAACCAAGGCTATCATGGTGGTTCATCTTTACGGACAAGCTGTTAATATGGATGAAATCATAAAAATAGCACAAAAATATAAGCTTAAAATCATAGAAGACTGTGCCCAAGCACACGGGGCTTTTTATAAGGATAAAAGAGTTGGCTCCTTAGGTGATGTGGCTGGATTTTCCTTTTATCCGGGTAAGAATTTAGGTGCTTTAGGAGACGGCGGCTGTGTAACAACAAATGATGATGAAATTGCAGCAAAGATACGAGCTTTGGCAAATTACGGCTCGCATAAAAAATATGAAAATTTATACAAGGGACTTAATTCAAGACTTGACGAGCTTCAGGCAGGAATTTTAGATATTAAACTAAAACATTTAGATGAGGATAATGAAAAAAGAAAAAATATAGCAAAATTTTACCTACAAGAAATAAAAAATAAAGATATTATACTGCCTTGCTATGATGATGAAAGCTCGCATGTGTGGCATCTTTTTGTCATAAGAACACAAAAAAGGGATGAATTGCAAAGCTATTTAAGCTCAAAAGAAATTCAAACCATAATCCACTACCCAATCCCACCACACAAGCAAGCTTGTTATAAAGAATTTAGCCACTTATCTTTGCCTATAACAGAGCAAATTCACAAAGAAGTTTTATCGCTGCCAATCAGCCCTGTCATGAGCATACAAGAAGCTGAGTTTGTAGTAAAAACATTAAATGAATTTAAGGCCTAAAATGACCATAGTTACAGCATTTTACGATATAAAAAGAGAAGAGCTTGATGATTTTAAAAGGGATAATGAGAAGTATTTTGAGTATTTTAGCTTTTGGGCCGGGCTTAAACACAAACTTATAGTATATACAA
Organism: Campylobacter avium LMG 24591; assembly: GCF_002238335.1. Lineage (NCBI taxonomy): Bacteria > Pseudomonadati > Campylobacterota > Epsilonproteobacteria > Campylobacterales > Campylobacteraceae > Campylobacter > Campylobacter avium. Next base: position 1,315,368 of record NZ_CP022347.1, read on the forward strand.
GCGCCGAATTTAAGGAAAAGATTTTAAACATAAGAGCTAAATTTGGCCTTGAAAATGAAACTGTTGTTATCACAAAAGAGCTAGAATCCTTTGATGAAGAAGGGCTAAGCTTGATGAAAACGACCTTTGAAAACTATGATCAAAGCTTAAATAGAGCCTATCCAGATAATATCGAATGTAAGTCATATCTTTACTGTTATATAATGTATATCAAGCCATTTTGCGTCTGCGACGCTATAAAAAGAGGGCTTTGCGATGAAGAAATAATTTGGCTTGATTTTGGTTTTAACCACGGTTCTGATTATTTTACAAACTCTTCACAGTTTAACTTTAAACTAGAAAGCAAAGACAGTTTAAATAAAGAAAAGATAAATTTTTTCTCAGTCAAAGACAAGGAAGAAACAAGTGTGGCTAATGTTTATTTTTCAATGCAAACTTACATAATGGGCGGACTTTTGTATGCAAAAAAAGAGCATTGGGATATCTTTAAAGAGGATATGAAAGAGGCTTTAAGAGCCTTTGTCTCATTTAATATAGTAGATGATGATCAAGTTATGTTTTTATGGATACTTAGAAAATACCCACAACGATACAGTGTGCATAAAACGAAATTTTGGTTTGATTCTTTACTTTATTTTGTGCCAGATGATATAGCAAAAACTCTAAGCATAAGAGGAGTACAAAAATATAAGCTAATCAAGGCCAAAATGAAAGAGGATTTAAAAAAAAGAGCTTATTTAAGCTTTTTTAAGGCGTTTTTTTCTTATCTTTATTTTAAATTTATAAACAAAAAAGAGGAAAAACTATGCTAAACAAGCTTTTTTACAACGAATTTTTTTATCGTCTAGCTAGGGCTTTAGTGCCTTTTAAAAGAATTAGAAAAAAAATAAAAGAGCACATAAGATATAAGATAGATCATCCTAAAATTTGTGCTTATATGTCTAAAAACTATGTAGAGCCTTTTTCTAAGGGCGAGTTAGAGCATTTTAGCTTTGAAAGAAAAAAGGATTTGAAAGATGAAAAAGTGCTTTGGGTGTTTTGGCACAGCGGCAAGGAAAATGCACCTCTAATAGCACAAGAATGCTTTTTAGCAATGCAAAAATATATGAGCGAGTACAAAATCATCTTTTTAGATGAAAAAAATTTAAAAGAATATATAAGTTTTCCAAATTTTATTTATGAAAAAATAGAAAAGAACTTTTTTGGAGAAAAAACTATAACTTTTTTTTCAGACCTGCTAAGACTTGCTTTACTGCATACTTATGGTGGAGTTTGGCTGGATGCTACCATCTTTTTAAGCGCTAAAATTCCAAATGACTTGCTAAAAAAAGACTTTTTTGTCTTTGAAAGAGGAAAAAAACCTAGCAAAGATGAACTTGAAAAAGTGCTTCATAGTAGGTATTTTGCTTACTCATATTTTAACTACAATGATGATTTTAAGGTAAAAATGTTTTCAGCCTTCATCATAGCTAAAAGTAAAAATCCTTTCATATCCGCTATGCTAGATATTTTAATGGCTTATTGGCAAAAAGATGAGGGCAAACATCATTTTTACTTTCTAATACACATAGTATATGAGCTCTTAAAAGAAAAAGGCTTTAAAAACGAAAACTATCATATAAGTGATTTTGAGCTTCATCTTTTGCAGTTTCACGCCTTAGATTTTTATGATGAAGAGCTTTGGCAAGAAATACAAAGTAAAAGTTTCGTGCATAAGCTAACTTATTTTAAAGACATAAAAGAAAATTCTATGATAAATAAAATAGTGCTTGAGCAATAAAAGCTTACTCGCTCTTTATCCTTTCTATAATGCTTGTGGTGCTAAAGCCATCCTCAAATTTTATCAGCTCTACCCTTTTTACCAAATCAGCACCAACAACTTCTTTGGACACATAATCAGCACCTTTTACCAAGATATCAGGTTTTAAAGCCTTTATGAGCTCATACGGAGTATCCTCATCAAAAATCACCACAAAATCCACAAAATACAAAGACGCCAGCATAGAGGCTCTGTGAAACTGCGAATTTATAGGTCTTTGTTCTCCTTTTAGCCTTTTAACACTAGCATCAGAATTAAGACCGATAACTAAAATATCGCCCAAATTTTTAGCCTTTTGCAGGTATTTTATATGCCCAAAATGCAAGATGTCAAAGCAACCATTGCTAAAAACTATATTTGTTTTATCTTTAAGTATGTTTTGCACTTCCTCTTTGCTTTTAATCTTTTCCTCAAAGTCATTTTTCTCAAATTTTCTTATCTCATCAAAGCTAACGGTAGCCGAGCCTATCTTGCTTACCACAACTGCTGCGGCTTTATTTGCTATTTCACAAGCCTTTAAAAGCGGCACCTTTAAAGCCATGCAAAATGCCATTACAGAAATCACGCTATCGCCAGCACCAGTTACATCAAATACCTCCCTAGCCTTAGCAGGTATGATGTGCAGCTTGTCATCGTATATAGCTATGCCGGCTTCAGAAAGGGTAATCATAGAGAATTTAAGCTTAAACCTATCCTTAAGCTCCACTATGGCTTCTTCTAAATTCTCCTCATTTAAAGAGTTAAATTTCAGTGCTTGCATAGCTTCCTTTTTATTAGGAGTAAGCAAGGTAGCACCGCTATACTTGCTATAATCATCGCCCTTAGGGTCAACTAGGACTGGAATTTCACGCTCATTTGCCTTTTGTATTATACAAGCACAAATTCTATGCGTTAAAACTCCCTTGCCATAATCACTTAAAACTATAGCGTCAAGCTCTTTTAGCATTTTATTAAAGCCAAATAAAAGCTCTTCTTCTAGCTTCGTATCACAAACAGTCTCATCATCTATACGCAAAACTTGCTGAGAATGAGACAAAATTCTAGTCTTTAAAGATGTTTTTTTCTCATCTTCAAGCAGTATCAAGCCCTTTAAGCTTTTCTTTAAAAATGCCCCATTTTCGTCGTTTCCAACCACGCTTAAGGCCAGAACATCAGCACCAAGAGCTTCTAAATTCGCATACACATTTGCCGCACCGCCCAATCTTTTATCTTGCTTTTTGGTGTTCATAACCAAAACCGGTGCTTCAGGGCTTACCTTAGTGCAATCGCACCAAATATAATTATCAATCATCAAATCGCCAACAACTAAAATTTTAGGCCTTTTAGAGCTTAAAAAATCAAGCATTATTTTCCTTTGCAAATAACTTTATGTGTGGCAAATAAGAGCTTATGCCGCTTTCAAGGCTAAATTTAGGCTCATACGCAAAGCTTTTATCCAGCTTGGCTTGGGTGTGGAATTGGTAATTTTTCGTGTAAGGATTAGCAAAATACTCGCAAGCAAAATTTGTTTCAAGCTCTTTTTGCAAGATATCAGCTATATCTTGGAAGCTCCTAGCCACGCCACTTCCCACATTATAAATCCCGCTCTTAGCATCAAGTGCCATTAAATTTGCATTAACAACATCCTTAATATACACAAAGTCTCTATAAATTTTATCGCTTCCCTCAAAAAGCCTAGGAGCCTTATTTGACAAAATTTGCAAAGCAAATTGCAAGATTGTAGAAGCTGTCTTGCCCTTATAAAATTCGCCCTCTCCATAAACATTAAAATACCTAAGGCCGACTATATGAAGCTCTTTTTCATACCTTTGACAAAGCCTATCCATCATAAGCTTTGAAAAAGCATAAGGATTTTTCGGCCTTTCATCTATATCAACAGTTTGAGGACTTTTTGCATCTCCATAAACTGAAGCCGAGCTAGCGTAAATAAGCTTGATATTTAAGTCTATGCAAAGCTTAATCAAGGCTTCAAAATTATTTAAATTTGTTTTTAAAACTTCATTTTGATTATAAACTGTGGTGTCAGAAATCGCGGCCTTGTGAAAGATTACATCTGGCTTAAAATCTTTTATCTTTTCTAAAAAAATTTCATCGCAAATATCAGCTACAAACAAAGAACCATGAAAGTCTAATAAATTCTTAAAATGCCCCAAACTTTTTAAATTTCCATTCTCAAAATACTCAGCACCTTGCATTTTATCAATGATTAAAATTTCGTGTTCATCTTGCAAGCTCAAAGCCAAATTTGAGCCTATAAAACCAGCCCCGCCGCTTATTAAAATTCTCATTTATTTCCCTTTAGATACGCTAATAACTGTGCTAGATTAGCAAATTTTTTATAAAAATCATCTTTTAAGCTCTCATCTTCATTTAGTAAAAACAAGTCCTTAAGCCCGGCCTTTTTTCCCGCTTGCATGTCGCTTAGATTATCACCTATCATTGTAGATTCGCTCATATTTATATCAAATTCAGCCTTTGCCTTTAAAAGCATTCCTGCTTCTGGCTTTCTGCATGAACAACCTTGTAAATGCGGGCAATGATAGACCTTGCTTATCTTTATACCCCTTTTTAAAAACTCAGCACACATAAAAGAAGTTAGTTTTTGAAAATCGCTTTCAGTGTAATACCCTCTTGCTATGCCTGATTGGTTCGTTACCACAAAAATTAGGTAGGATTTTTTTAAAAAAAGCTCACAAAGCTCAAAGATTTCATCAAAAAATTCAAAATCCTCTATCTTGTGAACATATTTTTTATCCACATTTATAACACCGTCTCTGTCTAAAAATAATGCTTTTGCTTTCATAAATATAATTATACAAAAAATAGATAAAAAGCTTCAAAGCTATCTTAAAATAAAGAATTGACAAACACACAAATTCGCTATAATAATAAAAATTCAAGACAAAGAAAAAAATGAAATGCAAACACTGTAACTTAGATTTTGATGAAGCTAAGATGATAAAAAATGATTTTGGAAGCTTTTGCTGTAAGGGCTGTGAGGCTGTTTATAAGCTGCTTCACTCAAAAGGCTGGCAAGATTTTTACAAACTTCGCTCAAACACCGAACTAGAACCCGTAAGCACAGAAGAATACAATAAAAATTATGATAATTTTGTTAGAAAAAATGAGGACGGTTTTTGCGAAATTTATCTTTACATAAGCAATATACATTGTTCTGCTTGTATCTGGCTTAATGAGAAAATTTTAAACGAAGAAGCTGGGGTTTTAGAAGCAACAGTAAATTTAGCAACGCACAAAGCAAAGGTTGTGTATGATGATAGCTTGATTAGTCTAGATAAAATCTTACAGCTAATATCTTGCATAGGCTATAAAGCTAGCGCATATGATCCTTTAAAACAAGAGATAAAAAGCACAGAACTTAAGAGAGAATTTTACGCAAAACTCATAGTAGCCATAGCTTGCGTGATGAATATCATGTGGATAGCAATAGCAAAATACGCTGGGCTTTTTAGCGGCATGCAAAGCGACATTAAAGATATCTTGAATTTTGCTGAGTTTATCTTATGTACTCCTGTGCTTTTTTACACCGGTTCTAGCTTTTATAAAAGTGCTTATACTGCTTTGAAATTTAAGCAAATCAATATGGATTTTCTAGTAATTAGCGGGGCTAGCTTAGCCTACGCATACTCCTTGTGGGCGATGTTTGCGAGGTTTCCTAATGTGTATTTTGATTCCGTTGCTATGATAATTTGCTTCGTTTTTGTAGGAAAATACTTAGAGGTGCTAAGCAAAAAATACGCAAGCGATACCATGGACGGCTTAAATGAGTTTTTGCTTTCTAAAATTTTTGTTTATGATGGCAAGGATTTTGTCCCAAAAGATGTGTATGCGGTTAATGTGGGAGAGCTTGTAAGGCTCAGGGCTGGGGATAAAATTCTAATAGATGGACTTTGTGTAGAAGGTGAAGCAAGCGTGGATACTTCAAGCCTAAACGGAGAGAATGAAGCGCTTTTACTAAAAAAAGATAGCATTGTAAACTCAGCTTGCACAGTGATTGATGGTCATGTAGTGTATAAAACAACAAGTCTTTATAAGGATTCTAAGCTAAGCCAAATCGTGTCTTTACTAGAGGAAGCCCAAAACAATAAGCCTAAAATTCAAGCTCTAGTTGAAAAAATCAATACAAAATTTTCACGCACAGTGCTTTTTTTGGCATTTTTATGCTTCTGTTTTTGGTTTTTTTACAAAGAAGCTGGCTTTGAGTTGTCTTTAATCAATGCTATATCTGTGCTTATAATATCTTGTCCTTGCGCCTTGGCTCTGGCAACGCCTATTAGCACACTTAGCGCCTTATTTTCTGCTTTAAAAATGAAAATTTTGTTTAAAAACCCAAATTCCATAGAAGAGTTATCAAAATGCACCGTGGGCGTGTTTGACAAAACGGGAGTGCTTACTGATAGCAATCTTAAAATTTCAAAATCAAAGCTTAACGATAAATTAAATTTAAACGAGCTTTTAAGCTTTATAAGCCTTTCAAAACATCCTTTGAGCAATTCCTTAAGGCAGTTTCTACTAGAAAAAGACGCAAAATTTATAGATATGAAATTCGAAGATGTTAAGGAATTAAGAGCAAAAGGAATTAAGGCAAGGCTTGGGAAAGACAGCTTTTTGGGCGGAAATTTGTATTTTATTAAAGAAAACAACATAACTTGTTCTTATGAAATAAAAGATACTCATTTTATCTTTGCTAAAAATGGCGAAATTCTAGCTATCTTTGAATTTCAAAGCAGCATAAAAGAGGGAGCAAAGAGGCTTTTATCTTACTTAAAATCCTTAAACATAAAAATTCTAATGCTAACCGGCGATAATGAAAAAGCGGCCGCCAAGATAGCTAAGGAGCTTGATATAAGGGAATTTAAGGCAAACTGTTTGCCCCAAGACAAGATGAATGTTATAAAAGAGCTTAATCAAAAAGAAAAGGTGTTTTTTGTGGGCGACGGTATAAATGACGCACTAGCTTTAAAGGTGGCCACTGTGTCCTTTTCTCTTAAAAATGGCTCTGATATAGCCATGGAAAATAGCGATGTTTTGCTGCTTAAAAGTGATTTAAAAAGCGTAGAAAACTCACTTAAACTAGCTAAAAAAACATACAAAATCATAAAACAAAATTTAACTTTTTCCCTGTGTTATAATGCACTTAGCATTACTCTTGCATTTTTGGGCTTGATAAACCCCCTAATAGCCGCTGCTTCGATGTCTTTTAGCAGCCTGGTAGTTATCTTAAATTCTTTAAGGATAAAAAATAAATAAATTTTTGCTATAGTTTTGTTTTACATTAAAAGGATAAAAATGAATGCTGTTATAATGCTAATGCTTGGCGTGTCGATATTTATATTTTTTATAGCTTTAACATCCTTGCTTTGGGGGATAAAAAATAAACAGTTTGACGATGATTACAAATTCACAAGCCTAAACGACAGCGAGGAGGCTTTGCAAGAAGCCATAAGAATGGAGGAAAAGAAAAAAGAGCTCTTAAAAAGAAAAAAGAGCTCTTAGTTATTTCTTTTTTACCACCTTGACCTTTTCCACGCTATTTCCTTGCATAGCCTTAATTTCATAATAGCAAAGTTCATCATCTATCCTATCGCCAACCACAGGCAAGCGACCCAAAAGATTAAAAACATAACCACCTATAGTAACTTGTTCTAAATCCTCAGGATATTTAATGAGCAACAACTCCTCAACAGTTTCTATATCACTACGGCCTTTAAATTCATATACATCATCTGTAAGCTTTTTATAAGGTTCATCTTGGCTATGCTCATCTTTTATATCGCCAAAAATTTCCTCCATAATATCTTCCATGGTGATAATGCCGGCCGTGCCACCGTATTCATCTATAACCAAGGCGGTGTGGGTTCTTTCTTGATTCATTCTGAGTATGATTTTAGAGATACTTAAATTCTCGGGCACTAAAAATATAGGTCTAATAAAATCATCCAAAGTCTTTTTCTTGTCCTTGCTAAGCTCATTTTGAACCACATCTCTTATATGAATAATGCCTAAAATATTATCTTTTGAACCGTCTATATAAGGAAACCTAGTATGCTTGCTCTCATAAACTACTTGCATATTTTCCTCATAGCTTTTAGACTTGCTAAGACAAATCATATCTTTTCTAGGCGTCATAACCTCCTTAGCAACAGTGTCGGAAAAATCAACAGCATTTCTTATAAGCTCGGTTTCAAATTCATCCAACACGCCGCCCTTTTGGCTTTCCGAGGCTATAATTTTAATCTCTTCTTCAGAATGTGCCAGCTCGCTTTCACTAGCAGGCCTGATGCCTATCATCTTAAGACAAATGGAAGCTAGAAAATCAAAGGTTTTTATAAATGGCAAAAAAAGCAACCAAAATATATGCAAAGGCCTTGCGACGATTAAAACGGTCTTATCGGCTATCGCTATAGCCACGCTTTTTGGCACTAGCTCACCAATTACTACGTGTAAAAGTGTGATTAAGGTAAAGGCTATAACAAAGGCTATGGTGTGGATTAAAGCTGCTGGCAAAGAAAGAGGAGATAACCAATACTCAAGCACCTTGGCAATGGCTGGTTCTCCTATCCAACCAAGTGCTAGGGAACTCAGTGTTATACCAAGCTGACAAGCGCTTAAATAAGTATCAAGCTTTGATGAAACTTCAAGAGCCATTTTAGCATTTACTCTTTTTTCTTTCACGAATTCTTCAAGTTTTGACCTGCGAACCTTGATAATGCTAAATTCAGAAAGAACAAAAAAGCCATTTAAAAGGACAAAAACAAGAGCTAGGATAATCATAAAAGAAGAATAAGTTAAGTCCAAACTAGAATTCACCGCGACATTTGTAGTTGCTACAATACTCTGACTGGGGTCCAAAAAATCTCCTTGTTTAACAAAAAATTTTCACATTATAACAAATACTAAGTAAATTTAACTTAAATATATCTCATTAAATGGCTTATGTTACGGTAGGTGTCAAAGTAGTGCTTAAAATTTTAACCCCATAAGCTTTTAGTATCTTAAAAGCTGCTTCTTCTAGCTCATCATCAAAGCTAGCACAAGCATTTTGATGTAACACAATTTCTGCATTTAAGGCGGCGTTAAAGGCTAAGATGATATTGCTAAATACGCAAATATGAGAAACCAAACCACAAAATTCTATGCTTTTGTACTGCTCTTCTTTGATAAAATTTGCAAGTTCTAAGCTGCCAAAACTTTGCTTTTTAAAAATTTTTCTAGCCTTTTTTAAATAAATATCAAAATCAGACGGCATCTTATGTCCCAAGCTTTCATCTTGACAATGCAAGATAGGCAAATTTTTACCCTCCCTTGTATCTAAGTAATCCTCATAATGAGTATCAAAGGTAAATAAAAAATCGCCATTAAAATTTTTAAGCAAGGATAAAATATTTTCTTTTATTAACGCAGCTTTTTCAAAGCCCAAGCTACCATCTATAAAGTCATTTTGATAATCAACAACAACGAGTGCTTTTTTCATCACACAGCTTTAAAAAAACTGTCCTTGTGTATGTTTTCAAAGGCTGATTTTAAGCTGGTAAAAAGCTTTGGATTTTCTTTTTCCATGCTTGCTAAAAGCTCTTTTGCTTCCTGTCTTGCGTGCGGGAATTTAACATTTCTTTCGCTTAACTTCATACCAGGACAAAATTCATTTCCTATAACTTGCAAGGAATTTGACACGGCATTGTCTATTAGCTGTCTTTCCCTAACAAAGATTAAAGGTCTTATAACAACAACCCCTCTTTTGCTAGTATAAATAGGAGCTAGCGTTCTTAAAGCACCGTTATGTATAAAATTCATAAAAAAGCTTTCCGCAGCATCATCTAGATGGTGTGCTATGGCTAGCTTGTTAAAGCCATTTTCTAAAGCATAAGTGTATAAAGCACCCCTTCGCATACGTGAAAAATAACTACAAAAACTTGAGTTTTTTCGTATGGTATCGCCTGAAATTTCATATATGTTTGAATCTATAACCTCATGGTCTATGCCGTGTTCCTTGCAGTGCTTGCTAAGATTGGTATAATCCTCTCCCATACCATAACTCAAGGTAACAGCCTTAAGCTCGAAAGAAAATGGGGCGTGTTTTTGCATTCTATTTAACAAGTGCGCTAAAGCTAGAGAATCTTTGCCTCCGCTAAGTCCCAAAAGAACCCTGTCCTTATCTTGTATCAAAGAATACTTAGCGTTTGCCTGCGCTACTTGCCTAATCAATCTCTTGCTTAAATTTATCATATCTTTTCACACATTTTAAGTATAAAATTTGCAGAAATTTTAGCCGAATTTACCACAAATTCATCAAAATCAAATTCAGCTTTTTCCCCAGCCTTATCGCTAATGGCCCTTAGTATAAAGCAAGGAATTTTTAAAGCATCGCAAACCAAGGCTACCGAGGCTCCTTCCATTTCACAAGCGTCTGCATTGAAAATTTCTCTAATCCTAGCCTTTTTCTTTTCATCGCAAATAAATTCATCTCCGGTAGCGATAATGCCGGATTTTAACTCCACTTTTAAATCTTTTGCACTTTGCAAGGCTATTTCATTTAAAGCTTCATCTGTTTTTATAAAAATTTCATTTCCCGGAACAAAACCTAAAGGATGACCAAAGGCTGTTATGTCTAGGTCGTATTGAACTAGCTTTGTAGCATAAAGCAAGTCCCCTATTTCAAGCTCTGGGTTAAAAGCACCAGCAACGCCGGTAAATAAAAGCTTTTGCGCTTTGAATTTCTCTATCAAAACAGCCGCACTAAGGCTTGAATTTACCTTACCTATCTTAGAATACGCAAGTATCAGCTCGTGGTTTTTATAAGATGAGATATAATAAGTATTGTTAGCATACTCCACTTTTTCATAATCTTTTAAAACATCAAGTAAAGGACTTATCTCCTCTGGCATAGCGCCCAAAATAGCTAATCTCATTTTAAAGCCTTCAAAACTTCGTCTATATCACTCATAGACACTATTGAGTAAGTTTCTTTTTGAGTGATTTTTTTATTTAGCCCCTTAAGTATAGCAGCACCAAATTCTATAAAACAATCCGCCTCATCCTCAATAAATTTGATACTTTGCTTATACAACACGGGCTTAACCAGCTGCTCTTTTAGCAAGGTTAGAGCTTGTGCTTTAGTGGTGTAAGGTTTGGCATTTACATTTGAAATAACCGCTTTAAATTCATCCTTTAAAAGCTTATCAAGCTCCACTCCAAGTTTTAACGAAGCATCTTGCAAAAGCGGGCAGTGGCTTGCCACACTCATATTTAAAAGCATTGCTCTTTTTGCTCCAGCCTTCTTAAACGCAGCCTCGCAAGACAATAAATCATCTTTTAAACCAGCAACTACTATTTGCGAGTCACAATTATAATTTGCAGCATATACCTTTTTGCCTTCATCTTGCATATCTTTGCAAATATCTTCAACAAGTTTATCCTCAAGGCCAAGAACAACCATCATCGAAGCTTCTATCTTAGAGCAGTCATCTTGCATAAATTTACCGCGTTGATTTACCAAACTTACCGCGGATAAATACTCTAAAGCACCTTGCACAGCCAAAGCTGAAAACTCGCCCAAAGAATGTCCCAATGCATACTCAGTTTTTATCTCAGGACTTTGTTCTTGCAAGGCTAAAATGGCCATTAAAGAATTTAAGACAACGGCTGCTTGAGTAAATTCACTTAAATTTAATTTATCATTTTCCTCAAAAAGCAAATGCTTAAAATCTATTTTGCAAAAATCACTAGCATTGTTTAAAAAGTCTCTAGCTTTTACTGAATTTTCATAAAAACTTTTTCCCATGCCAACGCACTGAGAACCCTGACCAGGAAATAAAAAAACAGTTTTCATTAATGGCAACCGCAACCGTGGTGACCATGATGATGTCCGTGACCGCCGCCACCGCAACAACCACCATCGCTGTGCCCACAACCACAACTTCTGGAACCAGCAACAATACCTGTTAAAATTTCATCCTCAGTTGCAGCTCTTACATCTAGTATATTTAAAGAAAACAATAAATCCTTGCCAGCATAGGCGTGATTATAATCAACAGTTACTGTGTCATCTTTTATTTCTTTTACTGTAACTCTTACAGTTTCGCCGTTTTCACTTTCACCAAAAAGCTCCATTCCTACCTTGAGTTCTATTCCTGCAAACTGTTCTTTTGGCAAAGTTTGAACTGCACTTTCATCATATTCTCCAAGTGCTTTTTCTTTTTTTATAACAAAGTCTGCGTTGCAAGGACCATCAAGTTTTAAAATTTCCTCTTCTAAACTTTCTAATACTTGTCCTTTGCCCAAGATAAAAGATATAGGCTCTGAGTATAGATTTGATTCTAAAACTTCGTTTGTATTTGCGTCTTTTAATTCGTAAAACATAGAAACAACTGTATTTTTTTCCATAATATTTTCTCCTTTATTTTCGATTTGGTGAGGCCTTAGCTTCCGGGCTATTTGGATAGCTAGACTTTAAAGCTTTATAAAAGCTATTTGCGCTCTTTGTATCCCCTACCTTATCAAGACTTATGGCAGTATGATAAAGCAGCGTTGGCATATAATCTGCCTTGCTATACAAAGATGCTGATTGTTTGTAGTAAGATATGGCATTTGCGTATTTTTTTTGCTTATACTCAATCTCGCCTAGATAGAAATTTGACCTAGCAGGTTTGTAATTTTTAGAGAGTAAATACTCAAATTTATCCTTGGCTTTATTTAAAGTTTTCTTGCTTTTAAAATCCTTCATAGCTAAATTTAATATATTATCATTGCTCTTTTTCTTCCAAGATTCATCATCTTTTTTAACTTCCTTTTCTTTCTTAACAGGAAGCTCTTTGCTACTATTGTCATCTTCTATAGTTATATTAATATCGCTTGTTTTTAACTGCAGAATTTTACTTATCTCATCTAAACTTTTTTTAATTTCTTTAGCATTATTTTCTTGACTTTTTCTAAGATCATTTACCTGTTTTTTAAGTGTTTGTAATTCTAGGCTTAAATTTGCCTCTTTATCTTCCATGTAAATCAATCTTGAATTTGTTTTAGCATACTGAGAATTTACACCTTCTAAGGTACTTTGTAATCCATCCAATCTTTCAGAAATCGAATTTATCTTAGAAGAATTTTGCAAATACTCATTTTGTAGAGTATCAAGTCTATTTTTGATAATTTGTTCGTTTTGTGTTAAACCGTAGGTCGAAGTGTTGTTTATATTGCCAGCGTCAAAGGCAGAACTTTCGGGATAAGCGAAGGTGGCTCCAAATAACAGAGCCACTAGATAGTATTTTTTCATAAATGGTACTATAAACCAACCTTAATTTCAGCACGTCTGTTTTGAGCATCACATTCTGGAGTTTTGTCTGTACAAACTGGAGCTGACTCTCCAAAGCTCTTAACAGCTATTTGCTTAGAGTCTATACCAAGAGTTGTTAAAGCTCTCTTAACAGAATTAGCTCTTCTTAAACCTAAAGCTTGGTTATACTCATCAGTTCCCCACTCATCACAGTGTCCCTCAACAGTTATCTTAGCACTTGTAGCTTGTCCTTTAAGCAGGTTTGCACCGGCACTAACTACAGCTTGCATATCTGACCTGATTTCATATTTATCAAAATCAAAATAGATTTTACCCAAGCCACTTGATAAGCTACCAAATACATCACTACCGCCTGAAGCTCCGCCAGCAGTGCCTGCTGTAGATGAAGAATCAACCTTAGTAGATGTTCTAGGAGCACAACCAGCTAGAACTAACGCAGAGATTGCAACTGAAACAAGAATAAGTTTTTTCATTGCTTTCCTTTCAAAATTTGTAATGTTTAACCTATATTTTATCTAAAAAATTATTAATAATAAATAAAATTACCAATCAATCGACTGAATTTTTCCAACCTTGAGTGGAAAATGAAAGCTTTTATTGGCATTTACCCTAATAACACCCAAAGCCGTTTCGCTACCCAAGTATTTTATATACACTATGCTTCCGCCATCACTTGAAAATCTAGGAAAAAGGTTTTTTCCATTAGCGGTGAGCTGTCTTATATAATCACTCTTGGTACTCATAAGATATATGTTAAATACTCCTCTTTGCTCTGGCTCTCTGCTTGAATATACTAAATAATTTTTGTATGTAGATACAGCTGTATTATTTCTGCCATGAAAAACTAGCTGCTCGGCACTTGAAGCCCCTATGCCTTGTATGAAAATGTTAGGATAGCCCAAGCGGTCACTAACAAACACTATCTTTTTCTCATCTTCTATAAAATTTCCATTCACATCAACGCCTGAATAATTGGTGATTTTTTGCAGCATTTTTTTATTCAAATCATACAAATACACATCGGGCTGGTCATTTGGTGCCATAGTAACTAAAATTTTACTTCCGTCCCTGCTCACATCGGACGCAACCAACATACCGCCACTTGATAAAATTCTATTTGCTTTGTTTTTGTTTAAATCATACAAATAAAGCGTTGGGATATTGTGGTCATAAGCTGTGTAGTAAAAGGCATTTTGTTCTTTATTAGCCCATCTAGGAAAAAGATTTAAGCCTCCGCCAACAATCACTTTTTGATATGTAAGAGTGTAATCTGCCATTATAATTTGACTTTTTCTACTTCCATTTGCTCTTGCAATCAAAATTTTATGATCCATCCACTCAACAGGTGCTAGACCCAATTCTTTTACAGAATCCTTAACGCCTTTATGTGCTAAGAATGGATACTGCTCAAGACTTGATAAAGAATAAGTTTTGTTGCTCTTTTCTTTACCATCGGCTCTAATAATAACTCGCAAATTTAAGTTAGTTCCGCTTTTAGCAAGAAAATATTCAAAAACATAATTGGCCTTTTCATCGCCACTTGTTAACACTTCAAAATTTGAGCTTACTTTAAGGTCGTTTAACAAAATATTGTAAAAATTATTTTTAAGTGTTTTGTCGCTAAGCTCAGAACTATCCTTAAGTATAATCTTTGGCAAGCTCACACTCTCGTTTGTAACCGATATAACATTATCATCAGCCACAGCAAAAGAAATAAAAAATACAAAAACTAAAAGAAATTTAGCCATTTACACGCTCCCAACAGTAACTTTATCGCTTAAATTCATTGAGCCTTCGAATTTAAGATTTCTAGGCGGATAAGCTATAAATTTGCCGCTTAAATTCCCTAAAAATTCTAAAACCTTGGCATCAAAGTCCTCATTATAACTTTTTTCAACTAATGTATAGCCAAATTTACCATCAGAATCTATGTAATACTTCACCAAAACTGCAAAATTTCCGCTAGCCTCGTACAGTCTCCACCTCTCCTCTAAAATTCTTCTTACCTTTCCTCTAAATTCATCATAAATTCCGGTCATTTGTTTTTGGCTGCTCTCGCCAACCTTTTCATCTTCTGTTTTTAACAAATTATCGTTTAAGCTGTTAAAAAGATTTGAAAGTTCTTGGGGTTTATTTGTAGAATTTTTAACTGATTTTTCTGAAGACTGTATTTTATTTGTCTTTTCTTCTTGAAAATCTTTTAAATTTCCAAAAAGCGAATTTATATCGCTGGCCTCTTGTTTAACATCTTGTGTTTCAACTTCTTTATTAGTGGTTTCTTTGCCTTGGGTTTGGTTTTCTTGCGTAATCTCTTGTTCTTGTATGTTTTGATTAGTTTTAGAAATTTTATTTGCGTAAGAACCCAAATCAACATCCACAAAACTATCTTTAATATCAGTGTATTTAACGGCATTTGATTTATATATAGAAAAATGTAAAAATATAGATGATAATATTAAGATATAAAATATCAAGGCTAATAAAAACGAATTTACATAACCTAAGCCGTAATCCTTCACACCTACTCCGTTTGCAATGCTGCCTTATTAAAACCTAAATTTTTTACAGTTCTTAAAACAAACATAACATCATCGTATTTTAAATTCTTATCAGCCCTTATGAAAACCGGCTCATCTGTTTTAAATTGGTTCTTAAGCAAGGCTAGATTATCCGCAAATGATATAAAATCAAATTTCTTATCATTTACAAAAACCTCTTTTTTAGCATTAACAGTTATAAGCAAACTCTTGACAGTCGCTATGCTAGAGCTTTTTTGAGAACCTGTTGGCAAATTCACTTTCTCATCATAAACTATGCTAGGAGCAGTTACCATAAGGATGGCTAATAAAACTAGCATAATGTCCACTAAAGGAGTTATATTTAACTCTGGTTTTTCGTCCAAAAACATAGCTTAAGCCTTCGCTATAATTTTAATCTCGCTATCAATCACACTTAAAAGCTCAAAGGCTCTTCGTTTTATTATCAAATGAAAGGTGTAAGCTGGAATAGCTACAAAAATACCACAACCTGTAGCGACCAATGCTTCACTAATCTTAGGTGCTATAATACTTAAAGAATTTTGCCCACCTAAGCCACCAAAGGTTTCTAATATAGAAACAACAGTGCCAAAAAGACCTATAAATGGGGAAGTAGAAGCGATGATACTAAGCCAAGTAAGACCAACGGTGGCTTTTTTCTCCGCTAAATTTTTATAAATTTCTAGGTGGTTTTTACTTGGTTCTTGACATTTTCGTAATATAGACTCAGTTTGAGTAATATCTTTTTGCTTAGTTAGCAAATCCTCTAAGGAATCTTTTTCTTTTGATGTCCAAACAGTTATGTATGTAAGTCTTGAAAAAAGAATGGTAAGGGACAATAAAAAATACAAAGAAAGCCAGAACAAAACTACATACGTAATAATGGTTGACTCTCTTAAAAAATGTAAGATAGATGAGAATTCTATCACTACTTTAATCCTGACCTTTTGTCTATATTTGCAAAAGTAGAAGCTAAGGCTACATTATCAGAACTCATAGACCTGATAAGCTCTTTGGCTTGCTCTAAATGTTGAGCTATCTCGCTTTCATCTGAGCCATTTATAGAAACTGCTCCTTTAGCCAAAATTTCAACCTTAAATTCATCCACTTTAGCATATCCAGAATCAATGGCAATCAATTCATGCTTAGAATCTTCTTTTTCAATATCTATAATACCAGCCTTCAAAGATGATAGCAAAGAAGCATGTCCTTTCAAAACACCGAATTCGCCTTCGCTACCCGGCAAAACTACCATCTTAACATCGCCTTTAAAAATCATTCCTGTAGGAGTTACAATCTCTACATGAACTAAAGAACTCATGGATTATCCCTTTAATTTTTCAGCTTTTTCTATAGCTTCTTCTATATTTCCTACCATATAAAAAGCGTTTTCAGGCAAGTGGTCGTATTTTCCTTCTAAAATGCCCTTAAATCCAGCTATAGTATCTTCTAGGCTAATGTACTTACCCGGACTTCCTGTAAAAACTTCGGCGACAAAGAAAGGTTGAGATAAAAATTTCTCTATTTTTCTAGCTCTTTCAACAGTTCTTTTATCCTCTTCGCTCAATTCATCCATACCCAAGATAGCAATGATATCTTGCAAGTCTTTGTATTTTTGAAGTACTGATTGAACGCCTCTAGCTACATTATAATGCTCTTCACCTATAATATGAGGGCTTAGAACTCTGGAAGTAGAATCAAGAGGGTCAACAGCTGGGTAAATTCCTTTTTCAGCAATTGCTCTATTTAAAACTGTCGTAGCGTCTAGGTGCGCAAAAACTGTTGCCGGAGCAGGGTCAGTCAAGTCATCTGCAGGAACATAAACAGCTTGAACAGAGGTTATAGAACCTTTCTTTGTAGATGTAATTCTTTCTTGAAAACGACCCATTTCGCTAGCTAGCGTAGGTTGGTAACCAACAGCTGATGGAATTCTTCCCAAAAGGGCTGACATCTCGGAACCTGATTGAGAGAATCTGAAAATATTATCTATAAACATAAGAACATCTAGACCCATTTCATCTCTAAAATATTCAGCCATAGTAAGACCTGTAAGTGCTATACGGTTTCTAGCGCCCGGTGGTTCATTCATTTGGCCGTAGCACAAGGCAACCTTATCTAATACTTTACTTTCCTTCATTTCGTTATATAAGTCATTACCTTCTCTTGTTCTTTCTCCAACACCAGCAAAGACTGAATAACCGCTATGTTTAAAGGCGACATTGTGTATTAATTCCATAATGATAACTGTTTTTCCAACGCCAGCACCGCCAAACAAACCTACTTTTCCACCTTTTTGATAAGGGGCTAATAAATCTACAACTTTTATACCGGTTTCAAAGACTTCACTCTTGGTGCTTTGCTCTTCAAAAGGAGGAGGGTCTCTGTGTATAATCCATCTTTTATCAAAATCAACCTCTTCGCCCTCGTCTATCAAGTCCCCGGTAACATTGAAAATTCTACCCAAAACCTTTTCGCCAACCGGTACAGATATAGGACTACCGGTTGCCTCAACCTTTATGCCTCTTACCAAACCCTCTGTCATATCCATAGATATGGTTCTTACTCTATTGTCTCCAATATGAGCAGCAACTTCCAAAACTAATTTATTTTTCCTACCTTCAGCTTCGAAATTAACAACTAAAGCTTCATTAATTTTAGGCAGATACCCTTCAAAATCCACATCAACAACAGGACCTAGAACTTGAGAAATTATTCCTTGCATATATTACACTCCCTTTTATTTCATAGATTCAACACCGCTTATAATCTCTATAAGCTCGGTAGTAATAGAAGCTTGTCTAGCTTTATTATACGCTAAGTCAAGCATTCTAACCATTTCTTTCGCATTTTTACTAGCATTATCCATAGCTTGCATTCTAGCACTATGTTCGGCCGCTAAAGAATTAATCAGAGCAAAATACATATTATACTCAAAATAAGTCTTTAAAAGCTCGTTAATCAAAGCATCATCTTCTGGTTCGGTATCTAAGGCTGAAGATGACTGTGCCTCAGCTTGAATTTTGCTAGGCTCGACAGGTATTAAGTGTTCTACTTTAAGCTCTTGAGTAATCATATTTTTGTACCCATGATACACTATATACACCTCATCACAATTTCCATCTATATAGTCTTGCACAGCATCTTGGATAAGCTCACAAGATTTTTCATAAGTAGGACTAGAACTAAGCTGTAAATAACTTTTGAATAATGGAATTCCTTGAAATTTAAAAAATTCTATGCCCTTTTTACCAACAGCTCTAAGTCTTACCTTTATACCTTTTTTCTCATAATCTTGCATTAATTCTGTAACCGCTTTGATAGTTTTTAAATTAAAACCACCACAAAGTCCCTTATCAGCAGTTATAAATATAATATCAACAGTCTTTACTTCTCTTTTGTTGAAAAATAAAAAACGTTTATCTATCGCTGCAAGTTTATTTATAGATAAAGATATCTCAGACAACACATCAACTATTTTTTGTGCATAAAGCCTAGATCTTTTAGCCGCTTCTTCAGCTTTTCTAAGCTTAGCTGAAGAAACAAGCTTCATGGCTTTAGTTGTTTTTTGAGTGTTGTTTGTACTCTTTATCTTTCTTTTTATTTCTTTTAAACTAGCCATAAAAAGCCTTTATATATGAGTTGAACTATATTCACTCAAAGCCTTTTGAATTTTTTCTTCCAATTCTTTATCTAAGGCTTTTTTACTTCTAATGGTTTCGAAAATATCAGGATACTTTGCTTCTATAAAACTATAAAGTCCACTTTCAAATTCGCCTATCTTAGATACTTCTATACCATCTAAAAATCCTCTAGTTCCAGCAAATATTAAAACAACTTGCTTTTCAACTGCAAGAGGGGAGTAAGGTGCTTGTTTTAGAATTTCCACAAGCCTTTGCCCTCTTTCTATCTGCTTTCTACTAGATTCGTCTAGATCGCTAGCAAACTGAAGAAAAGCTTGCAATTCTCTATACTGAGCAAGGTCTAGTCTTAAAGTTCCAGAAACTTGCTTTATAGCCTTAATTTGTGCAGCACCACCAACTCTAGATACAGATAAACCAACATTTATAGCAGGTCTTACACCGGAATTAAATAAATCTGTTTCTAAGAAAATTTGTCCATCTGTAATAGAAATAACATTTGTAGGAATATATGCAGAAACATCGCCAGCTTGTGTTTCTATGATAGGAAGGGCTGTTAGAGAGCCTGCACCTAAATCATCATTAAGCTTTGCAGCTCTTTCTAGCAATCTTGAGTGAAGATAAAAAACATCGCCCGGATATGCTTCACGGCCTGGAGGTCTTCTTAATATCAAAGACATTTCTCTGTAAGCAACAGCGTGTTTTGACAAGTCATCATATACTATTAAAGCATGTTTTGCGTTGTCTCTAAAATATTCTCCCATGGTAACACCAGCATAAGGAGCTAGGTATTGCAAAGCGGAAGGATCTGAGGCGCCAGCACTAACAACTATGGTATATTCCATAGCACCGTGTTCCTCTAGTTTTTTAACAACCTGAGCAACAGTGCTTTGCTTTTGACCTATGGCAACATATATACATACAACGCCTTGACCTTTTTGATTGATTATAGTATCTATGGCAACTGTTGTTTTTCCGGTTTGTCTATCGCCTATTATGAGCTCTCTTTGACCTCTACCTATAGGAACCAAAGCATCTATAGCCTTTATACCCGTTTGTAAAGGCTCGTGAACGCTCTTCCTAGCCATAATACCCTTGGCCTTTTCCTCTACAAAGCGGAATTCAGTAGCATCTATACCACCTTTAGAATCTATAGGCTCACCCAAAGCATTTACCACGCGTCCTATCAAGGCTTCTCCAACCGGAACTTTAAGTAGTTTTTTTAATCTTTTTACCGAACTTCCTTCTTTTAAACCATCACCTTTTCCTAAAAGAACTATACCTACACTAGACTCTTCCAAATTTTGAGCCATACCTTTGTCGCCATTTTCAAACTCAACCATCTCCCCGGCCATAACATTTTTAAGACCATAAACCTTAGCAACACCGTCAGCTATGGAGATAATCCTTCCTGTCTCTTCTATTTCAAGGTTTAAATCAAAATTCTCAATTTTTTCCTTAATGATAGAGCTAATCTCGTCAGCTTTAATTTTCATACCATTTCTCCTTAAATTGTTTTAAGTATATAATCACTTATTTTTGTTTTAAAAGTTTGCATAGAAAAGGATATTTCATATCCTAACTCATCTAGGCTAATCTTAACACCGCTATCTTGTGCTGTCTTATTATCAAGCTTAATATTAACAGCAAATTTCTTTGACAGAGACTCTTCAAGCTTTTTAAGCTTTGAAGCTTCTATAGAATCCTTAGAATACACAATCCCACTATAAATTTGCTCTTTTAAAGCCTTTTGTCTTTTTAATTCAAGGACTATATCTGGGATTAGGGCTAATCTAGAATTATGCAATAAAATTTTCAAAAAATTAACTATACTCTCTTTTGGATTATCAAAAAAAGACAAGATTAAAGAAAGCTTATCTTCTTTTTTTATGTCAAAAGAATTTATAACATCAACAAATTTTGATGAGGAAAAAGCTAAATCTATAGCAGATAAAGACTCAAAAAAATCGTCAAAATCTTTTCTATTTAATATGGCTTTAGCATACCTCTTAGCTAACACATCATTCATTAAGATACCTTTTTAAGTATTATATTTACAATATCATCTTGCTTCAAAGAATTCTCATCAAAAATCTCAGACAAAGCCTTGGCTATAACATCTTTTTGCATTTTTCTAGACTCGTAAGCTTGTTGTTCATCAAATGCTTTTTCCAAAATCAACATATCATTCTTTGCATCACTTTTTATCTTTTTTGCTATATTTTCAGCCTCTTTGTGTGCTAAAGATATGGCGCTAACTGATTCTTTTTTTGCATCTTCTAGACTTTTGATAGCTTCTAATCTTTTGTTCTTACTTTCTAAAACCTTTTTTTGTATATCTTCTAATCTAGATGATATGCTTGCTATACGGTTTAGATAAAAAGACTTAACAGGCTTGGCTAAAAGATAGAACAATATAGCAACAAAAATTATAAAATTCACAGTTCTAGGAACTATATCATACTCGCCAGAGCCACTTGGAGCAGCTAAGACAAAAGATGAAAAACACAGTAAAAATAATAAAACTCTCATAAAATAATCCTATATATTTTTTATATTAGCATTCAAGGCATTTTTCCACTCAGGCACAAAAGCTTTGAGTTCGCCTTCTAGCTTTTCTTTATCTTTGGCTAATTCTTTATAAAATAAAAGCATTTTATCCTCTAACTCTTTTCTTTTTTTACTCATCTCAGCTTCAGCTTCAGCCTTGGCACTTTCTATAGCTTTTTGTTTAATTCTAGCTATTTCTTCTCTAGTATTTTGTTTGATTTTATCTAGTTCCTCGGCAACATTAGACACTTCTTTGAAATCTTGCTTAACTTTCTCCTCATCACTTCTTATACTCTCATCTCTTTCTTGCATAAATTTCAAAAGTGGTTTGTAAAGTAGCAAATTTAAAGCAAAAATCATTAGTAAAAATACAATAATAGTAGTAAGCATGGTGGACAAATGGACATCATCAAACATAATAAATTACCTTTACAATTTCTTAATAGTTTTTAATTATAACTAAAAATGGAAAATTAGCAAAATTTTTAGTTCAATATTTTACTCAACTGTTTAATTTTTTCCACATCGTTTAAAGTAATGCTTAATTTATTTTTATTTAAAGAGCACTTTAATCCTAACTTTTCAAAGGATATTTTTAATTTATTAAGCTCATTTTCTAAATTCAAATCAAGCTCTTTATCTGATTTTTTATCTGTTTTTTTGGAATTATTTTTAAATTTGCTAATCAAATTCTCAGTTTCTCTAACACTCAATTTTTGACCTATTATGGTATCAACTATCTTTTTTTCATCGTTTAAATCAAGGCCTACAAGTACCTTGGCATGTCCTTGTGAAAGCTTGTTTGAGGCTATTAAATCCTGAGTTTGCTTGCTTAAAGATAATAATCTCAGGGTGTTTGTAATCTGGGTTCGCGATTTGTGTATTATGGATGATAGCTCTTCTTGGGTTATCTTGTATTCTTCTATCAAGCTTTTATAAGATAGAGCTAGCTCTATGGGATTTAAATTTGCTCTTTGTATATTTTCAATTAAGGCTAATTCTCTCAATTTATCTTCATTTTCTTTTAAAATAAAAGCTTTTATGCTAGTCATTCCCAAATTTTGACAAGCACGAAACCGCCTTTCTCCCGCTACTAAAATATAAGAATGGTTGTCTTTTTTAAGTAAGGCCACAGGTTGTATTAAACCGTAGTGTTTTATAGAATCAGCTAATTCGTTTAAGGACTCATCGTCAAAATGCTTGCGTGGCTGATATGGATTTGTCTGAATTTTATCTATATCAATCTCTTCAACCGAGCTAGTACTAAAGCCTAATTCTTTACCGTAAGCCTCATCAACATCACCTAAAATACTGCTTAATCCTCTGCCTAATACCATTCTCTTTGCCATAACTATCCCTACATAAGTGCGGAAGCTAAATTCCTATAAGCTATAGAACCTGGCGACTTGATGTCGTAAAGCAAGATAGGTTTGCCAAAGCTTGGACTTTCAGCTAGTTTTACATTTCTAGGAACTATTATAAAATCTTCATTTGCGTCAGTATTTACAAACAAATGCTCCTTGAAATTTTGTTTCAAATCCTCAAAAGTAACCTTAGATATATTATTGGTAGCACTATACATAGTAGGTAAAAAGCCCTTAACCTTTAGTTTTGGATTAATGGTTTTTTTAACTATCTTTATGGTATTTAAAACCATGGCAACGCCTTCTAATGCGTAATACTCGCACTGAACCGGTATTATAACACCATCGCTAGCTGCAAAAGCATTTACAGTTATGCTGCCTAGGGCTGGCGGAGTGTCTATGATTATATAATCATAATCAGTAATTATCTCTTGCAATCTATTTCTAAGCACAGTCTTAAGTTCAACCGTTTCATCCTTAGCAAGCTCTTGCTCTACACCTACTAAGCCTATATTTGACGGCGCTAGGTGCAATTTTAAAAGTTCGGTTTTTAAGATAATATCAGCAAATTTCTTTTTGCCTGTGAATACATGATACATATTATATTCATAATTATTTCTATTAAAGCCCAGTCCGGTAGTTGCATTGGCTTGTGGGTCAACATCTATCAATAATACCTTTTTCTCGGCTACGGCTAAAGACGCTGCTAAATTTATAGCTGTTGTAGTTTTCCCGACACCGCCCTTTTGATTGGCTATAGCTATTACTTCACTCATCTTAAATTATACATCCTTTTGTTTTCAAGTAAAATAGAACCATCTTCATACAAAGAAGCCTCTTGTAAAGAGTATTCCCTCCCATGAAGATGTACCTTATAAGCTCTTGATTTTTCAAATTCTACTATATAATTTCTAAAAATCAGCTTCCACGAAATTTTTTTTTCAATTTCTTTTAAATACTCTTGTATTAAGTCCTCTAAACCAATATCTATGTCAAGCACGGTTGCATAAGGCGGGGCGTATTTTAGGTTTAATCCAATACCAACCACAATAAAATCATCAATCTTTGCACTTATCAAGCCACCCACTTTTTTATCATCAAGATAAATATCATTTGGCCATTTAAGCCAAACCTTAGAGCCATTTTTATTCAAAACAGACTTCATTAAAAAGCCAAAATAAATACTTATGGAATTTAAGGGCAAATCAGCAACCAAAGAACTTTGCTTTAAGCAAAAATTAAGATGTAGATTGCCCGGCTTGCTCTGCCACTCATTATCCCTGCTGCCTACACCATTGTTTTGATTAAGAGCGTAAATAGCAAGCTCCTTATCTATCTCTTTGCTGCGAATTTTATCGCACATAAAGGTATGAGTTGAATCAACGCTTTGGATACAAATAATCTCCACTTTTAAGCCTTTTTCCATTTAAATACTGCTTTGCGGTGCAAATTTTTTTGCCAGGTTCTTGCAATTTATGTATCAACAAAGTTCCTTTTTTGCAAGATAAAACCACATCCTCGCCTCTTATTTCCAAAATCTTAGCCTTGTCATTTACGCTGCTTTCATCCAGCAAGCTTATATCTATAAATTTAAGTCCGGTATCTAAAAAAATTCCAGGCCAAGGATAAAAGGCTAAAAATTTTTGATACACAGCCCTAGCCTCGTCTAAATTTATGAGTCCATCACTTTTGCTGATTTTTTTACAAAATGTAGCCTTACTTTCATCTTGTTTTTTAGGAGCAATTTTTGCGAAATTTTTTAAGGTGCTAATACAAAGACTTGAGGCCTTTAAACTAAACATATCAAAAACTTCATCCGCTCTTTTATCTTTTATTTCAAGCTCAATGCTTTCTAATACATCCCCGCTATCAAGCCCTTCATCCATAAGCATAGTGCAAACACCGCTAATTTTATCTGCGTTTAATATAGCACTTTGTATAGGACTTGCACCGCGGTATTTTGGCAGCAAAGATGTGTGAAGATTGATGCAAGGACATATATTAAGTATTTCTTTAGGTAAAATTTTTCCATAAGCAGCAACAACTATAAAATCTGGCTTTAAAGCCTTTATAGTGTCTATAACTTCAGCATCTTTTAAATTTGATGGGGTAAATACCTTTAGATTATGCTCAAGAGCTATAAGTTTTACAGCACTTGGGCTAATGATTTGTTTGCGTCCAACCGCCTTATCGCTTTGAGTAAAAACTGCTAAAATATTAAAATTCTCTTCTATTAAGCTTGATAAAATTTTGGCAGCATAAGCTGGAGTTCCCATAAAAACGATAGAATTTTTAACACCCATAAAATAACCTAAAGAAAAATTTGAAAGCCAAATGATAACGAAAAGAAAATAAAGCTTAGATAAAAAGAAAGCTCTTAAAGAGCTTTCTTTTTTTTGTTAATTTTCAGCACCCTTAGGAGCAGAAAATGCGGTAACTTCCGGGAGCTCTCCTGTGAATTTTTCTATATTCACAAGTCCTGTGTGAGAGATATTGCCATTTGCTAATTCTGAGGTTGGTAAGTCTAAGGTTAGACAGTTTGCACTTCCATACTTGCAAAGACCGTTATCATCAGGGTCATACCAAGCACCCTCGCATAATCTCACAACGCCCGGCATAATATCATTGCTAACCACAGCACCAGCTAAAACCTGACCTCTTTTATTAAAGACCCTCACAACATCGCCATCTTTAATGCCTAATTTCTTAGCGTCAGCTTTGTTGATTAAAATAGGCTCTCTGCCATTTACTGCGTACTCATCTCTAAGTGATGTATGGCAAAGCTGAGAGTGAAGCCTATTGGCCGGGTGATTTGTAAGCAAGTGAAAAGGCGCTTCAGGTGTTGCATTACCCAAATACTCAGCTGGTTCAAACCAAGCAGGATGTGGCTTGCAGTCTTTGTATTTGTATTTTTCTATGCTTTTAGAATAAATTTCAATAAGGCCTGATTCAGTTCCTAAAGCATTTAAAATAGGGTCTTCTATAAATTCAGCATGTCTTACCCACTCTATACTTTCCATGGTTTCATCAAATTTAATAGGCTCATTCTTAGCCCAAAATTCCTCAAATACAGGCATAGGAGTGGCAAATTCAGCACCATAAGCTTGAGTTTGCTTATAAGCACTATCGTAGTATTCTTTAATCAACTGCATAGGGGTTTTGCCGCCATCTGTGTATGCATCATAAACTTTTTGGCCATAAACTTTACACAAATCAGCAAAAATCGTGTAATCATCTCTGCTTTCGCCCTCTGGCAAGACAGCTTGCTTCATAGGAGTTATATGCATATTAGAATAATCCCCTGTCATAGCGATATCATCTCTTTCATAAGATGAAGTAGCAGGCATAACTATATCGGCCATTTTTGCAGTAGGCGTCCAATAAATCTCATTTACAACAACTGTTCGCGGTTTTCTCCAAGCTTTTACGAAATTATTTGTATTTTGATGATGAACTATAGGATTGCCACCAGCCCAATAGATAAAGTCTATTTTTGGATATTTTACAGTTTTACCATTATGCTTTATAGTTTTGCCAGGATTTTGCAAAACATCAGCTATTCTTGCTAAAGGAAAGGTGTATGATGTACCTTGCTGTAGCCAAGCAGGACCGCCTGAAGCTTGATTTGCCTTTGGCATACCAACAAATTTACCATTTTTCCAAATTCCAACAGAACCTGCTGTAATTCCACCTAAAACACCGCCTTTGCAGGTTGGAACACCGCCATTTGAGTAGTGATAACTAAGGCCAAAGCCTCCTCCTGGCGTGCCTATTTGTCCTAACATAGCGCTAAGAGTGGCAATCATCCAGTGCGGTTGCTCTCCGTGATGTGCTCTTTGCATACCCCAACCGCTCATTATCATGGTAGGATTGTCATAAAACTGCTCTGCTAGACTTTTGATTACTTTTTCATCTAGTCCGCAAATTTTACTAGCCCAAGCTGTATCTTTTTTCACACCATCACTCTTGCCATCAAGATAATCTTTAAATTTCGCAAAACCAACCGTATAAGTGTCTAAAAATTCATAATTGACTTTATTTACAGATATTAGGTGAGAGGCCATTCCAAGCATCATAGCAACATCTGTATTTGGTCTAGGGCTTATCAATTCAGCCTTTAAGTATTTGCAAGTCTGAGTTCTAACCGGGTCTATACAAATCACCTTAATATCACTATCTCTTAGCTTATCAAAATACTGAAGCCCTCTTTGATCATTTACACCCCAAGCAATTCTTAGAGTTGAAAGCGGGTCAGAACCCCAAATAACTACTATTTTTGAATTTTTTAATATACTTTCCCAAGATGTTTGTTGCTCATAAACTTCTAAAGAACCCATTACATAAGGCATTATAACCTGTGAAGCACCAGTTGAGTAATCTCCTGAAACCCCAACAAAGCCTCCTGTAACATTTAAAAATCTGTGTAATAAAACCCTAGTGTTATGAACCCTACCAGATGAGTACCAACCATAGCTTCCGCCAAAAATCGCTTGAACTCCTTTACTATCCCTAGTTTTTTTAAGCTCTCTAGCTATAAGCTTTATAGCCTGGTCGTAACTTACTCTAACAAATTCTTCCTTGCCTCTTAACTCAGGTTTTGGGTTGTTTGGATTTGCTAGATAGCTCTTTCTAACATAAGGATATTTAACGCGGGATTTATAGACCATGTCTGCTGTGTAATGCTGCAAAGGGTTGTCATTGTTTGTGATTTTTTCCCAAGGCTCACTTTTTGTGATTTTGCCATCTTTAATAGTTAGTTTTAAAATTCCCCAGTGTGCTGCAGTAATTACTGTTCCATTTCTAACTAAGCCAGAATTTATACTTGAAGCTTGAACTGTTTTACCAGAAACAAGACTTGGAACTAAAGGTAGGAAACTTAAACCAGCACCGATTTTTAAAAATTTTCTTCTATCTAAAGACATATTATTTTCCTTTCTTAAAATCTCTTGCATTTTTTTGCAAATATTCTATGACAAGCCATCTGTCCTCTTTTGCTATGCCGGTTCTATCAGCCATAGAGCGAAACTGCGCTGGCCATTGATTTGCTGTAAATTCATTTTCTTTATGAACCGTGTGACAAATTCCGCAATTATCTGCGTATAAGCTTCTTGCTCTGCTTAGCATTTCTTTATCTGAGCTCGCAAAATCTTGCTTATCAGCCCAAACTTCAATAGTTGCTCTGCCCCACCTAGTAGCCGTTCCTGCAGCTTTGCTTTTAAATTTCAAAGGAGCATTCTTTGAAAAGGCTGCAACTATAATCCTTTGGCTGTTGTTGAAATACAAAACCGACGGAGCCGCAGGGTTTACATAGCCGCTAATCCTTAGCAAGACCTTGTTGCCCTCTGTTCTTACAACTTGAAAAGGATTTGTAGGAAGCAACCTACCTTGAACCTTAGTATCATCTTTGTTGAGATAAAGAGATACAACCTTATCTGTGTATTTGTTTGTATTGGCTAAAGATAAACTTAGCATCAGCACAGAAAATAACAGAATTTTTTTCATAATTCACCGCCTGTAATAAATTAAATCTTTAGTATTTTTGCGAATTTAAAATAATATTATTCTTAAATAAAGCAATACTATGAAATAAATTTTGTATAAATGGATATTTTATATTATTCTTTATTGATATAATTTTAAATTTGTGTATTTTAAAAAAGCTTAGATGTGAATTTCATATAAAGAAGTTTGATTTAGAAATAATTTTGTTTGCAAATTTTAGTAGATATAGCCTGAGACAAAATTTGAAAGCTTTAAGATTTCGATAAATTTTTTGCCAAGATGTAAGTAAATTTACTTCAAGCCCTAAAATCAAGTCTTTTTCTTGCTTGTATTAAAGCATCTTCCCTTCTTTTTGCCTCAAGTCTTTCTAATAATTCTTTATGAGCTTTTTGCATATCCTCGAACATCTGTGTGAGTGGATCTGTATATTTATATTCTGAATCTTTGCTTCTATTTGCATCTTTATCGACTATCCCAGCTCCTTGCACTATCACGGGATTATTTGGATCAAATTTTAATACATTACCATCATTCCAAGCACTTCTTACCTCTTGCAAACTCATAGACTTATCAAAGCCTGTTATTTTACCCCATCTAGTAGTTTCGCCCTCTATTGTATACATATTTGCGTTTATTATAGCTACTAAAAGTCCTCCTTTAGTGATAGAGCCATCAGTATTTGTATATTTATCAGCAGTGGTATCGAAAAAAGAATCATAACCATCTTTTTTATTATTATTGTTAAATATATCATCTACACTAAAAAACAAAGGGCTTGTTTTTATGTCATTGTTGTTGTTATAATCAAAAGATAAACTTAAATTTTCATAGTCTTTATCTATTATCTTATCTATTTTTAAACTTTGGCGATTAAACTCATATCCTTGAGGCAAATTTTTTATCTCATCTAAGGTAAAATTTGCTTTTGAATCTAGAGTATCCTTATCTATGAGCTGAGATAAAATTTTATAAGCATTGCCAACAGTCTTTGCTATGTCTATATTTTCGAACACCTTAATCATAGAGCTAGTATTTTTATTTGCCCAAAAATCAACCAAACTTTGCATAGTGCTTGAGTGAATTTTTATATCAGCTGGGATATTTGCAGCCTTGTTAAACTCGCTTGTAAAATATCCCTCTTTATCTATTTCATAGCCTAAGACTTCGTTTTGGTTTTTGTACACACTTGCTTGATTATTTTTTAAAACTTTATAGTTAATATTATTATTTGTATTAAAATTATTAGACAAAAAAGATATATTCATTTTACTCCCAAGAAGATTAATATATTTCTTAATTTTATACAGTAAAACAAATCGTCAAATTTGAAAATAGCTTTATGAAATTTAGTGTTTAAATTTATATCTTGTGTAAGAAAGTAAAGTTAAATTTTTAATTTAATCTTTATATAAATTTATTATTTATCTTAAAATTTAAAATTTTAATTAATTTAACTTTTTATCTAAGATTATTTTTAAATTTAAACTTTTTTAATATATCACACTTTAAAATCTATCTTACTCTTATCTACTTTAAATAACTTTTCTAATAATTCTAACACATCAGTCCCCTTTTTTCTTTCATTTTCTAAAAAAGATAAAAAGAAGTTTTTAGCTATATCATCATAAGTAAAAGTTTCACTTTTACTTTCAGCTTGTATGGGGGTGAAGGGCTTTTTATCTTTAGGAGTTGGGTTATAATTGTCTGAATTATTTTTATTGTTTAAATTATCTGTTTGAGGGTTTTTATTAAGTGGAATTTGTAATTCTAGCATTTCTTTTTTGAATTCTGTTATATCATCGTGCTTTGACATAAGACTTAAGATAGTTTTAAAATCATCTAAATTTCCACTTGTTAGAATTTCATTAAGCTCTATAGCTAAGGCACTTTCTATTCTACCAAAACCAGCACTCATACCAAGCACAGTAGCTTTACCTTCTATCATAACCCTGTGGGGAGAATTTTTAAAAAAGCTTACAAAAAGACCGCTTTTGCTTAGCTTATCATCTTTTAAATAAGCTTCTTTGCTTAATCCTTGTAAAAGCTGATTTATATCTAAATTTTGTTTTACTTCAAAGTTAGAAAAGGTAAAATGCAAAGAACTTGGTAAATGTCCTAGCAAATTTGCATTTGAACTCATTATCTTTGAGTTAAATTCATCATACTTTTCATAAGTTTTTATCACAGTTAAATTTTTTATATCAAGTTCATATCCGATAGCTAAAGATTTTAAGTCCTCATTGCTCATAAAATCTTTGTTACCAAGCTTTAAAGCAGAAAATACCTTGTAAGCATTTTGCATACTCTTTGCTATGTCTATGCTTGTAAAAATATCTTTATTTTTGTAAGAATTTACTAAATTTTCTATATCCTTTGCATAAATTTTATAATCTTTTGGTAATCCTGTTTTTTCATTAAAATCACTTGTAAAAAAGCCTTCACTATCTACACCATAGCCTAAAATTTCACTTACAGCTTGGCTTTTGTCTTTGACTAAATTTTGATTTAAATTTTTGTTTAAAGATAAATTTTGATTTTTAATATTTTCTAAATTTTGACTGTATAAATTTAAGTTGTTAGATATGAACATTAAAAAGCCTTATTTATTCTTTTTTAAAAATTTATTTTCATGAACTGTGAAGCTTATCGTCAAATTTAGAAAAAAGTTTAGTTTTAAATTCATGTTTATAAAAATGCTCAATAGAATATAATTAATAAGAAAAACCGTATCTACATCAACAAATACGATATTCTAAAATCACAAAAACTACAAGGCAAGCCAAAAAATGGAAGTAAAATCAAAGTTAAAACCACAAACCCGCAATCCAATCAATCAAACCATAAACAAACTTCACAATCAAGCAAAAACAAATATAAATAAAAAGTAAAGAAAAAATTAAATAAAATCTATAACAAATAAAAAATAAAAGACAATAAAATTTCAACAACTTATATAAATAAAAAACAAAGAAACAAAACCCTATTTAGAAAAAACTCAAGAAAAACAATAAAGCCACAAACAAAGCAATTAAAAGGCTATAAAATTAAGCAAAGAAAAAAAACAAAGCAAAAGCCGATAAAAAGCCAAGCAAAAACTAAAACCAAGACAAAGAATAAAAACTAATACAAAGCCAAAAAAGAAAGATAAAAAAAATAATAAAAGCAGTTAAAGTATATATAAACAAGTCCGCAATGAGCTACTTTCCCCCTGCCAGTAAGGCGTAGTATCATCACCCACGATGTGCTTAGCTTCTTGGTTCGGGATGGAGCAAGGCGTTTCCACATCTGTATAATCACGGACATTGTTATTTAAATGTTTTTAAGGCTATTTAAAAAACTAAGATAATATCTTAAGCTTTAAGAATAAAAGTAGCTCTTAAGTTTATAAAAGCTTTTTAATTTAGGATAAATCTTTATTTTACTTTAGCTTTTATTCTCATATCTTAGTTTAAAGATTTAATTTCTTTGATAATTAAGCTTAAAATTTAAAGCACTTAAAGCTTTTAATTATTTATCTTTTAAACCTTAATCTATCTCACCTTAAATTTAACAATCTTTCCTAAGTATAAAAACACTTAAAAAACAATGTTAAGAGCAAGTTTTAAAAACATTTCCAACTATATAAACCTTAGCAAGGAAGTGATGCTTAATAAGATAAGCCAAACGTTCTATTAGTACTGGTCAGCTAAAAGACTTTCATCTATTACACACCCAGCCTATCAAAGTGCTAGTCTTGCACAGAACTTAGAGAAGATTCATCTTAGAGTTGGCTTCACGCTTAGATGCTTTCAGCGTTTATCCTTTCCAAACTTAGCTACGCTGCGATGCTCTTGGCAGAACAACAGCTACACCAGTGGTTTGTTCAACCCGGTCCTCTCGTACTAGGGTCAAATCTCTTCAATCTTCTTACGCCCACGGCAGATAGGGACCGAACTGTCTCACGACGTTCTGAACCCAGCTCGCGTACCGCTTTAAATGGCGAACAGCCATACCCTTGGGACATGCTCCAGCCCCAGGATGCGATGAGCCGACATCGAGGTGCCAAACCTCCCCGTCGATGTGAGCTCTTGGGGGAGATCAGCCTGTTATCCCCGGGGTACCTTTTATCCTTTGAGCGATGGCCCTTCCACACAGAACCACCGGATCACTAAGACCGACTTTCGTCTCTGCTTGACTTGTATGTCTTGCAGTTAAGCTGGCTTATACCTTTATACTCTACGAACGATTTCCAACCGTTCTGAGCCAACCTTTGTAAGCCTCCGTTATTATTTGGGAGGCGACCGCCCCAGTCAAACTACCCACCAGACATTGTCCCACTTGAGGATAACTCAAGCTGGTTAGCTACCCAAATAAGAAAGAGTGGTATCTCAACAATGGCTCATATACAACTGGCGTCATATACTCAAAGCCTCCCACCTATCCTGCACATTCTTATCCAAATAGCAGTGTCAAGCTGTAGTAAAGGTCCACGGGGTCTTTCCGTCTTGCCGCGGGTAGGAGGAATTTTCACCTCCACTACAATTTCACTGGATCCCTCTTTGAGACAGCTCCCATCTCGTTACGCCATTCATGCAGGTCGGTATTTAACCGACAAGGAATTTCGCTACCTTAGGACCGTTATAGTTACGGCCGCCGTTTACTCGGGCTTCGATCAAGAGCTTCGCTAATGCTAACCCCATCAATTAACCTTCGAGCACCGGGCAGGCGTCACACCCTATACATCCTCTTGCGAGTTAGCAGAGTGCTGTGTTTTTGGTAAACAGTCGGGAGGGACTCTTTGTTGTAAGTTTCCTTGCTTTCGGAGTAAATCCTAATACAAGGCGAACCACACCTTATACCGAAGATACGGTGCTATTTTGCAGAGTTCCTTAAAGAGAGTTCTTCCACGCGCCTTAGAATACTCATCCCACCCACCTGTGTCGGTTTACGGTACGGGCAACAGCAGCTAAACTTAGAAACTTTTCTTGGCTCGACAGCATCAAGGGAATTTCTATCCATCCGAAGACTTCAAAATTCTCATCGACCTCAGAGTATTGCCATACGGATTTGCCTATATGACCTCCCACATCTTTGAACTAGCACTTCCATCCGCTAGCTCCCTTTAGCTCTAAGCGTCCTTCCATCGCACACTGCTGTTGGTGCTGGAATATTAACCAGCTTTCCATCAACTACCCATTTCTGACTTGTCTTAGGTCCCGACTAACCCTACGATGACGAGCATCGCGTAGGAAACCTTGGGTTTACGGCGTTAATGATTCTCACATTAATTATCGCTACTCATGCCTGCATGCTCACTTCTATTTACTCCAGCACTCCTTACCGGTATACCTTCGACGCAAATAGAACGCTCTCCTACCGCTTACACACAACTTAAACTATCTATAAGTTTATCCTAAGAATATTTTTACTGATTTTACTAAGTTTTACTCATATCTTTGACTTCATAAAAATCAGTAAAAATATAACTTAGTTTTTAATATTCTAAACTTAAATAATCTAAGTTGTGTGCAAGCCTACAGCTTCGGTACTTACTTTAGCCCCGTTATATTTTCCGCGCAAACTCACTAGACCAGTGAGCTATTACGCTTTCTTTAAAGGATGGCTGCTTCTAAGCCAACCTCCTGGTTGTTTGAGTAAGTTCACATCGTTTTCCACTTAAGTAAGATTTAGGGACCTTAGCTGGTAGTCTGGGTTGTTTCCCTCTTGACGACGGATTTTATCACTCGCCGCCTGACTGCTGTGATACCACTAAAGGTATTCGGAGTTTGATAGGGTTTGGTACATTGGTGTATGCCCTAGCCCATTCAGTGCTCTACCCCCTTTAGTTACTTCACAACGCTATACCTAAATATATTTCGGAGAGAACCAGCTATCACGAAGTTTGATTGGCCTTTCACCCCTATCCACAAGTCATCCCGGGGCTTTTCAACGCCTATGGGTTCAGTCCTCCACTAGTTCTTACACTAGCTTCAACTTGCTCATGGATAGATCACTTCGTTTCGGGTCTGCAGCATCTGACTTAATAGCCCTATTAAGACTCGCTTTCGCTACGGCTTCGCGTGTGCTTAACCTTGCCAGACACCACAACTCGCAGGCTCATTATGCAAAAGGCAGTCCATCACCCTGTATTGCTACATAGGGCTCTGAATGATTGTAAGCAAATGGTTTCAGGTTCTATTTCACTCGGCTCACCGCCGTTCTTTTCACCTTTCCCTCACGGTACTTGTGCACTATCGGTGTAGTATTAGTATTTAGGGTTGGATCGTGGTCGACCCGGCTTCAGACAGAATTTCACGTGTTCCGCCCTACTCAGGATACTGCTAGCTAAAGTTCATCTTTCGCATACGGGACTATCACCCTCTGTGGCTATACTTTCCAGAATGTTCTGCTAGATTTACTTAGTGCATATTGCAGTCCTACAACCCCCAGTGCAAGCACTGGGTTTGCCCTCTTGCGCGTTCGCTCGCCACTACTAACGCAATCTCTATTGATTTCTTTTCCTGTAGGTACTAAGATGTTTCAATTCCCTACGTTCGCTCCATAAATGGTAGTGTATATCTCTATACACTGGGTTGCCCCATTCGGAAATCTAGGGATCAAAGCTCCTTGACAGCTCCCCCTAGCTTATCGCAATCTAGTACGTCCTTCATCGCCTTTACTACCCAAGGCATCCACCATTCGCTCTTAGTAGCTTACCTATTTCTAATCTTCTTTAACGTCAAGGCAAAGCCTTGACTAAGAAGCAATACTAAAGGCCTAGCCCGTCCTAGCCTAAGCTAATAGACTAAATAAAAGGGTAAGGACTATATAAAAGCTTAAATTTATAAACTAGATTAAAAAATAAAAGCTTGTATTACTTCTTAATTTAAGATTAGTGCATAAAAGTTAAATTTAATTTAACTTCTACCTTTATTCTAAAACGCATCACTTCCTTGTTAAAGTTTATAGTATGAGTAAAATCTTAAATCAAGACGGAAAGTCTAGCTTGTGAATGCTAGATTTATTTATATACTTAAATTACTACTAGCTATATTAGTTTATATATGCAATATAAAAACATAAAAAAGTCATAATAAAAGTATGAGAATTAAAATTTAAACTCGCTTTAACAAGTTCAGTAAAATTGTTTTTATAAAACTTGCTTGTGACTCTTAACAATAATAAATAAAAGAACAACACTAAAACATAAGTAAGGAGTAAAACTCACATGAATATGCAAAGTGAAAGTTGAAATTATACGAAACTAAACTTAAAAATAGTTAAATTTAATAATTAAGTTTTTAAGTTTTTTGGTTTTTTGGTTTTTTATTTGGTTTGGGGTTTGAGGTTGGAAGGGTTGGGGGGGGGGGGGAAGGATTATTGAGATTGTAAAGAAAATGTTGAGGGAGGGGGCAAATTAAGCAATGAATGAGCAATCTAGCAGTTAAATTTGGACATAGAAAAATGAGTAACAACTTGTGAATTTTATAAAGAAAAATTTATATGTATAGACAATGCAAGAATGGCACTTAAAGTTCTAAAAAATAAAATAAAGAGATGAAAAACTGAATTTTAAAAAACTACCGTTTGATTTTTGCAAGAGAAATTCAAATCAATAATTTAAAAATCAAAAAACCTCTCATCGTTTTATCTATATCTTCATTCAAGCTTTAAAATCTAAACAAGGATGATTGAGCTTAAGTAATAGTTGTGAGACTTATTACTTATGTACTCTAGAAAGGAGGTGATCCAACCGCAGGTTCTCCTACGGTTACCTTGTTACGACTTAACCCCAGTCGCTGATTCCACTGTGGAGAGTAGCCAGTTTAGCATCCCCTCTTCGAGTGAAATCAACTCCCATGGTTTGACGGGCGGTGAGTACAAGACCCGGGAACGTATTCACCGCAACATGGCTGATTTGCGATTACTAGCGATTCCGGCTTCATGCTCTCGAGTTGCAGAGAACAATCCGAACTGGGACATATTTTATAGATTTGCTCCACCTCACGGTATTGCGTCTCATTGTATATGCCATTGTAGCACGTGTGTCGCCCTGGGCATAAGGGCCATGATGACTTGACATCGTCCCCACCTTCCTCCTCCTTACGAAGGCAGTCTCCTTAGAGTGCTCAGCCGAGCTGTTAGCAACTAAGGACGAGGGTTGCGCTCGTTGCGGGACTTAACCCAACATCTCACGACACGAGCTGACGACAGCCGTGCAGCACCTGTCTCAACTTTCTAGCAAGCTAGCACTTCTTTATCTCTAAAGAATTAGTTGGATATCAAGCCCAGGTAAGGTTCTTCGCGTATCCTCGAATTAAACCACATGCTCCACCGCTTGTGCGGGTCCCCGTCTATTCCTTTGAGTTTTAATCTTGCGACCGTACTCCCCAGGCGGTATGCTTAATGCGTTAGCTGCATTACTGAGATGACTAGCACCCCAACAACTAGCATACATCGTTTAGGGCGTGGACTACCAGGGTATCTAATCCTGTTTGCTCCCCACGCTTTCGCGCCTTAGCGTCAGTTAAGTTCCAGCAGATCGCCTTCGCAATGGGTATTCTTGGTGATATCTACGGATTTTACCCCTACACCACCAATTCCATCTGCCTCTCCCTTACTCTAGACTATCAGTTTCCCAAGCAGTTTAATGGTTGAGCCATTAGATTTCACAAGAGACTTGATAATCCGCCTACGCGCCCTTTACGCCCAGTGATTCCGAGTAACGTTTGCACCCTCCGTATTACCGCGGCTGCTGGCACGGAGTTAGCCGGTGCTTATTCCTTAGGTACCGTCAGAATTCTTCCCTAAGAAAAGGAGTTTACGCTCCGAAAAGTGTCATCCTCCACGCGGCGTTGCTGCGTCAGGCTTTCGCCCATTGCGCAATATTCCCCACTGCTGCCTCCCGTAGGAGTTTGGACCGTGTCTCAGTTCCAATGTGACTGATCATCCTCTCAGACCAGTTAAGCGTCATAGCCTTGGTAAGCCTTTACCTTACCAACTAGCTGATACTATATAGTCTCATCTTGCACCGAAAAACTTTCCCACTATAACTTGTGTTATAGTGGAGTATGGGGTATTAGCACTCATTTCTAAATGTTGTCCCCCAGTGCAAGGCAGATTAACTATACCTTACTCACCCGTGCGCCACTAATCCACCTCTAGCAAGCTAAAGGCTTCATCGTTCGACTTGCATGTGTTAAGCACGCCGCCAACGTTCACTCTGAGCCAGGATCAAACTCTCCATAAGATATTTACTTTTCAGTAAATATGGATAAGTTTAATCTTTTTCATTTCAAAGAAAAAGTTTTAAATAAAAACATAAGTTAATACACTTATGCTTGTTCTGGCTCAATCGATCACTTATTTAGATTTCAAAGATTGACGAAGTATAAATAAATAAAACAATGATAAATTAAAGAACAAAAATAAAATCAATGAGCTAGATTATTTAGACTAGAATTTAAATTAAATTATAAACAAGTCTATATAAAAGCTTTGTTTGATTTTAAACTTTCTTTGTTTTTTAGAACTCTCATGAAAGCACTATAAAAGGCTTTAGGGTTTAAAAAATAAAAAAAGGAAATGAAATTATATATAACTAAGCTTAAAGGGAGATAAAAATATAATCAAATATAATCAAATATAATCAAATATAATCAAATATAATCAAATATAATCAAATATAATCAAATATAATCAAATATAATCAAATATGTGAGATATGTGAGAATTTTGAAATAATGTGATAAAAAAAGCATGTGAGAATGTATCAAAACATATGGAAATAGCATGATTAGAGGTACAATAAACATGTAGTTATATGATAATCAATTGTGAAAAAAATGAAAAAATATGATAGTATATGATAATCAACAACATGAGAATTTTAAAAAAATGTGATAAAAAATAAACACATAATAATATGTGGAAAAGTATAAAAATGTATTTCGTTGTGGGGTGTTAAATTTAGATAAATGAGTTAAGAAATTAAAAATTTTACTTAAATAAAGAGTTGTATGAATTTAGGCGCAGTGGTTTTGGGGTTGGAGACACATAATTTTATAACAATATAACGCAAACTCTTTTTTTCAAACCTAACTATAAAATTTCATAAAAAGCAATGGAATGTAAATATAATAGATATATCTCAGCAGTTTTTGCTCCAAGCAAGAACAAATTTAAACCTTGCAAATTTCGTGCAAAAAAAACTTCTAAGCTTTGAAATTTAGAATTTCATATCCTCTTTGCCTAGCTATTTGCAAAAGTTTTTCATCGCCGTTGCAAACTACAGGCTTTTTAACAGATTCTAAAAGTGGCAAGTCATTTATAGAATCACTATAAAAGATAGATTTTTTTATCAAGCTTTCATAGTCCTTGCCTAAATACTGCTTAAGTCTTAGCACCTTGCCATCTTTAAAGCTATATACGCCCTTAGTTTTTCCGCTAAATTTATCAGCTATAAGCTCACAATTTATAGCTATAACCTCATCTATATCAAAGATCTTGGCTATCTTTTTTACTAAAAAATCAGCACTTGCAGAAATTATGATTTTTCTTTCATCTTTGTAAGATTTCACAAGCTCTAAAGCCTCTTTAAAGGGCTTTATATCCTTTTTTATAAACTCAGCTACAAGAAAATTAACTTCTTTTAAGCTTTTATCCTTAACGCTTTCTAAGAAAAAGTGCATAAATTCACTCATATCAAGGCTATTATTTTTATACTGCTCTTTAAAAGCCTCGTTTTTTTCAAGGGCAGCTTCGTTTAAAATCTTTTTTTCTACACAAAAGTTTATCCAAAGCTTAGCACAATCGCCATTTATCAAGGTATCATCAAGATCAAATAAAACTAGCAAGAAAGCTCCTTTGCAAGATTTAAATTTAATTTTATATTAACCTCATCCCCTTCTTTAAAGCCGCTATAAGAACTAAAATTCAAGGTATCAAGCTTAAGCTCAATATCTTTTACACTAAGCTTATATCTTATCACATTTCCAAGCAAGGATTTTTCCTTTATCACAGCTTTTAGCCCTTCCTTGCTTAGCTCTATGCTTTCAGGTCTTATGGCGATGTCTTTTGTAAAGGGATGTTTTAAACCAAGTTTAGCTAAATCCTTCACAGTAAGTATATTATAAGATCCTATAAAAGAGGCTACAAAGTGATTTTTAGGCTCTAAGTAAAGCTCGTTTGCCTTTGAGTTTTGCACTATCTTACCCTCATTCATTAGGATGATTTTATCACTTAATTCCAAGGCTTCTTCTTGATCATGAGTTACAAAAATCGTGCTTAAGTTTAGCTCCTTGCTTATCTTTTTTATCTGCACTCTTAAATGCTTTCTTATCTTTGCATCAAGAGCTGATAAAGGCTCATCAAGCAAGAGTAGCTTAGGCTTGGTAATAAGAGATCTAGCCAGTGCCACCCTTTGCATTTGTCCTCCGCTTAGCCTGTGAGGATAAGCCTTAGCAAAATCCTCAAGCTCCACAAGCTTTAGCATTTTTTTAACCCTTTTTTCTATGTCTTTTTTGCTCTCTTTTTTTATCCTAAGTCCAAAGGCTACATTTTCAAAGACGGTTAAATTTTCAAACAAGGCATAGTTTTGAAAAACCATACCGATATTTCTTTTTTGAGGAGCTAGTTTGCTTATATCTTTATCATCTAGGATTATCTTACCAAAATTTGGCTCACTAAGTCCTGCTATACACCTTAAAAGCGTGGATTTACCGCAACCGCTAGGACCTAAAAGACTTAGAAATTCTCCTTTTGAAAGAGTAAAATTTATATCCTCAAAGATCATTTTATCCCCATAGTATTTTTTGAAATTTTTTATTTTTAAAAAGGGCATTATTTATCCTTTAATAAAGATGCTAAAAAAGTAGCTATGAAAATAAGTGAAAAATACACCATAACTAAGGCACTTGAGTAATGTCCGCTTTGATTTTTAATAGTATAAAGATAAACCTGTAAGGTCTCATAAGCACCGCCAACTAAGATATTTGCATATAAAAATTCGCCTATCAAAAAAGAAAAAGACAGGAAAAAAGCCACTAAAAGTCCTTTTCTAAGACTAGGAATTATTAGCTTAAAAATAGCTCCAAGCAAAGAGCCTCCTAAGATAGCATTTGAGGCGATTAGCTCATCTAAATTTATACCAGATATAGCATTTTCTAAGGCTCTGTATATAAAGGGTAAGGCTATGGTAAAATAAGCAAAGATAAGTATGTAAGCACCTAAAGAAGCAGAATAAAGCTCTAAAAGCCCCACACAAGTTACGATAGGAGGCACAGCAAAGGGCATAAGAACTAAGAAATTTATAAAAGGCTTTAATCTTTTTAGATATAAGTTAGAAACTAGCACCAAAGGAAAAATCAAAGCAAAAGAAAGAAACAAAGAAGCTAAGCATACATAAAGTGAGCGAAGCAAAGAGTATATAAATCTCTCATCATAAAAAAGCATCTTATACCACTTAAGTGTAAGGCTATCTGGCAATACACTCACAGACCAAGATGAGGAAAGAGAGTATAAAAAGGTAGCTAGTATAGGCAGGGCTAAGAATAAAAACACAAGGCTTAAAATAGTATAATGATAAAATTTGGCACTCTTACTTAACTTTTCTTTCATTAAAATCCTTAAAATTATATCTTTTAGAGAGTAAATTTGATATAGCCACAACAAAGAGCATTAGCACAACTAAGATTAAGCTTAAGGCAGAGGCTAGATAGGGATTAAGCGTAATATCTCCTGCTATTAAAGCGCCAATCCTAACCGGCGCTACATTATAATTACCAGAGCTAAGTGCATAGATAGTAGCATAGGCACCAAGGGCATTTGCAAAAAGTATCACAAAAACGCCTAAAAGTGCAGGAGCTAGCAAGGGTAGAGCTATCTTTACAAAGTATAATAAAAATGAGCCTCCTAGCATCTTACAAGCATTAGCTTGTGAATTTTCAAGCACTTTTAAGGCTGGATATAAAAGTAGTATGGCAAGTGGAAGTTGAAAATATATATAAACTATGTTTATGCCAAAATTAGAATAAATAGTTACAAAAGGCTCTATACCAATACTTTTTAAAAATACAGAAAAAACGCCATTAGTGCCAAGCACTATGATAAAGGCAAAGGCTAGAGGAACGCCTGAAAAATTACTTATCATAGTATTTAGCGATAGTAAAAATGCACTCAGCTTAGAAGGGCTTAAGGCTTGCACGGAGTAAGCTGTAAGTAAGCCCACAAAAAGAGCTATTATGCTTGAAAAAAAGGAAAGCTGTATGGAGTTTATAAGACTTTGCATATAAAATTTTGACTCAAAAATGCTTATAAAATTTGCTAGTGAGTAGCTTTGTAGCTCCTCTACATAAAAGGCATTTATGATGATATAAATTAAAGGTGCTATCATAAAAAGAAAAAATACTATAAAAAAAGGACTTATGCAAAGCAGGGCAAGAATTTTAGCTTTCATCTTTTATCCTTTAAAAGTCCTAAATTCATCTTTTTGCTGTGCTTTAAGCCTAAAATTTCATAAGTTAAGCCATCAAGCAAGATAAAGATAAGTTTTTTTCTCATCATCTATCTCATATCAACTATAACTTTTTCCTGCCAAAGTTGCGGCAAAGTCTTAGCTGTCTTTTCCCAAGCCTTAAAATCCTTTATAGTTTTTGCGTTTTTGTATTGTTCATTTGGCAAAAGCTTATCTTTTACCTCTTTTGGCAAGTCTAAAAAGTCTATCCTTATAGGTCTTGCATAACCCTTGGCTAAATTTATTTGCCCCTTATCAGAAAGTATAAATTCCCTTGTTAGTTTTGCTGCGTTTGGGTGCTTGGCGTATTTGTTGATTATGGTTGTATAGCCTGATGTCACAGAGCCATCTGCTGGTATTAAAACCTCGTAGCGGTTTTTTCCAACCTTATCTCTATATCCAAGTCCATTAAAATCCCAAACAAGCCCCACTTCAAGCTCACCTTTTTCTAAATTTGCAACACTTACATCATTATTTATAAGCCTTCCTTGCTTTGCAAGTGTGTTAAAAAAGTTTAAGGCAGGGCT
Organism: Campylobacter avium LMG 24591; assembly: GCF_002238335.1. NCBI lineage: Bacteria > Pseudomonadati > Campylobacterota > Epsilonproteobacteria > Campylobacterales > Campylobacteraceae > Campylobacter > Campylobacter avium. The sequence continues at coordinate 1,358,108 of NZ_CP022347.1, forward strand.
TAAATCCTTCTCATCTCCTCCAAGTGCAAAATTTGCGGCCAATACAGCATTTACAGCTTGAGCTGCTACGCTTACATCTCCTACTGTTATCTTATAATCTCCCTTAAGCAAATCCTGCCAAGTTTTAGGTATATCCTTAATCACTTCTTTATTTACTATAAAGGCTATAGTTCCTGTGTAAGCTAGTACATAGTGTCCATCCTTATCCTTAGCCCAAGTAGGAATTTCATCCCAATAACTTGTCTTAAAAGGCTGGGTAACTCCTTGTTTTACCGCAATATCAGCAAAGGAAATTCCAATATCTCCTATATCTGCACTAGCGTTTTTCTTTTCAGCCTTAAATTTAGCTATTTCTTGAGCTGAGCTCATATCTGTATCGCTGTGTTCTAAGCCATAAAGCCTTTTAAGATCAGCCCAAGTATCCTTCCAATTTGCCCAAGTATCAGGCATAGCTAGGGAATTTACCCTACCTTCTTTTTGTGCTGCCTTGATTAAAGTGCTATCAATTTCTTTTGCATTTAAGCTAAGGCAAAAGACAGCAAGAGCTGCTAAGTTAAATATTTTACCCATAAAAACTCCTTAAAAAATTTTTATGAAAATTTACTAAGGTTTAAAAACATTTTGGAAACATTTTGTTTGATTTTGTTTATAAATTTGTAAAATATATTAAAAGGACTATGTAGCTAAGAGACTCTGGCAAGGCAAAATAATATATCCAAACGGTTAGCAAAAGCAAAAAAAGGCAGGCAAATTTTATACTTTCTTGGATAAGGGTATTCATCTCTAGTAGTGCTTTGTTTTTGCTGTTCTTGAGCCTGTGCTAGGATAACAATTCTATCGTGAGCCTTATCAGTTGAACTTTTGCCAGATAGACCAAAAGTTAAAATATTGTTCCAGTCTGATTTAGTATCGCTATTTTCAGCCCTTCTTGTAAGATCTTTTGCTTCATCAATATTTTTTTGTAACTTTGTAATTTTTTCTACAAGAGAACGAGCAAAATTTTCAGTATATCTATCTAGCCCCTCCCTGTTTAAGCTTTTTAGTTCTTGCTAGCTAAAGATTTTTTGTCCTAGGGATTGCTCGAGTTGCTTGTATTCTACGATTTGTGTGTTTGACATATTATTCTCCTTTTATGCCACATATAAGTTCTTTAGCCTGCTTTGTTAATCTTTCTAGTCCATCTAGCTCCTCATTTAGAACTTTTTGTCTTTGTTCATATTTTACTTTTTCATCTTGCAGACTTTGCATAGTGCGTTTATATTCTTGTGCCACAAAACAATGCGCATCATAAAGCACAAAATAACTTTGTGCTGTCTTATACTGCACACATACTCCACTTTGTGTGGCAAGTTGCATATGAAGTTTGCCGACTTTATCGCCATTTCTAAATTTATCCATATAATAAATCGCTATAGTACTTAGCACCGCACCAGCTGCGGCAGTGATAGAAAGTGCAATGGCATCTCCTACGCTCTCACCCAAGCACCTTTGCTGCTTCATAGTAAATATCTTCTTTATCAAAAATACAATGAGATTAGAAAAAAATGCCACTATCCCAGCTTCAATCAAACCAACAAGAATGTCTTTGTACTTGACTTTTAGATTTTTCCAAATTGTATGCAGCCTATCTCTAAAACGTTTAAAAATATCTTTTAAACTTTCATTTCCAAATTCTTTAAATAAAATTTTAAGCTCTATAATCATACCCTTAACAAAATCGTGCAAAATCACACCTATTAGCTGAATACATAGCCATCTTTACTGCATCTTGTGCCCCACTTACTAGGGCTTTTTTGTAGGGTTTTGTGCTTGTATAATAGCTTTCATCAACTTGCCTATCAATGTTTTCCTTACTTTGCTTATATCTTTCTTTGAATGCTTCATCATCAATTTCTAATTGTTTTTCTAGTTTTATCTTTTCTTTTTGCTCACTTCATAGTAATCATAAAGTTTGCCTTGTTCTTTTAGGGCTTGTTGTTATTTATTTATCTGTCTATAGTTTAAATCTTTGTTGTATGTATCTGAATCATATACATAGCGATTTTCATATCTTTGTCGCTCTTCTTCACTTGCATAAATGCCTCCTCGCACATTGTGCATAGCCAATCCCCCCCCCCCCCCCGCTTGTCAAGTATCTTAAAGATTTTAGGGAGTAAAAAGCTTACTTAAGTAATGAAACTTAGTTTAAAAAAAGAATTTTAAAGCATTTATTATAAGCATACTAGCTGCTGTGCCAAAAAGCACACATAAGCTAAGTCTTCTTGGGTAAAAATAAGGATCTAGCATTTTTCTAGCAGTCCTATAGCCTGAGAGCAAGGCTCCTGTAAAGCCCCCGCCCACAAAAGTAAAGGCAGAGGCAAAGTAAAGGTTTTTCACAGCCTTTGATTTAAAAGCAGTTCTAGCAAAAAAGCCTTCTAAATTTTGATCCCAGCCATAAGGCACACCCTTTTTAGTCCTTGTGTATCTTTGTATGGTCTTTGGTGTGGCAAGTTCTGAGTGTATACAATAAGACATAATGGAGGGAAAAAACTCATCCAGTCTTTTTTCAAGTGCCTTTTTTACCCTTTCTTTTTTTGCCTTATATTCATTTTCATCAAGATTGTCCCATTCTTCATAGCTACTTATAGTTGTGATAACTCCAAGATACCTATCATCTCTATCGCTTAAGCCGCTGTCTATTTTTGAGTAGTTTACGAAGACAAAATTTCTTTTTTCTATATCTAAGGCTAACATATCCTCGCTATTTTGATCAAAGGGCTTGTCAAAATACTCTTTATCCACACAAAAGGTGGAATAATCCATACTTTTAAATTTTTGACTTAAATTTGTATCAAAGATCATATAAACAGATAGCAAGGATGTTTTTGCCTCAAAATTCTTTTTAACTTGCAACTTAGTATTAGTCTTTAAAAGCTCTTCATAAACTATCCTAGGATCGCAGTTTGCTACTACATTTTTAGCTAAGATCTTTTTTAAGTTCTTATCTTTTAAGTCCTTATAAAGCACTCCTACAGCCTTATTTTTATCAAGTAAAATTTCTTTTACATCAGCTCTTGTTTTTACATCGCCATTATTTTCTTTGATGATACTTGCTAGGGCATCTGAAAGACTTTGTGAGCCACCTTTTATATATACTCCTTGATTATAGTAGTTTGTCTGTGCTACTGAGTGATAGTTCCAGTTAAATTTAAAGCTATCGTAATGATAGTAGGCTAGATTGATATTTAAAATTTTTTTAAGCTTGGGATTTTTTATAAGAGCATTGAGCATAGTGCCAACTTTTCTTTGTCTAATCGCACTTAAAACAAGAAAAAAAAGCGTATGAAAGGGTGCGAAGAAAAATTCAAAAAAACTCATATCAAAGGGAAATTTGTAGTTTAGTTTAGCTTGAAAATTTATCTTTTTAAAATAGCTTTTTATATCTTTTTCATCCTTAGGAAAATACTCTATCAAGGCTTTTTTTGTATCTTTGTGTGGTATTAAAAAATTCTCACTTTCAAGGCTTTTAGAATCTAAAACCTTTATGCTCCAAGCACTAGGCAAGGGCACAAGGGTGATTTTTTCTAAAAGCTCAAGTTTTTTAAAAATGATGTGTTTCATATCTGTTTTTTCACTGCCAAGATCCATTTCGTGCAGTCCTGCATCTACTAGCATACCCTTTCTTTTAAAGCAAGTAGCACAGCCTCCTACTAGCTCGTGTTGCTCAAGCACAAGCACCTTTTTCCCAGCCTTAGCTAAAGTAGCACCACAACTTAAGCCCCCAAGTCCAGAGCCTATTATCACAACATCGTATTTATTTTCCATACTTAAGTCCATTTTTCAAAAATAAATTTAAAATAAGATTGATTTTACAAAATTTTCCCTTTTTGCTCAAAAAGAGAAAATTTTAGAATAAATCACAAGCTATATCAAGAGCTTAATATCTATTTGCTAAAATACCCTGTGCCTTTTTAATGGCAGGTAAATCTATAACATTTCCCTCAAAAGAAAAGTTATCTCCTTTGTGAATTTCAGCCAGTCTAAGCACCTCTTTAGCCCATTTTATCTGTCTATCTCCTTGGGCAAAGACCGAATTTATTATATCTACTTGGTTTGGATAGTAAGTTAGTGAGCCTGAAAAACCCATAGAATAAGCTAGTTCCATATTTTCCTTTACTAAGCTTTCATCCCTTGCATTAGGAAAAACTCTATTTATAGGAGGCAAGAGCTTATTTACCCTACTTTCTAAGGCTAACTGAGTCCTTACATAGTTTAGTATAAAATCCCTACCTTTTCCATCTCTTAAACCAAGATCTAAGCTAAAGTCAAAGGCTCCAAAGGTAAGCTGTCTTACGCAAGGCTGTGCTGCTGTTATGCTTAAATTTTGCACTCCTAATGCACTTTCTATAAGCAAGAGCAAGGAAACCTCGCCCAAAGAATCAAGCACAGCTAAAATATCTTCTTTTCTTTCAGTTCTAGCAAGCATAAGAGCATTTAAACAATCCAAACCAAGCTCTTTTATAAAGCTCATATCATCCTTAAAAGAAGGACTTAAGGCATCATTTATCCTAACAAAAAATTTTTTATCAGGATTTTTTGAGCGAAAGTCTAAGATATTTTTCCTAGCCTCAGCCTTTCTATCGCTTGGCACAGAATCCTCTATATCAAAGATAACAGCGTCAGCCTCACTTTCAAAGGTCTTTGTAAAATCATCTTTTTTTATAGCAGATACAAAAAGAAGGCTTTTTGCCCTTGGGTATTCATTTAAAGACATTTTATATCCTTTGCAAGTAATAAAATTCACAAACTATAGCAAAATATACAAAGAAATGCAAACAAATACTAATACCTATAAAACTCCTTATACCTAAGCAAAACCATCATAGAAAAAAATAAAAGCAAGGCAGTAAATATACAAAGAAATTTCCAACCCAAACTAGAATAATAAAGGCTTGGTAGTACAGAACCAAAAGCTCCTCCACTGTAGTAAAATGTTAGATAAAGACCATTTGCTAGACCTTTTTGAGATGTACTTAAATTTAACAAGGCTGAAAAGATACAGTGGCATATAAACATACCACTACAAAACACAAACATGGCCACAAAATAAAGCTCATAAGAAGTACTGAGCATACAAAAAACGCCAAGTATAAAGACACATAGTCCAAAAATAGCGGTATTAAACCTCGTTTTAAAAAACTTAATCGTCTGCCCTATAAACAAAGAGCTAAAAATTCCGGTTAAAAAGCCAAGATACACAAGCCCTATTTGTGTTTGAGTGATATTTGTAAAAATATCTTTAAGATGAAAAGGTAAAAAAGAAAGCACGGACTGAAAGGAAAAAAACATCACAAAAACACAGACAAAAAGAACCAAAAATTTGGCCTCTTTGAAAAAAGGCACAAAGTCTCTTAAAGAAATTTGTAAAGAACCCGAGCTAAGGTCTTTAAAAAATAAGAACAAAAAAGCAGACAAAAGCATAAAAATAGCAAAGAAATTTAAGGCAAAATGCCAAGAAAAAAGGTCGCTTAAATACGAGCCCAAAACCCTACCTAAAAAGCCTCCAAAGGTGGTAGCTCCAACATAAATAGCCACATTTTTTTGGGTATTTTTCTCATCTATGCGAGTTAAAAGGGTTAAAAGCGCAGTAAGTATGGCAGGAATGCACAAGGATAGTAAAAATCTAAAGCTTAAGAAAAAGTAAAAATTTGAGCTTAAATTTGCGATGATTTGAAAAATGCCGCAAGCAAATAAAGAAAAAATAAGTATCTTTTTTAAAGAAAATTTCTCCAGCAAATAACCATACAACAAGGGCGCAACCGCAAGCGGTATCAAAGATATGCTAACCACCCAAGAAATTTCGTGCAAGGACACAGAAAAATAAGTAGCTAAATTTGGAGATATAGGCTGAGGAGCATATAAAAGTGCTAGGGTTAAAATGGCTGTAAATATTATAAGGCTTTTTAGAAAAAACATGACTTATCCAAACAAATTTTAAAAATTATACCCTTTTTAAATCAAGCTTCTTAAGAATTTGGCTTTGAAAAATATAATTTAAGTAAAAAAGTCTTGATATTACTCACTATAGTTTTTAAACTGTGAAATTTGCGAAATTTTTAAATTTCATTTCTAATTTAAGTAGCTTGACAAAATTTTATATAAATTTAATTGTTAATTAAGAAAGAATGTTAAAATTTTAAAAAAAGTGTCGATTTATGTCTTGACATTAATAAAACAAAAGGAGTCATCGATGGATGTAAGTATGTCAAATGCTTCTTTAATGTCAGCTGTGAGTGTTAGTACCTTAGGCAAGGCCATTAACGCAGCTCAAGATTCTGCTTTACAGCTTATGGAGTCTATAGACGCTCTAAGCTCTGGCGAGGTTCAAGCTAGCTCGGGCTCTTCTGCACTCGACATTTATGCCTAAGTTTAGGGGTTTTAAACCCCTATTTTATCTCATTTGTAACTGCGTGATATTTTTTTATCATTTATAAGCTCTTTTTAGCTTTATTTTTGATAGAATTAAAAATAACGAAGTTTTTGGAAAAAATAATGCAATTTATCACAAGATTAGTAAAAAATGAATCCTTTCCAGGTGTTTTATTGATAATATTTACAGCCCTTGCTCTGCTTTGTCAAAACACCCCATTTTTAAGCGCAATATATGAAAATTTCTTACACCTAGAAATAGGCATAAATGTAAGCGGCGCGAACGAACACAGTGCAACAGTGTCAAAAAGCCTAGTTCATTGGATAAATGACGGCCTTATAGCTATTTTTTTCTTTTGCATAGGACTTGAGTTAAAGTATGAAATTTTAAGAGGACAATTAAGAGACATAAAATCAGTCTCTTTGCCTATATTTGGCGCGCTTGGCGGTATGATTTTTCCAGCTCTTATCTTTACTTCTATCAACTCACACGATAGTTTTGCCATGCAAGGCTGGGCTATACCAACAGCCACTGATATAGCTTTTGCCGTTGGAATTCTAATGCTTATAAAAGGAATTCCAACAAGCTTAAAGCTTTTTTTACTAAGTCTTGCTATCTTTGATGATTTTGGAGCTATAGTAATCATAGCCCTTTTTTACACAAGCGAATTGTCATTATTTGCTATATTGGTTTGCGTGTTGTGCGTAGCTTTGTTGTTCTTGCTAAATTATTATCATGTTTCAAAACTGCCTTTTTACTGCATCATAGGCTTTATACTTTGGGTGGCCATGCTTGAAAGCGGGGTTCATGCGACATTATCCGGTGTGATAGCAGCTATTTTCATACCAATAGATACGAAAAATAATGAAAGTTTTGCCAAAAAAATATATAATGATTTAAATCCTTGGGTGATGTATTTGATACTGCCTCTTTTTGCCTTTGCAAATGCTGGGGTGGACTTAAAGGGTCTAGATCTTTCATACTTGTTATCATCTGTTAGTCTTGGAATTTTCTTGGGCTTATTTTTAGGAAAACAGCTGGGCGTGTTTTTGTTTTCATTTATCAGTGTAAAGCTTAAGCTAGCAAGTTTTCCTAAGGACGCTTCGTATGTGCAGTTTTATGGAATTTGCATACTAACAGGCATTGGTTTTACCATGAGTTTATTTATAGACACCCTTGCTTACGCTGATAATTTAGGAGCCTATGCACAGGCAGATAAGTTAGCAATACTGCTTGCAAGCTTTAGCTCTGCAATTCTTGCTTATGTCTATTTAAAACTTACAAGCAAGGAAAAGAATTGAACAAAATTTTAAGCATAATAAAAGATGAGTCTTTTGGAGGTATATTACTTATCATATCTACTATACTAGCACTGATAGTTGCAAATAATTCCCACAGTGCAGCTTATAGAGAATTCATATACTTGCCTATGGGCTTTCATATAGATAGCTTTATTTTTTCCAAGCCTCTTTTGCTTTGGATAAATGACGGCCTGATATCAATATTTTTCTTTGCCATAGGCCTTGAGCTTAAAAAAGAATTTTGCGAGGGAGAATTTAAAAATCCTAGGAAGATTATCCTGCCTTTATTTGCCGCTATAGGTGGTATAATCGTGCCTGCACTTATCTTTGTTGCTATAAATTTCAATAACGAATATGTGCTTAGAGGCTGGGCTATACCAACAGCTACGGACACGGCTTTTGCCTTAGCGATTTTGCTACTTTTAGGAAAAAGAATTCCTAGCTCTTTAAAAATTTTCTTATTATCTCTAGCTATCTTTGATGATGTGGGAGCTATATTAATCATAGCCATTTTTTACACGAGCGACTTACACTACCTAGCCTTAATAGGTGCTGGCGTGATAGTGTTTGCTCTGCTTTTACTAAATTTATTTGGCATAACTAGAAAATCATTTTACCTTATCTGCTCTGTTTTGCTTTGGCTAACAGTCTTACAAAGCGGTGTTCACGCTACCTTAGCAGGACTTATAACCGCATTTTTCATACCTCTTTATAAGAAAAACGGGGCGCACTTTTTGGATGAAATACTTGAGGGGCTTAGATTATGGATAAATTTTGTAATACTACCTATCTTTGCCTTTGCAAATGCTGGGGTGGATTTTTCAAAATTGAAATTTAGCGATATTTTTAGCGGAGTAAGCATAGGTATCTTTTTAGGGCTTTTTGTGGGCAAGCAAGTTGGAGTATTTATATTTTCTTACATAAGCGTGAAGCTAAGATTATCAAAACTTCCTGAAAATTCAAATTTCAAACAACTTTATGGAATTTGCATACTAACAGGTATTGGCTTTACCATGAGCTTATTTATCGACGGCCTAGCGTATAAAGTAAGCGACACCTTTAACTATGCTGATAATTTTGCTATTTTGCTGGCCTCTCTTTGTTCTGGTGTATTTGGCTATGTGTTTTTAAGGTTTTTTGCTAATAAATGATTAGAATTTGCCTTTTTATTGTTTTCTTTTCCTTATTTTTTGTTGCTTGTAGCTCTCACGGTAGCTATTATTACCAAGGCAGCTCTGCTTACAATAAAAATTTAGTTTCTAAGCTATATTCCGTACAAAAACAGTGGAGCAAAACTCCTTATAAACTAGGCGGAACTAGCCCTAGAGGTGCTGACTGCTCAGGCTTTACGCAAACTGTGTTTTTAAATAATTTTGCTGTTAAAATTCCTAGAACTACAAGATTGCAAATGCAAAGCGGACAAACAGTTTCAAGAAGAAATTTAAGAACCGGAGATTTGCTATTTTTTAGAACAGGCAGAGGTCCAAGCGGCCTTCATGTTGGAATTTATACTAGAAATGGCAAATTTATACACCTATCTACAAGAGGTGGGGTAAAAGAAGTTAGCTTAAATACTAGGTATTGGGGTAGTAAGTATTTAGGGGCTAGACGGTATCTAAGATGAATGTAGGAATTTTTGACAGCGGCGTTGGCGGACTTAGCGTGTTAAAGTCCATACTAAAAGAACAATTGTTTGAAAATATAATCTACTACGGAGACACAGCGCGCGTGCCTTACGGCGTAAAAGATAAGGATACTATCATCAAATTTTCCATACAGGCTTTAAACTTTTTTTCTCCTTTTAAGCTTGATATGCTAATCATAGCTTGTAATACAGTAAGTGCTTACGCCTTAGACGAGCTAAGAACAAGGGTTGATTTTCCCGTGCTTGGCGTGATTGATGCGGGCGTTAGTGCTACAAAATACGCCCTAGATAATAAAGATAGTGAAATTTTAGTCCTAGCAACAAAGGCAACGATAAATTCTAAACAGTATCAAAAAAGATTGCAAGATGAAGGCTTTAAAAACATCAATTCCCTTGCCACAGGGCTTTTTGTGCCTATTGTTGAGGAGGGAATTTTTGAGGGTAGGATTGTTGATTCTTTATTTGAGTATTATTTCAAAGAGCTTAAAAAAAGCCCGCAAGCTGTGATACTTGGTTGCACTCATTTTCCTCTACTTAGCGATGCCTTGCAAGAATATTTTGGCAAAGATTGCAAACTAATCCACTCAGGCAACGCCATAGTAAGACAACTAAAAGAAAATTTCGATATGAAAAGCATAAACAAAGAAGCAAAACTAAGCTTTTACGCAAGCAGCGATGTACAATCCTTAAAAAACACTGCTAAAATTTGGCTTTCCTAAAATAAAGTAGGCTCCAAAGCCTTTAATTTAAAGCTTTTCCTGTGAATTTTGCTAAGACCGTATTTTTTAATCATTTCTAAATGAAGCTTGCTTGCGTAGCCCTTATGTTTTGCGAAGTGGTATTTCTCAAACTCATGCGGCAAGCTTTTCATAAACTCATCCCTACTAACCTTAGCCAATATACTAGCTGCACTTACTGTTGGAATTTTTTCATCAGCCTTTATCATTGTTTTTATATCGCTGATGCCGAAATTTGTATTACCATCAAACAAAAGATTGGCTTTGTTGAAATGACTTTTTATGATGCTTAAAGCTTTTTTAAAACACAGACTAAGCCCTAATCTATCTATATCCTCGCAGCTTATATGTATGATTAGATACTGCGAGTTTTCCTTAATCTTGGCAAAAAGCTCCTCTCTTGCCTTAACTGTTAGCTTTTTAGAATCATTTAAGCCCTTTATGTGCAAATTTAACTTACAAGCCGCTATGCTCAAGCTTCCTGCTAAAGCACCTCTGCCGGCCTCATCAATGCCTACTAAATTTAAATCACTCATAAAGAAATCCTCGCACGAAAAATATTTATTTTACTCTGTTATAATAAAATAAAAATTTAAAGGAAAGTAATGAAAAAAACTTCGATTTTAGCGTCCGTTACTATAGTTGTTCTTTTGCTTGCGTATTTCGCGCAGGTTTATTTTATGTCAGAGGCTAGCCAAAAGGCCTATGAAAAACTCGTAGCCTACAAGCACCCATATTACACTATCCTTGATAGCAACATCACAAAGGGATTATTTAACTCAAAGGCTGAATTTTTAGTAAAAATCAACGGAAATAATATCTTAGATTCTACAGATGAAAATGAACAAAGCTATGAAGTAATAAGATTTTTAAAAACACTAGAGAACATCGATGGTATAAATCTTGTATTAAATACCAAAAACAACGTCTTTGCAAAAAACAACATAGAAATTTTGCTAGCAAATCCTAGCTATGATGAAAAATCTAAAGGAGATTTAGCAAGTATTAAATACCCTGTATCTGCTTATTTTGATTTATCTTTAAGTGCACAGATAAAGGGAGATTTAACCCTAAAATTAGCTGATATGGATGTAAAAATGGGAAAGGAAAGCTTGCTTAGTCAAAACACCTATCTTGTGCTAAAAGATTTTTCATCTAATGAACTAAAATTCGGTGCCTTAGAGCTTAATTCTGACAAATTTATAGCAGGCTCAAAAAGAGATAAAATTGACATACAAAAATTAAACTATGTAGAAAATTTTAAGCAAGCTATCAACATAGCACAGCACCACGATGCTTATGTGCTAGGCAAGGGCTTTTTTGAATCAAAGGGAGTTTTTTCGCTTGAAAAACTTAGCTTTCAAGGTGTTGATATAAATAAATTAACTTTAGAAACGCAAATAGAAAAAAACAATGAAGAAAGCTTTAATATGCCTTTTAAATTTTCTATAGCAGAAATTGCAAACGCAGGCATGAATGTAAAAAATGTAAAATTTGACTTAAACACAAACAATATTTCATCAAAATGGTTTAATACCATAAGTTCGTCGCAAAGCTCAGGAGAGTTTTATTTTGACTTGTTTGCAAGCACCTCGCCTAAGATAGAGCTTAATGATTTTTCAATCACAATCAACGATGCAAATGTAAGTGCAAAGGCACAGGCTAGCTTTACTAAAGACGCAACCAAAGCAAATGCTAGCGTCATAAGCGATAAAAAACTTGGCGAAATTCACTTGATGTTTGCCTTGCTTGGATTTGATTCTATGTTTGTTCAAAAAGATGGAAAATATGTTCTTGATTTTATTTATGATGATAGCGATAAAAATAACATCACAGCCAAATTAAATGAAAATAATATCTCGCAAGCCTTTAAAAACATTCCTTACGGCTTTAACAATGAGGTTAAGAGCGAAACAGATATTTTTGAAGATGAGAATTTACGTGAGAGAGAGAGCGAAATAAATATTCTTGGAGATGAAAATTTAAGTGATGAGGAAGGAATTTTTGACGGCGAAGTAAAAAATCCAAATTCCACAAACTAAAATAATGAACCTAGCCCTAAAATTTAGACCACAAAAACTATCTGAACTTTTAGGGCAAGATGAACTTGTACAAACATTTCAAAAATTTATAGAATTACAAAAACTTCCACACAGTATATTTTTTGGCCCCTCTGGTTCGGGAAAAACGAGCTTTGCAAGGATTGTAGCAAAGGAATTTTCGCTAGATTTTTTTGAATTTGATGCCGCGTCTTTCAAAATGGAAGAGCTAAGAAATATAGTCCAAAGATACAAACAAAGCCTTTATAAACCACTAATTTTCATAGATGAAATTCACAGATTATCAAGGACTCAGCAGGATTTGCTTTTGCTTCCAATGGAGAGTTTAAACTGCATTTTAATAGGTGCTAGCACGGAAAATCCGTACTTTGTCCTAAGCTCTGGCATTAGAAGCAGAAGTATGCTTTTTGAATTTAAAGCCTTGCAGGATAAGGACTTAGAAACACTTTTACTAAGACTTGCCAAAGAACTTGATATAAAGATAGAAGATGAGGCTAAAAAATTAGCCATAAGGCTTAGTGCTGGCGATGTTAGAGCCTTATTAAATTTGGTAGAATTTGCCCTTGTCTTTGATGAAAAGAATTTAAAAACCGAAAATATAAACAAGGTAAAAGCAAAAACAAGCCAAAACCTAAACAACAAAGACAGCCACTACGACCTAATCTCAGCCTTTATAAAAAGCTTAAGAGGCAGCGATGTTGATGCGGCTCTTTATTATCTTGCAAGGATGATTGAAGCTCATGAAAATGCTGATTTTATAGCAAGAAGAATGCTAATTTTTGCTAGTGAAGATATTGGAAATGCCGACACAAATGCCCTAACAGTCGCCACTAACACCCTGCTTGCTGTAAAAAACATAGGCTATCCTGAGGCTAGGATTATCTTAGCACAGTGCTGCGTTTATCTAGCAAGTGCCGTGAAGTCCAACTCAAGCTACAAGGCCATTAACAAGGCTCTTGATTATGTTAAAAACAACAAGGCCTTAGAAATACCAAACTATCTTAAAAACAAGCACGAAGATAAGAAAAATTATCTTTATCCTCACGATTTTGGCGGCTTTGTAAGGCAGAGATATTTAAGCAAAGATGTGAAATTTTATGAAAGTACGCAAAAAGGGGATGAAAAAAGGCTCTTTGAGATAGTTAAAAATTATAAAGATAAGGCTTAACTGTAACATTTCGTAATATCTAATTATTTATCGCCTCATTTACTTACAAATTTAGAAAAAATTAGTTAGAATTCTACAAAGACTAACAAAGGAGAATGCAATGAGAACTTACAAACCCTCGGCTTTTAAAAGAAAAACACAAAAATTAACTAAAAACACTTCTTCTACCCTAGTCCTGCTGATACCTGTCATTTAACTTTTAATCTTTTTTATTTTTCAAATTTTTTATTTTTATTTATTTTTTAAGGATTTATTATGAAATTAAATGGTTCTGAAATACTTATGGAAGTTTTGATAGAACAAGGAGTTGATCTTGTTTTTGGGTATCCTGGCGGTGCGGTTTTAAATATTTATGATGCGCTTTATAAATACCAAGATAAAATAAAACACATAATGCCTGTTGATGAATGCGGTGCGGCTCACGCAGCAGACGGTTATGCAAGAGCTAGCGGAAAAACCGGAGTTGTGATAGCAACAAGTGGTCCTGGCGCTACAAATTTAGTAACAGCCCTTGCAACAGCTTATATGGATAGCGTTCCATTGGTGGCAATTACAGGCAATGTTCCTAAGAGTTTAATAGGCAAAGATAGCTTTCAAGAGGTGTATATAGCTGGAATCACCATGCCAATCACAAAGCATAATTTTATGGTAATGGATGTAAAAGACCTAGCATACACGGTTAGAAAAGCTTTTGAAATAGCTAATAAAGGCAGAAAAGGCCCTGTGCTAATCGACATACCAAAGGATGTATCGGCCGATATTACCGAATTTGCAAGAAAGACAAAAAAAGAGCCTGCGAAATACAAACTAGACAATGTCTTGCAAAAAAACATACAAGAGGTGGTTCAGCTTATAAAAAATTCAAAAAAGCCTTTAGTGTATTTTGGCGGCGGAACAAAGGACTACACGCAAGTTTTGAAAGATTTTCTTGTAAAAACCCAAATTCCTTGCGTTCATACCATAATGGCGGCTGGAAATATAGCCTATGATGAACCTTTAAATGTAGGTTTGGTTGGAATGCACGGCACAGTTACTTCAAATACCGTTATAAACGAGGCCGAGCTGATTATAGCTATTGGTACTAGATTTAGCGATAGAGTTGCGCTTAATACAAACAAATTTGGCGCAAAGGCTACAAAAATTCATATAGATATAGACTTAAGCGAGATAAATAAAAATGTAAAGGTTGATTACGAGCTTATAGGGGATTTAGATGAAATTTTAAAGGCCTTTTTAAGTAGCGACGCAAAAGCACAAAGCAAGGAATGGCTAGAATACATACAAAAGCTTAAAGACGAAGAGAAAAAAAGGCAAGATGAGTATTATAATCCTACCGAGTTCATACCTAAAAACATTATGGAGGCCATCAACGAAGCTACAAACTCGGAAGCAATCTGCGTAACTGATGTTGGACAACACCAAATGTGGGCTGTGCAATTTTGCAAACACAAATACCCTAGAAGCTTTTTAACAAGCGGAGGGCTTGGCACTATGGGCTTTGCTTACGGGGCTGCGATTGGGGCTAAATTTGCAAAACCGCAAAAAGATGTTATACACATAACAGGCGATGGCTCTTTTTACATGAATTTAAACGAGGTTGCAACTGCTGTTGAGCACAAGCTGCCAATAATTAGCATTATACTTAACAACAACACCTTAGGCATGGTAAGGCAGTGGCAAGGTGAATTTTATGAGAAAAGATACTCAAGCACAGATATGAATAAAAAAATGGACTATGTGAAAGTCGCCAAGGGATTTTACGCTAAGGCCTTTTCTTGCAAGAGCTTGCAGGAATTTAAAGAGGCTTTAAAAGAGGCTTTAAAAGAAAAAACCGTGCCTACCTGGATAGAATGCGTAATAGACAAAGACGAGAGAGTTTTACCTATGATACCAGCTGGCGGTAGCGTAGATAATATAATAGTAAAATAAGGATTTGCGATGAAAAAAAAGGTAATAGTTTTATTTGTAGATAATAATCCGGGCGTTTTAGCAAGAATTACCCTACTATTTGCACAAAGAGGCTTTAATATCTCAAGCCTCACAGTTAGCGAAACTTGTATAGAAAATGTTTCACGCATAAGCATAGTAGTAGACGCAAAGGAAGAAATCATAACTCAAGTTATCAAGCAAAGCTCAAAGCTTGTGGAAGTACACTGCATACACTTGCCCGATGAAACAAATATGATATTAAAGGACTTGTTGCTTTTAAAGCTTTACATCAAATCTTGCGATAGAAAAAAAATATGTCTTTTAGCCGACTTATACAATGCCAAGATGATAGACATCTCAGACGATAGCTTGATACTAGAATTAGTCGCATCTCCAGAAATCATAGATGAATATTTAGAAAAAATGCAAGAATTTGAAATTTTAGAACAAACTAGAACCGGCATTACAGCCATGGAAAGAGGTGTTGTGAATTTTCACTGTAATTTATAAAAAATTCACAGTTTATTTTGATAAAATCATAAAACATTAAGGAGGAAACGATGATTAAAAAATACTACGACAAGGACTGCGATTTAAGCTTACTTAAGGATAAAACGGTTGCTATTATAGGCTATGGCTCTCAAGGACATGCTCATGCTTTAAATTTAAAAGATAGCGGCATAAAGGTGGTAATTGGCTTAAGGTCTGATAGCTCTAGCGTTGCAAAGGCTAAAGAAGCAGGACTTGAGGTTTTAAGCGTTGATGAGGCTAGCAAAAAGGCTGATTTGGTGATGATTTTAGTGCCTGATGAATTAGCCGCTGATATTTACAATACCCAAATAGCTCCAAATTTAAAAGACGGTGCCACCCTAGCCTTTGCTCACGGCTTTAATATACACTATGGCCTAATCAAACCTAAGCCAAACACAGATGTAGTTATGATAGCTCCAAAAGGTCCTGGCCACACTGTAAGAAGCGAGTATTTGGCCTCAAAAGGCGTTCCAAGCTTAATAGCCTTGTATCAAGATTATAGCGGCAAGGCAAAAGACATAGCTCTAGCTTACGCAAGTGCCATAGGAGCTGGAAGAGCTGGAATTTTAGAAACCACCTTTAAGGACGAAACAGAAACTGATTTATTCGGCGAACAAGCTGTTTTATGCGGAGGTGTAACTGAGCTTATGAAAGTTGGCTTTGAAACCTTGGTTGAGGCTGGATATGAACCTGAAATGGCGTATTTTGAGTGCATACATGAAATGAAGCTTATAGTTGATTTGATTTATGCTGGAGGCTTTGCTGCCATGCGCTCATCTATCTCAAATACCGCAGAGTACGGGGATTATAGAACAGGCAAAAAAATCATAACAGAAGATACTAGAAAGGCCATGAAAGAGGTTTTAAAAGACATACAAGATGGTACTTTTGCGGGTGAGTTTACCGCTGAATTTAACGCCGGAAAAAGAGTTAAATTTAACACCAGAAAAAGAGTTGAAAGCGAACATCAGCTTGAAAAAGTCGGTGCCTCTCTTAGAGATATGATGAGCTGGATTAAAAAATAATTGGAATGAACTTTGCTTTAACCTTCCTAGCAATATTAGGAAGGTTTTTTAATGAATATCAGCAATTCTTATGCGAATAGTACCGCTAGTTCTTCACTGCTAAGTACAGCTTTATCCTCTGTAAAAAGCAAAACTTTCGAAGAAAATAATACAGAATTTAATAGCGATATAAACAAAACCTACATAATACAAAACTCGCAATCTTACGCCAGCGAATACGGCTTTAGAACAAACGAGCAAGGCTTTTTTGAAAAAGATTTTAATATGTTTGCCTCTCTTCCTTTTGATTATGACATACACATCAAAAGCGTGCAAAGCATAGCAAAGGAGTTGTTAAGGCAAGATCCTGAGCTAAATCCAGCCAAGATAGACATAGCCTCGGTGGTTAATAAATACTACAATAGCCTAAAAAGCATAGAAAGCGAATTTCAAACAAATGATAATGCCATGCTTTCAAGGATTGAAATTTCAAAGCTAAATCAAGGCTTTAGCACAAAAAACGGCGAGCTTGACGGCGAGCTTATACGAATTTACAATACAAGCGATGAAATCAAAGAAGCAAAAAAGCTAAACAATACCTTCACGCCCTTAAATTTGGGCATTAAAATAACAGATTTTGCCTTTGATGAGGCGATAAATAACAACTCAACAAATGAGCTTTTAAAGCCTTATATGAACGAAAACGGCGATATTTCAAAGTCTGGGCTTTTGATGAATTTCATACACAAGGACTTAAAAGAGGCAAATGATAATAATTTTTTTATAGAGCCCGTGAAACTAAGCCTAAACGCACATAAAAATTTACAAAAACTACTAAACAACGAAGATTCTTTTAAAAGCTACATCTTGGAGCAAAACTCGCAAAATATGAGCTTTGATTTATATCTTTATGTAAATGGGGTTAATAAACAAAACACAAGCAAAGATAAGCTAGATACCTTGTATCAACAATACATAGGCTATCAAAGAGGCGTAAATATCAAAGAATTTGTGAACTCAAGCTCTATATTTTCACTTTACACAGAGTCCTTAAATAAGGAATTTCAAAAGCTAAACACCTTTTTTTCAGAAAAACAAGATAATTTAGAACAAATAAGCAATGATGTAAAAACTTTAAATGAAAAATTCATACAAGCCAGGCAAAAACAAGCAGCATTTAGCAATATAATAAAATCCTACATCGGCGTAATGCAATAAACTTCACAAAAAACTAAAATTTAAAGATTTTTTAAAGAAATAAAGAAAGTAAATTTGGGCTTTTGCAAGCCCAAAAATTAGTTACCTCTTACTATAGTTGTAACTTCTGCGTATATACCAAGTATGCTTTTTGTTTTATAGTCAACAGACTTGATTTGACCTACACCGCCAGCACTTGCAGCAGCTTTGACAGAACAATCACCTGTTGCTATCCAGCCTAATATACTAGTACAAGTTGCTCTTCCTTCTTTTGAACCAGTACCAGAACCAACTGCAACTGGAGAAGAAGTATCGGTATATAAAACACCTGTTACAGGTGCAACGCCAACAGCAGCACAAGCCGTAAATAAAGCAGATGCCACAGCTATAGAACTTAAAACTAAAATTTTCTTCATAAGAGAACCTTTTGGGTTGAATTTGGGGAAATTCCTGTTTAAATCATAGATTTAAACTAGCAGATTGTACAAAAAAAAAAAAAAAACAAAGTCAAGTAAATTTCAAAAAAGATGAAATTCTTTATCAAAATTAAATAAAATCTTAATACTTTATAAACATAAAATTTACCAATATTAAATATTTTTAAAATATCTGCAATCTTGCTTAAAAATTATCAAAAATTTTAATAAAGACTATCAAAACAAAAGCATAAGATTTCTTAAAATAACTGTAATTGTAAGATAATTAGATTTTTAACAAGCCCAGCAAGCCTAAATTCAAACCTACTGAATTTGGGCTTGTGTAAGTATAAATTCATAACTTCAACTTCATAACTTTCTAAATTTTGAACTTCAAAAAATATACTTTAATAAACTCAAGCTTAAAACGCCAACCTAAACCCAAGACTCCCATTCACATTTATAAAGCCACCCTCATAGGCTTAAGACATAAATTAAGCACTTATATCAAAGTCTTTAGACATAGAAAAAGATGCACCTGCAAAGATATTTGCAAATAATTCTTTTTCATTTTCATAAGATATTTTTTCTTGTCCTATGCTCATTTCATAGTTCTTATCTCCAAAGACAGCTTTTCCATTAACTCCTTCTAAAGATATAAAAAAGCTTCCTGTATTTATTTCTTTTTTATATTCTATACCTATAAAACACCATATAAGCTTGTAAAAGTATTTGTGCTTCTGCTTATAGGTAGTAAGCCATTTTATTTATACTCAGGCATATTATAATAGCTTCCTAATATACCAAGATAAGGTTTTAAACTATGTTCATTTTTAAATTCAAATCTATATCCAAGTCTAGCTTGTGCTCCTATATTATGTCTTTTATAATCTCCTTGATAAATAGAGCTTAAACCAGCAAAAATTCTATCGTATTTATTATGATTATTTGCATAGTATCCTAATACATCAAGCTCAAGTGAAAGTGGCATATAAACTCTTGAGTATAAACCTAAACTATAGTTAAAACCATCTAAATTCATACCTTCAGTTTGAATGTATGAATTACTTATAGAAGCATAAAAACCTCCAAAGAAATCATCTTCTATTTCTTTATCATAACCAAAGCTTACTCCAAATTCAGAGCCTGAACTATTTTTATAATTACTATATCCTGCTAAGGCAGAGATATAGACATTATTACTTTCATCTTGATTGTAGTTTAAATAATAAGGAGTATAATCAGATACTAAAGAAGCAAAGCTATCTTTGGTGTTGAAGCTGAAGTTCTTATTGTTATATTTTGTGTCTATTGTATTAGAAGTATAATAGCTATTGTTGTTATTGTTGTTAGTATAGTTATTGTTTTTGTTGTTATTAAGTGCATAATTATTATTTCTTTTAGAAAGTGCATAATTATTAGTATTTCTATTAAAAGCAATATTATTATTTCTACTACTAAGATGAGCAATTCTACCTAACATATTATGATATATTAAATTCCCTTGATATGTTTTTCTTTCATCTTGCATAGTCTCAATTTGTTTTTCAACAGTACTAGCAGCAGTTCTTATAACATTATCATTTTCTATAAGAGAGCCATCTAAGGCTTCATAAATAGCATTGTAGATAGGGTCAGAGCTCAGAGCTTGGTGGAGTGGTTTCGCCACCACCTTGATTGTCTCCTCCTTCAGTATCGCCGTCCGGTTGAATTCCATTTTTATAACCGGCTAAGTGTCCTCCGGGAGGCTGAGCATTTGCATTAGGGTAATTTTCATTCCCCTCATTATTTGCTTCGCCAAAGACTAAGAAGTATTTATCTCCCACCTTAACTATGTTTGTGGTGTAGCCAGAATCAGAAAGAGGATTTCCATAATTATCATATACAGTTACAGAACCTTCTTTTATATTGCCACTAACATCCTTACTTTCTAGAAAAAGATAAGACATATTATCATTTTTAGCAATTGCCCCTATGAGTTGAAAGTTAGTTACGCCATTAAAATTAGCAGAAGATGAAGCATTTATATAACCAAAGCCTAAATCTCCTCCTACGAAATTCATAGTAGCAGTATTATTTAAAGTAAAATCGGTAGTGTAAATTTTAGCCGAATTTGTTAGAAAGATATCACTTCTATAAGCGTCAAATTTGCCTTTTACCACTAAATTTGCGTCATTTAAATCAACGGTTGAGCGATAGCTTGTCGAAGTGCTAAAGCTATCTCCTTGTGCATCGCTTATGAAATCTCCCTCTACTGTTATCACAGCTCCATTATAGGCTTTTAAATTTCCAATACCGCGATAGTCATTAGAAGAAGAGGAAGGATCATTCTTGCCATTATAAAAATTTCCAGTTACAGTAAAAGTTCCGCCGTTTATCTCTACTAAAGCGTACTCTCTACCTCCATTATCACTCTTAAAACCAGCATTATAAAAAGAACCCCTATAGTTGTTTTAGCGTTTTCGCCTGTTTGAAGCAAATATCCTGCACCCTGTGTAGTATCTTTATTATAATTATAAACATCGGCATCTATATAAATGGTGGAATTATTGTTGTATATAGAAGCTGAATCACTAGTGCTTGATACATTTATTAAGCTATCTACATTATTTATATTTAAAGTACCTCCATCTTCAACCGTCACGCTTCTTCCAGATCCAACATCTACAATAAAAGTATTTACATTATTGATATCCACGGTTGAGCCACTTACAATTATACCTCCCGAATTATATAGTTTAAACAAACCCTTACCCTCTATGCTGTTTAAATCCATAATCAAATGAGAGCCTGGATTTACTGTGATAAGACTTTCTATAATAGTAGCTCATATCTTTAAGGCTTGGATCTTTTTGAAGTGTAAGTGTTGAAGAGCCAGATGAAGTAAAATAGTAGAAATACAATGGGTAGCTTCCACCAAAGACATTGCCATCTTTACTAGGGTCTCTTTTTAGTATAACAGTTTTACTTTCTCCGTCATTTAAATTTACAGGGCTATCCTCTATCTCACCCACCCATTCACTTTTCAAAGCAAAGACAAAAGAAGCTAAAAAGGAGAGTAAAAAAGAGCCCTTTTCACAGCAAAACCTTTAAATTTAAGTTAAAAATGCGGAAAAGATTATATAACAAAAAAAACGATTAATGACGTCAATAAAAAAGTGAAAAATTTGAAAAATTTTTAAAATTATACTCTTTTATGTAGCTTTAATACATTTTTTGAGGAAAATTCTTGGCTAGATAAAGATCAAAGCCCTAAAAAAGGGCTTTGATTAGAGTCTTGATTCGTAACGTCTTAGCATATAGAGCTTTTTAAGCATTTTTTTACGAGCTGAAATTTTTTGCTTCTTGCGAATTTCAGTCATAGGCTCAAAAAATCTCCTAGCCCTTACCTCAGTAACTATGAGATTTCTATCCACTTGCTTTTTAAACTTTCTATAAGCCTCGTCAAAAGACTCGTTAGGATGTACCTTAACTCCTGGCACTACCCTCACCACCTTTCATTAAAAAGTTAAAAGCGAAATTATAGCAAAAAAATAAGCTAGAATTTAAGAAAAGTATTTTTTTCTGTGTTATAATTGAAAAAGAGGAGATTTACAATGCAAGCTAAGATTACAAATTTCACCAAACAAAGATATACTGTTTATGCTTTGATAGCTATTATCGCTCTTGTTATGCCATTTATTCGCATTAATGGAAATCATTTTTTCTTGCTTAGTTTTGACCATAAAAAACTTGATTTACTTTTCGTATCCTTTAGCACTCAAGAGCTTTTTTTAATGCCCTTTATTTTGATAGGACTTTTTTTAACTATATTTTTTGTTACAACCCTAGCCGGTAGAATTTGGTGTGCCTGGGCCTGTCCTCAAACGATATTTAGGGTGATTTATAGAGACTTTATACAAACAAAACTGCTAAAAATTCGTAAAAATATACATGATAAACAAAAAGAATATCCCGGAAATTTGGCTAAAAAACTACTTGCTATCTTGCTTTTTTACATACTTTCTTTGGTAGTTACAAGCAACTTGCTTTGGTATTTTGTGCCGCCTGAGGACTTTTTTGCTTATATACAAGACCCGGCAAATCACTTACTTTTACTTGGAATTTTATTTTGCGCGTCCTTGTTTTTAACCTTTGATGTGGTTTATATACAAGAGAAATTCTGCGTTTATGTCTGTCCTTATGCTAGGATACAATCAGTTATGTTCGACCACGACACAGTTCAGGTGATATACGATGAAAAAAGAGGTGGTGTTATATACGATGGTAAAACGAAATTACACAAAAAACCTCCTCAAGGCGAGTGTATAGGCTGTGAAGCCTGTGTTACGGTCTGCCCTACACACATAGACATAAGACAAGGCATGCAGCTTGACTGCATAAACTGCTTAGAATGTGCAGACGCTTGCTCTGTGGTGCAAAAGAGGTTTGACCGCCCAAGCTTGATACAGTGGACTAGCTCTCAAGCCATCCAAACGGGCAATAAGGTAAAATATTTTAGATTTAGAACAGTGGCTTATCTTGTGGTGCTTGGCATAGTTTTCGTAGCACTTATGCTAATGACAACGAAAAAGGAAAATATGTTATTAAACATAAATAGAAGCACAGAACTTTATCATATACAAAAGCTAAGTGATAATTCTTTAGAAGTTAGTAATTCCTACATCTTTTTGTTTCAAAACACCGATGACAAGCCGCATGAGTATTATTTTGAAGCTACCTTAAGAGATAGTGGCGAAAAGCTTGAAATTCTAAGACCTAGCAAGCCTTTTACCCTAAAACCTAAAGAACAGTCTAAGCAAATCGTTGTCATCAAAGCACATAAAGAGCTTATAAAAGATGATACGAAAGATACAGTATTTCCTATGACTGTAAAGGCATTTGCCGTTGATGATAAGGAAAATATACAAATTTTTAGAGAAAGTATCTTTGTATATCCTAAACAAACAATCTTACAAGAAGCATTAAAATAGGAGCAAAAGTGGGTGCTGATATTATCATAGGAATTCAATGGGGTGATGAGGGCAAGGGCAAGATAGTAGATAAGCTGTGCAAGGATTATGATTTTGTGTGCAGGTCTGCTGGCGGACACAACGCAGGGCACACCATATGGACAAATGGCAAAAGATACGCACTTCACCTAATACCCTCAGGAGTTTTGCACGAAAATTGCACAAACATCATAGGAGACGGGGTAGTCTTATCGCTAGAAGCCTTAAAAGAGGAGATGAAGCCTTTTGGAGACTTGAAAAACAAGCTTTTCATAAGCCAAAAAGCACATTTAAATTTAAAACACCACTCCCTTATGGATTTAGCTAGAGAAAAAATGCGTGGTAAAAAAGCCATAGGAACCACCGGCAGAGGCATAGGACCATGCTATGCTGATAAGGTTTTGCGCACAGGACATAGAGTTTTTGAGCTTTTAAATCCGCAAAAACTTTGTGCTGATATATTAGCTGACTTTGCCATGTATGAGGATATTTTTAAGGCTTTTGATATAAAAAAACCAAATGAAAATGAGCTTTTAGAGGAGCTAAAATCTTACAAAGACTTTTTTGAAGCCTTTATAACAGACACAAATTTAATGCTTTACAAGGCTTTAAATGAGGGTAAAAAGATTTTGATAGAGGGCGCACAAGGCTCCATGCTGGATATAGACCACGGAACTTATCCTTATGTTACTAGCTCTAGCACCACAAGCTGCGGGGCATTAAATGGACTTGGTTTGAGCCCTAAACAGTGCGGCAAGGTTATAGGCATAGCAAAGGCCTATACCACAAGGGTTGGCAATGGTGCCTTTCCTAGCGAGGATTTAAGCGAGGTAGGAGAAAAGATAGCTAAGATAGGCAATGAAATAGGCACCAGCACGGGCAGAGCTAGAAGGTGCGGGCATTTTGACGCTGTGGCTGTTAGATACGCTGCTAGCTTAAATGGGCTTGATTATCTAGCCTTGATGAAGCTTGATGTGCTCGATGGCTTTGAAAAGGTAAAAATTTGCAAGGCTTACGAGTATAATGGAGAAGTGATTACTTATCTTCCAAATGATTTAGAAAACGCTAAGCCGATATACGAAGAACTTGAAGGCTGGGATAAAAGTGCGGGCATAAGGGACTTTGATAGCTTGCCTAAAAATGCTAAAAACTACATAGCCCGCATAGAGGAACTTACAAAAACTAAGATAAAGTATATATCAACCTCTGCTGAAAGGGAAGATATTATAATCTTATGAAAACAAAATACAGCTCTGTTTTAAAGGTAAAAAAACAAGCCTTAGACAAGGCAGAAAGCACCTTAAGCAAGGCTAGAAACAGGCAAAGACAAAGCGAGCTAGAACTTGAACTAGCATTAAAACAGTACGAGGAAATCAAACTGCCAAGTTCTGGCTCTGTGCAAAATTTAAGGCAGAGCTTGGAATTTTTGGATGTGGCAAGGGTTTTTAAAGAGGAAAAAAAACAAAGAGTAGAATTAAGCAAAAAAGAAGTGGCGCACTATCAAATGCTTTACAAAAAGGCAAATTTAGAGTATGAAAAAATCAAATACCTAGAAAGCGAAGAGCTTAAAGAGCTTCAAAAAAAACTAAAAAAAGAAGAGGAAAAATTCATAGACGAAATAGCCATTAGCAGGCATTTTTACGGAGAGAAAACAAATGATTAAAAAAAGTATTGCGATTTTTTTTCTAGCATTTATCTACCTTTCAGCACAGGAAGAAAGGCTTTTAGAAAGCAGAAAACAAGAACTTGAGCTGCAAACAAGGGAATTTGATGAGGCAAGACAAGCCTTAGAAGCTTACAAAGCCTCGTTTGAAGCCTTGCAAAAAGAAAAAATGCAAGCTTTGTTACAAAAAGAAGCCGAGTTAAATGCCACCTTACAAAAGATAGAGCAAACAAAACGAGAAAACGACGCAATCCTTAAAAAAAGCGAGGAAAATTTAAAGGCCATAGAGGATAAAACTCAGGGCAGAATAACAGAAATTTACTCCTCTATGAAAGACAGTGCCATAGCCGATGTTCTTTCGCAAATGGATAGTGAGGAGGCGAGCAAAATTATGCTTTCTTTAGAGCCTAGAAAAATTTCTGGAATTCTTTCAAAAATGCAACCACAAAAGGCTTCAGAGCTCACCTTAGTGATAAAAAATCTTGATAGCAACATTACTGTAGAAAAAAATGCAAGTAATTGAATTCGTTTTTTTTGGTTATAATTTCGTATGGGGAAATTTTATACTAGCTCTAGGAGATTAATTAAAACTGTTAAAAACTTTTACGAGGCAGAATTTTACACAGCTTTTAAAAACATCACAAGTGATGATATTTTTCTTGGTTGGGGACGCAAGAAATCAGGATGTAAGGCCGTGGAATTGGCGAAAAAACACGGTGCTAAATTTTTGCTTTTAGAAGATGGCTTGCTAAGGTCTTTAAATTTAGGCTTTGAAAGCTTAGAAACCTTTAGCATTGTAAGCGATGATATTGGAATTTACTACGATAGCACAAAAGCTAGCAAGCTTGAGTACATACTAAACACATATGAATTTGATGAGGATATCTTAAAAAGGGCTAGGCAAGCGATAAAGTTAATCAAAACTTATAAAATTAGCAAATATAATAACAACAAAAAAGTTC
Source organism: Campylobacter avium LMG 24591 (assembly GCF_002238335.1). Lineage (NCBI taxonomy): Bacteria > Pseudomonadati > Campylobacterota > Epsilonproteobacteria > Campylobacterales > Campylobacteraceae > Campylobacter > Campylobacter avium. Next base: position 1,384,121 of record NZ_CP022347.1, read on the forward strand.
CCAAGAATTTGTTTAAAGATGATGAAAAAAGGGTGTTAATCATCACTCAGGCAAATAATGATTACTCCTTAAAATACGGCCAAGCACTGCAGTTTAACACTCTAGATATGATACAAAAGGCTAAAGAGGAAAATAATGCCAAGGTGTATGTAAAAATTCATCCAGATGTGCTAAGCGGCAAAAAAGAACTTGACTTTGACATTAAAAAACTTCCAAGTGATGTGGGAATTTTAAGTGAAAATTTTAACCCCATAGAGCTTTTAAAGTATTTTCACAAGGTTTATACAAAAACTTCCACTATGGGCTTTGAGGCCTTGATTATGGGGGTGGACTGCGTTTGTTATGGTATGCCATTTTACGCGGGCTGGGGGCTTACAACGGATATGCTAAAATGTGATAGGAGAGTGAAAAAAAGAAGCGTAGAAGAGCTTTTCGCAGCCTTTTATCTGCTTTATGCTAGCTATTACAATCCTTACGCCGACAAAAAAAGTGATATTTTTGACACTATAAAAACCTTGCACAAATACAAAAACATAGAAAATTTCAACTCAAATACCTTATTTTTCGTAAATTTTACCCTTTGGAAAAGGTCTTTTGTGAGGGATTTTTTCAAAGCCAAGTCAAATAAAATAGTCTTTGTATCCAAAGTTGAGGATCTTAAAAAATTTAAAATAGACAAAAACGATAAAATTCTCGTTTGGGGTGCCTTGATAAAAGATGAGGAAATAAAAAAATATCTTGATAAAGATGTGAAAATTCACAGGGTAGAAGATGGCTTTGTGCGTTCTGTGTTTTTGGGCTCTGATTTAACAAGGGCGTATTCTTTGGTTGTGGATAGCAAGGGACTATATATGGATTCTACAAGGCCTAGTGATTTAGAGGATATCTTGCAAAAGCACGAATTTAGCAAAGAACTTTTACAAAGAGCCAAAGAAGCTAGAAAAAATGTAGTAGAGCACAAATTTTCCAAATACAACGAAGCCAAATATTACGAATTTAGCAAGGATAAAACAAAGGGTAAAAAAGTTATATTAGTGCCTGCACAGGTTGAAGATGATGCCTCTGTGCTGCTTTCATCTTGCGAAATAAAATATTTAGAGCTTATAAAAATTTTAAGAGAAAAAGAGCCAAATGCCTACATACTTTATAAAATTCACCCAGATGTTTTAAGCGGCAATAGACAAGGGCTAAAAGATGAAAAACTTATACTTAAGTACTGCGATGAAATCATTAAAGAAGCAAGCATTCACAGCTGCTTAGAGCTTGCTAGCGAAGTGCATACTATAAGTTCTACAGTTGGCTTTGAGGCATTGTTAAGAGAAAAAAAGGTCTTTGCATATGGCATGCCGTTTTATGCGGGCTGGGGGCTTACAACAGATATGCTACAATGCGATAGAAGAACAAGAAAGCTAAGCTTAGATGAGCTAGTGGCCGGGGTTTTGCTAATCTATCCAAGATATATCAATGCAAAAACCAAGCATTTGTGCGAATTTGAAAGTGCTTTTTCCTCAATGCTAGAGCTTAGAGATAGGTATCTTAACGATAAGTGCTTTGCTTATGCAAATACGCTAAGAAATTTCGCCTTAAGAAAGGCAAGGCGAGGCTATGAAAAACTTGCAAAGAGTGGGCTATGGAACTAAAACAGCATGTAAAAAATTTTAAAAACAAAAATGTCTTATTGTTGCAAAGTCCTATAGGTCCTTATTTTAGACGCTTAGCCTCTTTGATGAAAAAAGAAAATGCAAATGTTTTTAAGATAAATTTTAACGGAGGAGATAGATTTTTCTACCCTTTTAATGCCACAACTTACAAGGGAAATTTCAACCACTTTAGATATTTTTTCAAAGATTTTTGTGTGCAAAATAAAATTCAAGCCGTAGTTTTGTTTAATGACTGCAGGCCAGTGCACAGAATAGCTATAAAAATAGCTAAGAGGCTAAAAATAGATGTGTTCATCTTTGAGGAAGGGTATTTAAGGCCGAGTTTTATAACCTTGGAAAAAAACGGAGTAAATGCAAATTCGCCCATCCCTAGAGAAAAAAGCTTTTACCTAGGTAAAGATTTTATAGTAAAAGATGAGCACAAAAACATCAAGGGAGCCTTTAAGTATATGGCCTTTTATGCTTTTTTGTATTGGTTTTTTGCATTTTTATTATCCGCGTTTCATAACAACTCCTTGCACCACCGCTCATTAAGTCCTTTAGAGCTTTTGCCTTGGATTCGTTCTTTGTTTAGAAAAATTCTTTATAAATTCAGCGAAAAAAATATAAATAAAAAAATACAAAAAGACCTTAAAAATTCATACTTTATAGCCATTTTACAAGTCTATAATGATACGCAGGTTTCAAGGCATTACAAATACAAAAGTGTGGAAGTTTTCATAAGAAAAACCATCGCATCCTTTGCAAACAACGCTAGAAGCAAGCATTATTTAATATTTAAACATCATCCCATGGATAGAGGATACAAAAACTACGCAAAGCTTATAGAAAGCCTTAGCAAGCAATACAATATAAGCGACAGGGTTATTTATGTGCATGATTCTCACCTGCCAACAGTTTTAAGCAATGCCTTAGGCTGCGTAGTCATAAACTCGACAGTTGGACTGTCTGCCTTGTATCACAACTGCCCTTTAAAAGTATGCGGAGAAGCGTTTTACAACATAGATGGCATTACTTATCAAAAATCCCTTGATTTGTTTTGGAGGCAAGCACACTCTTACAAGCCAAATTACAGAATGTACGCAAATTTAAGAGCTTATTTGCTCATCAACAACCAAATCAACTCAAATTTCTATAAAAACAAGCTTTAAACCTTTATTAATCCAAATAAGACTATAATTAAGGATTATTTTTAAGGATTTCTATGCAAAGGTCTGTGTTTTATCTAGCTGGTTACGATCCTAGAACCGCTAGACATTATTATTCTATATTTAAAAAAAATTTAAATATTTACAACAATCTTCATAAAACACAGTACAAGCTAAGCAAAAACTCTCACAATTCTTGGCAGATACTTGCACAAGACTGCCAAACCACTTATAATGTTTTGTTGTGGAATGATATAGTAAGGCAAAATTGGCACGAAGGTTTTATTGGCATTATGAAAGATATGTGCTTGTTTGCAAGGTTTTATTTTCTAAATTTATTATTTATACAATTTTTTAAGCTAAACAAAGGGGCTTTTATAGCTGGGCTTTACCCCTTTCTTTACATAGCTTTTTCGTATTTTTTGGTATTTTTTCTTGCATATCTTTTTTTTATCTTTATCTCAAACATTTATCTAGCCCTAGTTTTAAGCTTGATTTTCATCTATTTTGGCAACAAACTTGTAATTAAAATAGGCAAGGCAACGGCTTCTTTGTGGATACTAAGAATTTGCGTGTTTGCGGCACTGCTTTCTAAGGGCAAGATTGAAAATATTGAGCAAAGATGTGATGAGTTTGCACAAAGAATAATAAAACAGTTAAGGCAAAATCAAGACTTTGAACTTATCTTGTGCGCTCATAGTGTTGGCACCATGCTTTTAATCCCTGTGCTATATAAAATTTTACAAGCAAAAGATGAGTTAAATTTAGATAAATTAAAAATCCTATCACTAGGCGAGTGCATACCCTTGCTAAGCCTGCACAAAGATGCCCAAAACTTTAGAGAGCAGTTGGAATTTATTGCTAGCAAGAGCTTGTTCTGGCTTGATTTTACCTCAAAGATTGACGGTGCGTGTTTTTATAAACTAAATTTCTTAAAACTTGCCAATGTAAAAAAAATAAATTTAAAAATTCACTTCCTCTCGGCAGCCTTTTACAAGCTTTATGAAAAAGAGGAGTATAGAAAGATTAGAAAAAACCTTTACAGAGTTCATTTTTTGTATCTAGAAGCTGTGAGAAAAAAAGATGGAATTTATGACTTTTTTAACTTCATAGTGGATAAAAAAAAATTAGAAGAGAAAATATAAGGAGTTGCGATGGCTTGCCCCTTTCACCCAAAGCCTAAAAAGACTAAAGCTTCAACGCTTATGACCTTTTTGCTAAAAAGACGTTCTTGGCTAGATGGCTTGTATGAAAAGAGCTATTCTATGCAAAGCGGTAGGGTGAAAATGCCTGGCTTTGATTTATATGTGGTAAATGATGTAAGAGAAGTAAAAAGGATTATGGTTGATGAGGTTAAGGAATTTCCAAAGTCAGAATTATTGCACAGGCTTTTAGAGCCGCTTTTAGGCGTAAGCATTTTTACAACAAATGGAGATGTTTGGAAAAAACAAAGAGAACTTTTAATGCCTAGCTTTGAAATGACAAGGATAAACAAGGTTTTTGAGCTGATGAAAGACGCGGCTAATGACCTTTTAATCAGGCTTGAGAAAAAAGACAAAGATTTTATCGACGCAGATGAGGAGATGACTTTTGTAACGGCGGATGTGATATTTAGAACTATCATGAGTGCTAAGCTTGATGAAGAAAAGGGCAAAGAAATTTTAAAGGCTTTTAGCATAATGCAAGAAGAAACCATACGCACAGGCATACGAGAGATGTTTTGCTTTCCTAAATGGCTTTCAAAGCTTTTGGGAGAAAACAAGCGTATGAAGGCTGGTGCTTGTATAAGAGACAATCTCGCACAAATCATTAAGCCAAGATATGATGAGCAAAGAGAGGGCAAGGCTGATTACAGACAAGATATACTAGCCTCTTTACTAAGGGTGATAGACGCGGATACAAACGAGCCTTTTTCATTTAAAGAAATTTTAGACCAAGTATCAATGCTATTTTTAGCAGGACACGAGACAACAGCTTCTTCGCTCACTTGGACGCTTTACTGCTTATGTGTTGAGCCTAGTTGGCAAGAAAAAGCTTATGATGAAATTATGCAAATTACCAAAGGAGAAGAGCTTAGCATAGCTCATGTTAAAGCTTTTAAAGTCTTAAATAATATCTTTAAAGAAGCCCTAAGACTATATCCTCCGGTTGGCTTTTTTCCTAGAACGGCAAAGAAAGATACCAAAATAAGAGACAAAGAAATCAAAGCAGGCTCAGGCGTTGTCGTAGCACCTTGGCTAATACACAGACATAGCAAATTGTGGCAAGACCCGCACGAATTTAAGCCACAAAGATTTGACGAGCAGATAAACAAAGATGCTTACATGCCCTTTGGCATGGGCGAAAGAATTTGCATAGGCCAAGGCTTTGCCATGCAAGAAGCTATGATAATTTTAGCTTCTATTTTAAAAAAATACAAATTACAGTTAAAAGAAAATTTCACTCCGGATGTGGTAGGACGGCTAACTGTTCGTTCCGCAAATGGCATGAGCATTAAATTTATAAGAAGATAAGATATGAAAGAAAAATTAGCTGGGACTATTTTACTTTGTGCTGTTGTGCCTTTATTTATATTTGGGTATTTGTTTATAGTCTTTGTGGGGCTTTTTATAAGCGTTGCCAGGGTAAGACAGGGCGTTAGAGCGATGGATCATTTTGTAAATGCAACTGTCTTTAATGGCTACGCTTGGGAGAGTGTCTCGTCTCACGCTTGGAGGCAAAGAGATAAAAAATGGGCTAAATTTGTCATAAAAATTACGGATTTTTTTCAAAAAGATCATTGCAAAAGAGCAAATAAAAGAGAACAACCCATAGTTGATTTAATGCTACAAAAAGGGCTTGATAAGCAAAGCATAGGCAAATAAGCAAATTCAAGCTATTTTATTATCTTGTTTGACAAAAGAAAATAATAAAGCACTATAATACTTGAAATTTCAAATACAAGGAGAGATGATGTTAAAAAAGACAGTTTTAGTATTAAGTTTAAGTTGTGCTGTAGCCCTTGCAAATGAGAATGGTTTTTTTGCTGGTGCTAGCGTTGGGTATTCTTTGGGAACTATAAGTGATGAGAGAATGCTTTTTGGCGGCTTGGTTGAAGGCGCTGATAATGATAAAAATATAAATGGCTACAACCTAGGCATAAAGGCTGGTTATGAGTGGTTTTACAGCCAGGCAATTTCTTTTAGACCTTACATAGACTACACATACTCAGGATACGGCGGCTCTGGCAATATAACAAAAGATTTTAGGGCAAATTTGCTTACCATAAATGCCGATGTAAATTACTATCTAACACAGGATTTTAGCATTTTTGCAGGCTTATCTTTAGGAGAGGTTTTCGCACAAACAAGCGGCGAGTATGGCAATGAAAACGCCTTTGGTTGGGGCGGCGAACTTGGCTGGACCTATAAAGTGCTAAGCTATTTAGAACTTGAGGGCAAATACAAATACTTCGATTCTTCCTTACCAGAAAAGATGTTTGCAAACAATACAAGAAAAATTCAACCAGATGACATGCATTTATTTAGCATAGGTCTAAACTACAGATTTTAAAAGCTTCTAAGCCTGAGTAGGCTTAGAATTTTCTATTAGATATATCAGCTGTCATTTTATGAGAAATATCATCAACCTTTAAGGCCAACTCATCAGTCTTTTTCGCCAAATCTAAGCTATTATTCATAACAGCTTCAAGCTCATCTATGTTTGTGCTTATTTGAGCTAGTCCTTGAGCTTGTTCTTGTATAGATGAGCTCATATCATTTATGCTTTGAGTTAGCATGCTTACATTTGCTTCTATATCACTAAGAGATTTTTCTGTTTTTTCTGCCAAATTTCTAACCTCATCAGCAACCACCGCAAAGCCGCGTCCGTATTCTCCAGCCCTTGCCGCTTCAATGGCTGCGTTCAGTGCTAGCAAATTTATCTGCTCAGCTATATCTTTTATAACCTTTACTATGTCTGTTATGTCCTTGGACTTT